>CALEMB010000193.1 GCA_937902805.1 uncultured Bacteroidales bacterium
AATTACTTATGCATGGTGAAGGCCATAAAGATTGGATTAGGCCTGGGGCGTCACCTCGATGCTGAAGTCGTCGAAGACGCGGGTATTCGACTTGAAGCTTTTCAGGCATTTCCGTCTGGTGTTGACGAGGCCCTGCTGCGCTTCCCACCCTTTATGCGTATTATCAGTGTCAAAGCGTATCATACCGGATTAATTTTGTCGATGTAAATCGTGGTGGCCTGCATCGCCTCGCCGGTCTGCTGCGAGTTCCATTCGCGGACGACCATGCTGCAGTTCACATGGTAGAAATAGTTCGTGTTGAACTGTGGGCAGCTGACGGCGCGTTCGCCGGTGATCTCGCCGAGGAAGGTGTCGGTGCCGTTGGTGAGTTTCAGGCTGACGCTGTTAATGACTTTCTTCTCGCCAGTCTTCTTGTCCGTGTACTCGCGAGTGGTCAGCGGGTTCTGTTGGATGATTCTTACTAGTGCTTCCATTTGTTTAAATGTTTAAATTGTTTTTCTCAGTTACTTCCTTGGGGTCGTTATCCTTGAATCATGCTGCAAAGGAAGTCAATAGTCCAGGGGGAGTTTGTTTTTTCCGCCTAAAAGAGACGAGAAACTGCCAAAAACAGAAAAAGCGGGAGATTTTCACCCGAAGATGAAAACCTCTCGCTCAAAAATGAGCATTTTTTCCGTAAGAAAGAAGCCTTTTTTTGCCTTGCGACGGAAAAATCAAAAAAGCAAGCCTGATATTTTTTAGTGGTTTTATGGCGGCATTTCGGATTTTGTTGTACTTTTGCAGGCAGATATAAGTCGGGAATACGGCACGACCATCCGTCAAGTCCGCGCGGAGGCCTATCGTTTAAGTACGACTGCTGCCCGCATTTCGCGGCAACTTTACAAGTCCATACTGTGGATAAGGTAAGCGATGCTCCTTTCAGGTATGGACTTTTTCTATATCATATACCTATGGCGGTAATACAATACTGAACCTTTTCGAATGATTTTCGTTTTATTCCTACTATCATTTTTACCGACCCTATTCCGGGCAAATCACATTCCATCAGAATCATCTTATTAAAAGGCTTCTGATTCTTATTGTTTGTTTTTGCGTTTACAATTTTCGTTTTTCTCGCCGTTGTAAGAATGGCATCTAATTGCAATACTGCCAAAGTAGACAAGTAAGTCTTTGACGCTCTATAACTTGTTTCGGTAATAGAGACATTTCTGATATTCACATAGTCTTTCAAAGAAACATTGTATTTCCTTTGGGTAGGGTTTTCTTGTTTCCATTTCCTGTAGAAGTCAAGAATGATTTGTTTTCGTCTTTCCGTGTCTTCCCTTGTGATTCCAGTCGGAACATCAATGGTGTTGTCTTGTTCTTTGCACATAGTGTTACCGTTTTAGTATTTCATGCTGCAAAGATGAAAACATTGTCAAGACAAAGCCGTTGATTAAACGTTTGTTGTCGACAGTAGTCGTTTGTTGTCGTTTGTCGTCGGATAAGTAGCTGATTGACAGACTATAGTTAGATGCCTTCCACTATGCTTGCGTAGTCCATCTCTTCGGAAAAGACAACGGTTTCCTGCTCTTCCAACGCCACTGCCGATTCGCTGGTGATGGAGTTGTTGCCAGTCTCTTCTTCTGTGGTGTAAGTTTTGGGATCTCTATTCATAGGATTATTTGCTTTTAGGCTGCAAATGTATGCAATTGTTTTTGAATGCCGTGAAATAATGTCAAAGAATCCTGTAACATTTTTGCTCTTGTGACGAAAAAAACATATTTTTGCCGTTGTAAGAATAAAACAAAACAGGTTATGGGAATTGTCATCGCTACCGTTGCCTCTCTTGCTGAAAAAGTCGCTCTTTCCCTGGCGGCAAAATCGATTGTTGTTGGCACAAGCAAGCTTACGAAAAAATCGCCTGAGGAGAAAGTTGCTAAAGCCTTGGAAAAGGCTTTGAACCAAGTTGCCGTTGACAATGAGTTTTGGAAAAATGATGTAAAAAGGCGAGTGGACGATGTCATACGGATACTCATTCATACCTTGGATAATCCTCAGTATTTCAACAATAATCCGCTGCCACATTACCTTGACGAAAAGACAATAGTAAGATTCAAGGATTGCCTGAAGAAAGATCCTGAGGCTTGGGATTATATACAGAAGGTGCATTATGAAGAAATCCTTCAGGATATCAGAGCTGATGTTCGAGAGATAAAAAATGATGTAAAAGAGTCAAAGGCTATTGAGCAAGACACAAATATCGTTTCCCATGACACAAACGAAAGGCTCAGAAGAATTGAGGAAAAACTAAAAACAGGAAACGCCTATGCCCATTTCTTGACAGACATCCCAGGGAAAGCCGACCCCTCCAACGTGATTGGTCGTGAAGAAGACTTGGACAAGCTATGGAAAACGCTCTCTGAAAAACACCAGGTTTTGCTAACAGGTTTTGGCGGCATCGGTAAAACAAAATTGGCACAGATGCTGTTCCATGCGTATGAAAACGAGTTTGATGTAGTAGCATGGATTGAATATCAAGGAGACTTGAAAAAGAGTTTTTTCGGAAGCATTACAGCCCCAGAACTGCAATGTGAAGGGAATGAAGACGACAAATGGAAAGCCATGAAAAACGCCTTGACTAACGACGGGAAAAAGAAGTTGTTCATCATCGACAACGTGGATCATATTGAAGGTCAAAATCCTGCGCACGACACCGAACTACATCATTTGACAGGTTGGAGCAACACAAGCGTCCTGCTGACTTCGCGGTTATCCAGATTGGAAAATTATTCTTCGTTTTCGCTGGATTTTCTGGATAAAGAAGATTGCATTAAAGTGTTCAATCATTATTATCCAGGGAATAAGACTCTTAATCAAACAATAGTGTCCGACTTGGTGGAACTAGCAAACAGGCATACGCTGACCGTCGAATTGTTGGCAAAAGGCGCTTGGCAATACAATATTAAGGAGTATTATAAGATAGTTAAACAAGGGTTCAACCAAGTAGACGAAACCATACAAACAACCTATCACGAAAGAGAAGAGGATACTATCGAGGGACATTTGCGTTTCTTGTTTAGCATTAAAAGCCGCACTGAATTGGAAAAACAGATTTTGAATAGTTTTGCTATTCTGCCCAACAAATGCAGGTGTACTAAAGAAGATCTCGGAAATTGGTTTGGCTTTAAGAAAAAAGACTGGAATTCTGCTCTTAAAGATGGTTGGTTGAACTATGATGAAGAAAGCGGAACCTATTTCATGCATCCTTTGGTACGAACGATTGTCCGTTTCGATTTTGCTGAGGATGCAATGCAAAAGAAGAACATTGCACCCGAAGGCACGGCTGATAAGATTTTAATGTATTTGATTGACAACGAAAAACTTTTTCAAATCAACCAAGACCATCATTCTTTACAGCGAATGATCGGAATAGCTAAATCCGTGATTAGTTCTATAGTAATTGAAAAAAGCGAACGTTTAGCCACACTTTATAATAATATCGGCTTTGGTTACGACAAGTTAGGCGACTACAACAATGCGATGAATTATTATCAATTGTCTTTAGAAATAAAAGAGAATATTCTAGGCACAGAGCATCTCTCTACTGCTACCACCTATAATAATATTGGTATTTTATATTGTGAACTTGGCGATTACGAAAAGGCATTAGGGCAACTTCAAAAAGTTTTGACAATGAGAGAGAAAAACCCTAATACGGAGCGTTATGATATCGCGATTTCCTACAACAGCATTGGTACAGTATATTTTAACTTAGGAGACTACGACAACGCATTGAAATACTTTCAAATGGCTTTAACCGAAAGAGAGAACGTCCTTGGACCAAACCACCCTTCCACCGCAATCTCATACAACAATCTCGGCACATTATTTCGTGAGCAAGGCAATTTTAATAAGGCCATGGAACACTATCAAAAGGCTTTGAAAATAAAAGAGGACAACAGTGAAAAGGATCTGCCTTCTATTGCTACCACATACAACAATATCGGAAAGACATACTTCGACCAAAATGACTACAATAATGCATTTGCATTCTTTCAAAAGGCCTATAATATCTTCGAGAAAGTGCTAGGATCAGAGAATCCTAATACGCAAAAGGTATTTGATAACCTCAACCTCGCAAAGCAATTCCTCCAACAGCCTCCCTCAGCACCGACAGCCGCTCCATGATGCTCTCCCCCGCTGGGTTCCGGTAATCCGTGATGCTTGGTGTCTTCTCATGCTCCTTATAGAGGTAGGCGGCAAAGTGCATCTTCCGTAAGTCTACTTGGACGACTTTGTTGATGATGCTGAGGCAGAGCCAGTAGTACTCCTTCAGCTTCTCGAAGTCCTTCTGGGTGAAATTGCCTTGCAGGTTGCGCTCGTCCATCTTGCCGAAGCTCTTTTGGAGCAGCTTACCCGTCCACTCTGTGAGGGTCTTCTGGTCTTTGATAGGCTCGGCGTTCTTTAGGTAAGAGACATTGAGAAAGTCCTTCATCTGTATGCCGTTGCTTCTGTCACAGTAAACCAGCCCCAAGTCCTGCATCGCCATGATGAGGGCTGCATATTGGTAGTTGTGGCGGAAGTCGACGCAACGGTTGATAGTGGGTTCCAGCAGGAAGGCCAACTCCTGCGCCGCTCGGTTGACAAAGAGGTCTTTGTATTCCTTATCGGGTGCACCCACCAGGTCGAAGCGCTCGATGTGCTGGGCAATCATGCGGTGGCAGCGCACAAAGCAGAAATGTTTGGCGAGGTCTTCTATCGACAACTTGTCGCGGTGTTCAACGATGAAGCCTGCCGGACGCTGTCCTGCCAGATAGCACTCGTTCAGCTCTGCCAACACCTTGTTATCATGCGGGTCGGTGGCTTCGCGCTCCTTTCTTTGCTGGAAGAGCTCGAAGGTGTCTTTGCTGTCGCTACGGTTGCACAGTACGATATATTCCTTTGTCTCACTTATCAGCCGCTCCCGATCTATCTCCCACATCGACTCTTCATACTGTTGCTCCAGTTGCTTTAGGCGTGTGTCTTGCTCATGGGTGTTGGCTTTCAGGCTTTGGTAGTCTGTGACGATTTCGCGCAAGGTCTTCCCAAGATGCTCCAACCCCGTCTCAATGGCTTCGCACATCAAGGGCGCGTTCTTCATCAAACCCACACGAGCATCGAAGAAATCGAAGCCGCCTTCAGGGTTTCTGACGCTCAGGTCATAGAGCATATCCTCTTTCAGGGCGATGTCGTTGGGGATGGTGATGGGGCGGCTTTGCTTGTCGATGTTGTGGACCATGGGTGCGCCGCTCAGCCCTTCCTGCCAGAGCTTCAGCAGTTCCTCCACTTGATGGGCATAGTCGGTGTAATTGATACGGAAGGGGTCGAGCAGGTTCTTGCGGAGCAGGGCTGCCACGAGGCGCATATTGGCTGCCACCTGTCGCGAGGCTGCCATCATCGCCAGCAGCAAGGCGCTGCGCTCGGTGCAGGTGATATGGGGATAGAGGGCAATGATGCGGCTGCCCATATCCAGTAGGTGATTCAATTTGCGTTCGATATTCTCTTGGTCGTTTGCTGTCATCGTCTTTCGTCTTTCTAAGAAGAAAGCGGGGACGGTAGTTTCAAGTTTCCCCATACCCCGTAAGGCTCCGGCAAGGCACCTTGGCATTGAGAAAGGTTAACAAGACTTGCCGCCCCACGCTGTTGTTACAGCATCAGACGGTCGTCTCGTTATGTTCTCGATACCTTTATGCCTTAGAATTTTTGCCGGATTCTCGGGTGTATCGTAACGCTAACGACGCGCTAAAGTAGCACTTTTCTTCTTTGGTTTATCTTCGTTGAGTTATTTTTCTTCTTTCAGTTGGTTTATTTTGTTCAGTAACTGTTCAATTTTCAGGACAATACGGTGTTGTTCTTGCAATG
The DNA here is from genome assembly GCA_937902805.1 of uncultured Bacteroidales bacterium. GTDB lineage: Bacteria > Bacteroidota > Bacteroidia > Bacteroidales > F082 > Limimorpha. Next base: position 5,881 of record CALEMB010000193.1, read on the forward strand.
GAGGGAGAGGGAACAAAATGCTTTTCATGTTTTCGTATGTGAAATGCTTTATTGTTTGCCCCTGACCTACTATGTAGTCTGTATACCGATATAATTCAAAAACATACTTATAAAAGCAGGATGAAATACCACCGTAGAATCTAACTCTGTGAAGAGCATTTTGATAATACATTTCCTCATTTCTATCCCAAACGCAACATCTTCCATAGTCCCCACCTTCGCATACAAGTAAATCTCCTTTATTAAGTCTATAGCGAGTTAGTTCATCTGGTTTCAACAAGAATGTTTTCACTTTTGACAAATCTATACCATCCCAGTACACGTTAATCGAACACAAATAAGGGTATTCATCCCCAACTTGTTTTCCCTTATCAAGAGTCTTACCGAGTTGAGAATTAGCGATGTAGTTTATTCTAACCCATTCCCAACTCTCAGGAATTTTAAACGGTATCTCATCCTCGCTAATCGGCGTTTCCTCCAAATCCTTCTTCTTCAGTTTTCCTTCCTTCACTAAGCGTTTCTTTTCCTTTCGGATATTATCGAGCAGCACGCTGGCGGATTCCTCATTGGGGTCTTGTGGTACAAGTCTACCCTCTATGGCTTCTTGAAGGATGCTTTTCTTCAGTCGCTCAGGCAGTTCGGCGTTCAGTTTGTCGAGGGCTTCCTGCGCTTTGCCGTATTCCTCTACCTCGGGTAGTAGCTCTTCTATCTTCGCTACAATACGTTTCTGCTCGGCAAGTGGCGGGAGTGGGACTAAATATTTACAAAAGTTCTTTTGTGTTAGTTGATTTATCGTAGTTGTATCACTTTCCTTTCTCAGTTGACCAAAAAACAAAGGAGATAATAGATACAACGAAATATATCTGTAGAATGGCGTTCTACAGATTGCCATAAATGCTCCAAATGTCATAGGTTCCTTAACTTCCTTAACCAAGGCAGATTTACCTATTAGTTTCTTGCTACCATTTCGTGCACAAATAACTATATCATTCGTGCGTACCTGTAGCTTTTCAGGGATAACCAAATTAACCTTCACGATGTCACAAAAAACCAAATCACCATCTTGAATATTCGAAGACCTCAAAACCAACCATCCTGTATCGGAAACATCAGAAGGTTTGTATGTTAGCCCAATAAATGATTCAGAAATATCACCTACTCTACACCACTTCCAACCCACAGGTACCTCAAACGGCTTCTCATCTTCCCCAATCGGTACTTCTTCAAGATCTTTCTTCTTCAGCTTCCCTTCCTTCACCAATCTCTTTTTCTCCTTTCGGATGCGTTCCAGCAGCACCGATGCTGGCTCATCGTTAGGGTCTTGCGGTACCAATCGCCCTTCGATAGCCTCTTGCAGGATGGAGTTCTTCAACTGCTGTGCATTCATAACTCATCGATTTTTACTCCCAAGATGGATTCAATCTTGTTGAGGTGTGCGTCAATCTTGGCATCGAGAGCAGCGCGTTCCTCGTGATATTTCTTCAACAATTCAGTAGGACGCAGCACCTCTTCCTCTTCCTTGGGGAACTTGCATTGGTCGAAGTTACAGCTCAGGTCCATCAGCTCCTGCGGCGTGAAGCTGCGGCTCTTCTCGCCTTCTTCCAACAGCTGGCGGTTTTCCCACCATTCATTCACCACCTCAAAATGGCGGTTCTCGATGGGTCGCGTCTTCGAGAAGTGCTTGTAGCCCTCAGGCATATCCATACGGTAAAACCAAGTCTCTTTGGTAGCATACCCTTCAGGTGCACCTTCAGCCCTTTCGTTATTGAAGAAGAGAACGTTGGTGGCAATACTCGTGTAAGGAGAGAACACACTACCAGGCAGACGGACGATGGTATGCAGGTTGAATTCGGTAAGCAGCCGTTTCTTAATGGCTAACTTGGCTCCATCTGTACCAAAGAGGAAGCCGTCAGGCACCACCACGCCAGCTCTACCGTCTTTTGCCAATCGTTGCATGATCAGCACCAAGAAAAGGTCGGCGGTTTCAGAGCTGCGGTACTCCGTCTTGAAGTTCATCTTGGTGGCGCTGTCTGTAGCTCCTCCGTAGGGCGGATTCATGGCGATGGTGTCAAGCTTGCCGTCCTCCTGATATTCGCTCATGTTCTTGCCCAAGGAGTCCGTATGAAAGAGCATCGGGTCTTTGATGCCGTGCAGCATGATGTTGGTCACGCCCAAGAGATAAGGGAAGGGCTTCCACTCCTGCCCCATCACAGATTGCTGGAAAAGTTCCTCATCCTTTGCGGTCTTCTTCTGCTTTTCCAAGTATTTCAACGTCGAGATGATGAACCCGCCCGTTCCGCAAGCCAAGTCACCCATCAACTCACCTAATTGGGGTTTGAGCTTATCGACGACGAAGTCCGTCAGGGGACGTGGGGTGTAGAACTCACCCGCGTTGCCTGCGGCTTGCAGGTCTTTCAGCAGGGTCTCATACATATCGCCAAAGGCGTGACTCTCCTGACTGTCCAACAGGTCGACACCTTCTATCTCGTCAATCATTTGGCGAAGCAGTACGCCGTTCTTCATATACTGGTTCACCTCTTGGAACACGTCGCGTACCACAGCCTGATGGCGGGCAGTCTCACGAGTCACTTGAATGCCTTTGATGCTGCCATCAAGACTGTCTTCGCCTTTCAACACCCGGAACAGCTTTTCATTAATGAAGTCAAGCAGCGACTGGCCTGTCAGGACGTCGCTTTTCAGTTTGCCTTCCTCGTCTTTCGAGGGAGCCCAATTGCGCCATCTGAGCGACTCAGGGATGATGCTCTTGAAGTCCTCGCTTTTGTCGAAGGCATCCAACTCCCAGTCCTCTTCGGCTGCATCATATACTTTCAGGAAGAACATCCACACCATCTGCTCGATGCGCTGCGCGTCGCCGTTGATGCCGGCATCTTTGCGCATGATATCCTGTAATCGTTTTACTAAGTTTCCTACTGCCATAGTTTATCCAACATTATACAATTCATTTTCCAGTTCTCTAACCGCCTCGTTGTACTCTTCGGGGCTTCCAAACACACCCTTCATGATGCGTGGGCGTTTGGCAATTTGGGCGAAAGGGTTGAGGTTGAGGATTTGTGGGTTCTCAATGTTCGTCACTCCCGTCTCGCCGTATTTCTCCATCAGCCCTTCAATCACCTCGCGGGCTTTGCCCTCATACTTCGTCAAGTAGTTGCGCTTTTGCACCCCTTCGATGCGCTCACGGCGCGTCAAAGGCTTCTGGTCAAAGGCCACGTGGCAGATGATGTCGAAGTAGTCACACTCCTGAAGCTCAGGATTCTCTTCTTTTACGGCATCCAACAACACATCGTTTTCAGCTAGCTCATCGATAATGGCTTGCTTGCGGTCTGCCTTAGCCCAAGCCCCTCGGAAGGTGTCCAAGGTAGGATAGTGCTTCTTGATGGCTTTGCGGGTAAAGTCAGTGAGACTCTCTGTGAAAAGGGTCTTACCGTCCTCGCCGAGGAATTGTACCACCTCGTGGACGATCCTCACCTCCCTGCCGTCGACATAGTATTTCTTGCGGTGTCCATGATTGCCGCTATCTTTGCCTCCTTCGCTCCCTCCATCAGGGTTGTCGTCATTCACCTCTCTCTTTGGATTTTCCTCCTCCGTTTCTTTCTTCCGCTTTTCGTACTCCTCCGTTTCCGTCTCGCCGTCAAAGCCCTTCTCAAACCACAGCGTCGCTCCACGGAAATCCAGTATCTCGAAATTCATCTTGTTGGTTTTTTCAAAGATGCGGGTGCCACGACCTATCATCTGCTTGAAGGTGGTAGGGTTGTTCACTTCTTTGTCTATCACGATGAGACCACAGGTCTTGCAGTCTACGCCTGTCGTCAGCAGCTCGCTGGTGGTCGCAATAACGGGAGTGGACTCGTATGGGTCAATGAAGTTGTCCAACAAGGCTTTGCCCACTCGGTCATCGCCGGTGATGCGGACAACATAGTTGGGATATTTGCGCACCATATCCTGGTTCATGGTAATCAGTAGCTCGCGCATGATGGCGGCCTCCTCCTGATCGGGACAAAAGACAATGGCTTTGGTCATGCGGCCTATTACTTTCATCATCTGGGTGATACGGTAAGCCACTACCTTCTGCCTCTTTGTGATGTGTATCTCGCGTCCAAAGGCATTGCGGGTGAAGATGCTCTCTTCAATGGCATTGCCAAACAAGTCTTCCTCGCCTTCCTCGGTGACGTAACCTTCCATGTCGACGTTGATGAACGACTTGGTGACGCGATAGGGTGCCAGATAGCCGTCAGCGATGCCTTGTTTCAACGAATAAGTGAATACAGGCTTGCCGAAGTACTCATAATTGTCGGCACCTTCTACACTTTTCGGCGTAGCCGTGAGGCCTATCTGTGTGGCTTTGTCGAAGTAGGTCAATATCTTGTGCCATTCCTTGTCTTCGTCGATGCTGGAACGGTGACACTCGTCGACAACAATCAGGTCGAAGAAGTCTTTGTTGTAGTATTCGTATGGCTGTTTTTCGCCTGGTTGCAGCTCGGCTTCCTTTTTCACCCACTGCCCATAGAGGCTCATATAAATCTCGAATCCACTCTCAGCACTCCTTCCCTGTATCTTCGACATCACCTTGCGGAAGGGCTTGAAGTCCTGCCGCATGGTCTGGTCGATGAGGATGTTGCGGTCGGCAAGATAAAGGATGCGCTTCATACGCCCCGAAGCATGCAGGCGGTGGATGATTTGGAAAGCGGTATAGGTCTTGCCGGTTCCTGTTGCCATCACCAAGAGGATGCGGTTCTTGCCGCAGGCGATAGCCTCAATCACCCTGTTGATAGCGATGCGCTGGTAGTAACGCGGCGGGTAGCTGTCGCTGTCGCTATAGTAAGGAATGTCGAGCAGCTGTGCACCTTCTTCGGTAAGGTTAGAGTTTCGGTACATCCACTGGCGATGGAGCTCACGGAGCGCCAAAGGTGTGGGGAAATCGTCCATACTGAATTTGCGTTCCGCACCAGTATTCATGTCGTGCTCAACGAACTCCTCACCGTTGGTGGAATAGGCGAAAGGCACATCCAAGTCGTGGGCATAGCCGATGGCTTGCTGGATACCGTCGTCCGGGGCATGCTTATGGTCTTTAGCTTCCACTACGGCTATGGGATAGTTGTCGTCGGTGTAGAGAAGATAGTCGACACGTTTCGCTTTTTTACGATGCTTCAGCGAGCCTCTTACTATGATTTGTCCAGCAGTATAGGCATACTCCAAACGCATGTGGAACTTATCCCATCCCTTGTCTTCAAGAGCAGGCTGGATGAAGCGTGATTTGATGTCTTCCTCGCTCAAGTGGTTGTCGGCATTTGTGGCGTATGGTAGTGACATGATGCTAAAGGTGTTATAAATTCATAAATAAATCTCTCTCTTCAGGCCGGATGAGGTCCCAATCCTCCAAAGCCTCCAAAGGCTCCAGCCCAAACTTCCTCGCCGCCAAGTACTCCTTTCGCATCCCATACTTATCAGCAATACCCATAGCCATCTCGTCAAGTCGGCGTGTGCGGCGGCTGCGGAACAGCCATCTGATATGTCCAAACAAGCTGTTCATGGGTTGGGCGTGAAATCAATGATGGTATCTGGCAACCAAGTCGTGTCAATAGTGAAACTCACGCCCTGATTCGGGGCGGGAGCGTTCTTTAGGGTCGGCCCTTCGATGCTTCGACCAGGCTCAGCAACCTTGGTGGCTTTGCTACAGGAAGAAAAGCCCAGCGTCAGCCCCAACAAAAGGGCACAAAAAATCCCGCCTCTTAAGGCACAGGCCTTAGGGGGCAGGATGGTGTATACTGCTGATTCAGAATGAGATATTACCTTAAGAAACTCTTTATAGGGGGGGGGGTAAAATGTTATTATTCAATGAGTTATGAATATATATTTTGTTCATCATAGTTGTGGTCTATACTGTTTCGGAGTAATGTATATCTTTCATCTGTGTTACAATCTGCAAAATTATACCTTATCTTTGGGAAAAGCAAGAGACGAAGGATAGTTTTTCATCTCAACAAATACACTCCCCCCCAACTGAAGTTATAACTTATAACTTATTCACTTTGGACATTTGGTGTTTT
>CALEMB010000194.1 GCA_937902805.1 uncultured Bacteroidales bacterium
AAGTTCACGGGTGACGACCGCCAGACAATGGTCTCCGACGATGCCATCGGTATGCAGAAGGACCTGTTCGGAAGGCGGGAGGATCTGATGATGTCCTGGGCAGAGCGCCTTGGGAACGGGTCGTCCAAGAGGGTGTGCTAACGTGGGCGTGTAGCTCAAACAATATTAAAAATAGTTTATAAGCCGGTGAGCGAAAATTTAATTTTGAACAAATACAAAATGGAAAATCAAGAGGTACATACTAGAATAACACCGGCATCAGCCGCTGATGCCGGTGCCCTCGCCGACCTGTTCATCGGCCATATTACCGCGCATCCCGAATACATCTCCCACGGAGAAATCCAAATGGGTGTGGGCAAAGTTTCCGTCCAGGACGGCAGTTTCATTACCCGTCCTGCGACGGATGCCCGCGAAAAATGGATGAAGTATATTCTGGACATGATGAATAACGACTCCATCGCGGCAGTTTGGAAAGCCGTCGACGACCAAGGGACCCTAATGGGATTCTGCGCTGCCGATATCGAAATGGCCGGAGGTGCTCCCTTCGGCATGGTGGGCGACGTTCTGGTCAATCCTCAGTGCCGAGCTGGTGGCGTAGGCAGCACCCTGCTACAGACGGCCATCGACTGGCTTCACGCCAAGGGAATCCATGACATTTTCCTGGAATCCGGAAAGGACAACCACAACGCCCACCGTTTCTTCGAGAAACGAGGATTCGTCCATGTCAGCGAAATGTATAAACTCATGGTTTAATCTTCAGATAAAAGATGAAGTCACGAATCCATTTATCAGAGCATTTTACTTATGGTAAGCTGCTAAGGTTTACTTTGCCATCTATTGTGATGAACATATTCGCTTCCTTGTACATCATTGCGGACGGATATTTCGTCGCTAATTTCGTGGGAAAGACGGAATTTGCAGCAATCAACCTGGTTATGCCAATACTGAATATCCTCGGAACCATCGGCTATATGTTCGGTGTGGGAGGCAGCGCTCTGATTGCAAAGACGCTTGGGGAAAAGCACCAGGATCAAGCGAATCGTTTGTTTTCCCTGATTGTGCTAGTATCTGGTGGTTTGGGTGCTTTGATGATGGTTGCGGGGTTCATCTTTATGCCTCAAGTCGCAACTATGCTGGGGGCAGGAGGGGAACTCCTTGAAAACAGCGTGCTTTACGGACGAATCTTTATTCTGGCGCTGCCCGCATGGATATGGGTGTATGAGTTCCAGCTTTTCTTTGTCACTGCTGAAAAACCTGGGCTGGGGCTTGTTGTCACAGTGCTCGCAGGACTGAGTAACATTGCCTTCGATGCGCTTTTTATTATCGGTTTCCATTGGGGACTTGCAGGCGCGGCAGCAGCCTCGGCCTTGAGCCAGCTTGTAGGCGGCCTGTTTCCTATCATTTATTTCATGCGAAAGAATAACAGTCTCCTGAAGTTGGTAAAGCCTGTTTGGAACGGCAGGGCGCTTGTCAAAAGCATGACCAACGGTTCCTCGGAATTCATGGCCGAAGCCGCTTGGTCCATGGTAGCGATTGTCTACAACATACAGCTGCTTAAGTATGCGGGGGAAGACGGCGTTGTCATTTATGGCCTGCTGATGTATGTCAGCCTGATTTTCGCCGCCATATTTGTAGGGTATTCCAACGGGATAGGATCAGTGTTCAGCTATCATTATGGCGCCCGGAACCATGAAGAACTCAAAAACCTGCGAAAAAGGAGTCTGAAGCTCATCGGAGTTGCATCCATCGCGATGTTTCTCCTTTCTGAAGCCCTGGCCCATCCGTTTTCCACCTTGTTTCTGCAAGACGCACCGAATCTGTTGCCGGATGCCGTACACGCGTTTCGGATTGTCTCTGTCGCATACCTATTCACGGGAATGGCTGTTTTCGGCTCAGCCTTCTTTACCGCTTTGAACAACGGGCAGGTATCGGCACTGATATCCTTCTTGCGGACATTCGTGTTTGAACTTGGGGCCGTGCTCCTGTTGCCGTTGCTGTTTGGCGTTGACGGCATCTGGTATGCTATTGTATTCGCCGAACTGATGGCAGCTGTCGTCGGGAGTATATTTATGGTGGCACTGCAAAGAAAGTATCAATACTAAGAAGCTGTTCGCAGAAAGTTTTTTATCTTTGCGGTTTATTTCATGTTCCCAATTGACGTTGGGAATAATGTGGCTTGTTTCACGGAAATTGGAATTAAACCTCTTACGAATATGACAAAAAAACTCTTACTCACTTTCGCTCTGTTGTGCGCATTTGCACAAGGAGCTTGGGCACAAAACTATGATGTCTGGAATGGCACACCGACAATGCACTATGTCGGGAACATGCCTAACTTTGATTTCCCGTTCCCTGATGAATGATCGATAAGTGCAAATCAGACAGATTTGAAAACAAAATGCAACGACATGGCTGAAAATAGCTCTGTGAAGACCACCGAAATGATACGTACCAGCCAAAGCTGGGACGGTGTGGAAATGCCCGACTACCTTCAGGGTCGCCCCGAGCTGGTAGTGATGAAATACGAGTTTCCCGCCGGGCAGAAATTAGGCTGGCACCACCATCCCGTGATGAATTACGGCGTACTTGTGCAGGGCGAGCTGACCATCATCGACCAGTACGGCAATGAGAAAGTGGTGCATGAGGGCGAGGCCGTTGTGGAGATGGTAGGCACCATCCACCATGGCGAGAACCGAGGCACCAAGCCTGTCGTCCTCTACATGTTCTACCTCTCACAGGAAGGCCTGCCCCTGTCGGTGCAGCACCCAGAGATACCGTTGGAATAATTGGCAAAGTATAAATGAAAAAGAGCAAACTGTCACGACGTATCACTTGGCGTGTTATCGGAACATCTTGGCAGCCAATATTTTTATCGTCAATGTCGTTTATCCGTTAACCCCTCTGAAATAAAAAGATAAATACACTAAACAATTATGCAAACAAGATTCAAAGAAAGAGCCAAGGTCATAGACATCGTGATTACCGCCTTGGCCGTTATGCTCTCGGTGGGTACGATGCTTTACGGCATCTTCCATTATGGGCTTGGTGAAACTTGGCCCGAGTTGGTGCTCAACGTGTTCTACATCGCCTGCGTGGTGATGATTTGGATGTACTTTTTCGACTCAGGCATCACTACAAAGCAATTCAACTATTGGTGTACCGTTTGCGTTGGCATCACGGTGTTGCTGCGCGACATTCTTTTTCCATATACGATAACCTATTATCCCATCAAATTGGCATGTTCTACATTGTCGGTGATGCTGCTCTGCCTGCTGACCTACTTCTATGCCCGCAAAGACTGGGAGTCCTATACCAAGCGGAACCTATGGCTGATTTTCATCATCGATGCACTCATCGCCATCCTCTACAACATCGACATTCTCCTTGAACCTGCCGACGAATTCACTGTGTATATGCTCACGGAAATCTGGATTCGTCCCACCATCACCTACGGGCTGGTGGCTTGTTTTGTATCTGAAACCAAAAAGAAAAGTCATACATCATGAAAAAGAGAAAAGTCTTTTGTTTTCTTGTGGCACTGCTGGCCATTGCGGTGCCAGCCTTGGCCGTTTTTACGGGAATGGATTTGGATGCCACATTAGCCAACCTGCGACGGGAATTATGCTATGATTACCATCAAATTGCCCAGACGCAGGACGAATTGAAGGAGTATTACGACGGGCAGCACAAGCAAATGGTGGAGATTGCCAAAAAATGCAACGACCAATCGCTGATGCTGTATTCCCAAAAACAGGACTACACCTTCGACGTCAGTTACGCATTGGAGAAGGTGACCCAGGAATACGAAGACTTCAACAAGAATCGCACGCCTTACGACCGCATCGTGTCGAAGTTGACCATCGAAATCAACCGCTATGCCCGATTGATTGAATCGCTTCGCCGCCTTCCACCTGAGTTGAAGGAAGTGGAATTGGTGCCCGACAGCCTTGCCTATCATAACGACTCATTGGATGCCCATTTGGAGCATAACGAAAGCCTCTTGGAGCAGAAACTGTATGATCAGGTGAACCTTATCATGTCTATCATTGCGACGCAGGATACAATGGTAGGGGATTCGTTGGTTCTTAGTGACAGCCTTGCCCGTTTGATTGATACAACGGAAGCTTTTCTGCTGCACAGCCAAAACCTCAAAGAAGAGGAACAACCAGAGCAGGAAACTGCTGTTGATTTAGCCATCGTTGATTCGATGGCAGCGGTGCAGGACACGACGGCTAATGTGGGAAGCACTTCACCATTCATGCTGAGTGAAATAGGCCAGATGGAACGCGATTCGTGCATTTTCTATGCTTCCCAACTGCTGAAAATCTATGCCCAGACACGCGAGGTGGTCATGGCCGACAGCACCTACTACATCGAAGCCTGGCTGCGCATGAAGGAATCATACGACTATGCACAGGATTACTACAAGATCCTCCAGAAAAGTGTGTTTGTGGATGGCCAGACTTCTTGGATACAAATCCTGAAGAATCCTTCATTCTATTGGCGACAGGCCAAACTCGCCATGGAGGAGAGGTTCTCCTCGACTTTTGTCATAGATTTTTCAGACGACTATGAATCAGACGACAGCAATTACAAGGACAGCCGTGTCAACAACTCGACAACGCTGTTCTGGTTGGTGTATTACATCGTTGCCTTCTTCGTGCTGTGGGGCATTGTCGCCTTGTTGATGCGTCTGGTCTATCGTTTCGTGAAACCGCTCGATAAGGCAGTGGCCAAAGAGCAAAGGCGCTATGTCGCCCTCCTGATATGCTGTGTTCTGGCTATACTTCTCAGTTACCAAACCACAATAGACGATAGGGCGGCCAAGTCCATCCACCTGATGCACACCTTCCTCTGTCTGTTGATGGCCATTACAACGGCACAACTCATCCGCTTGGAACCCAGCAAACTTAAAAACGGCATCCGCAGCTACCTGTCCACTATTTTCACGGCACTCTTTGTTATCAGTTGCCGAGTGCTTTTCTTGCCCAATGCTTTCTTGAATTTCATCTTCCCGCCCCTCTTGCTGATCATGACGGCGTGGCAGTTGATTTCCAATTTGCGACGGAGTAAGAACTCAGAACGGGCCGATGCCATTATTGGCTGGGTTTCGTTAGGCGTAACCGCCATTGCCATGTTCATCAGTTGGTCCGGTTACATCTTCTTGGCTCTTATTATCTTGGTTTGGTGGTATTTCCTGTTGACGGCCATCCTTGCCATTGTCACGATATGGCACCTGTTGCTTTGGTACAAGACGAGTCATTTGGACAAGCGAGTGGAGGAATACAAGGCTCAGATTACCTATTTGTCAGGTACGTCCAAGGATAGTTTAGTGTTTGCCGTTACATGGTTCTACGACCTGATAAAAGATGTGGTTGTCCCGCTGTTGGTGCTGGTCTCGTTCCCGCTGTGCATCCGATGGGCATTGAACATCTTTGAGTTCAACGATTTGTATCGCCAGATTTTCATGGAGCCATACGTCCAACACGGAGAGGACGGATTTACGGTGTCTTTGTATGCCCTTTTGTTCCTTGCGGGACTTTTCTACGTGTTCCGTTACCTGAACAAGGCCATCCACACCATTTGGCAGCAGGCCCAGTACAATCGCTTCCTCCGTAAGTTTAATCGGAAAGCCATCCGAAAAAATGAAATCAACCTTTCGTTGGGTAATAGCCTCATTACTGTATTCGTTTGGTTTATTTACATTTACATCTTCGTCTGTACTTTAAACATCCCCACCAGTTCGTTGGGTCTTATCGCAGGCGGTTTGTCAGCTGGTATCGGTATTGCCCTCAAGGACATCATCAACAACTTTGTTTACGGCATCCAGCTCATGGGCGGACGCTTGAGGGTTGGCGACTGGATTGAGTGTGATGGAGTGCGCGGTGCGGTCACCGACATCAATTACCAAAGCACGCAAATAGAGACTTACGACGGTGTTACCGTCTCCTTCCTCAATGCTGCGTTGTTTGCCAAGAGTTTCACCAACCTCACCAAGAGCGACTCCTACGAGTGCCTCAAGTTGCATGTGAGCGTGGCCTACGGCACCGATTTGCAACGCGCACGTGATGTCCTAGTTGAAGCCATGCAGGTGATGCGCACCAAAGACGCCTACGGACGCGAAATCGTGGAACCGAAGAAAGGCATCTATGTGGTGTTTGGGTCATTTGGCGACAGCGGTGTCGATATCATTGTGAAGCAATACGTCTTGGCCGCCGAGCGCGTCGCCTACGCCGACCGTGCTCCAGAAGTCATGTACAACGCCCTGAACGCCGCCGGCATAACAATTCCGTTCCCGCAGCGCGATTTGCATATCATTAAGGACAATGATGATTCAGAGGAATAAGGTTGCAATATTGAAATCCTTCGGAAAAACGTGGATTAATTAAAACTGTCCCTGTCCCACAGGCGGAGGCTGTCCCACTGGGACGACTGCCTTATCGCTAAAAATAGTTGTCCCATGTCCCCAAGTCCCGCGTCAAAAATCATGTAGCTTAATTTTGAACAGTTACTTATCATTATATCCGTTTGACCGCCTGCAGCAAATGCGTGTGCTCGTTGCGCTCCTTATTAAAAATGCCCGTCTGGTCCAAATAGTCGATGCGGACCTGACCTGAGCAGTGGATGATTTGCTCGTTGCCCATGATGATGCCCACGTGGGTGATGTGGCCGTCTTCTTCACCGAAGAATGCCAAGTCGCCAGGCTGTGTCTCTTGCAGGAAATACACCAACTCGCCTTCTCGAATCTGCTGTGAGGCGTCACGAGGTAAAGCCCCACCCGCAAGGCGGGCACACAGCTGCACCAGCCCGGAGCAGTCGATGCCTAGCACTGTACGACCACCCCAGAGATAAGGCATACCGAGGAGCGTTTTGGCATAGCCCACCATCAACTCGGGATGGAACTCTGAAGGCATCTCAACCGCTTCGGGATGAGGCTCGTAAAGCGGCGTACACATGCTCAACAACTGTCCTTGGTATTCGACGATGGGCTTGTTGGTGAGGTAAATCTTTTTTGCTTTCAGGGCCTTGTAATCCTCCTCGACGATTTCCGCGAATTGCTTCGCTTGAATCCAGCCTTGATAGGGGTCGAAGTCGGTTTGGACGAGTACCCAATCATGGACACTGTCCAAAACTGTATATGTCTCGTTGTAAAGCAATTGGTTGACCATCTCTGAGCCGTGTCGGGCTTCCTTGCGCAGGGCGATGGCGGACAGTTTGCAGATGCCGTAGGTCATGGTTTCGAGATTTTTATGACCGCTAAATTAGGCAACAATTTGGTTCAAAACGCCTTTTTCCGCCGTTTTTTTTCAAGTGATTGTTGTTTTTTTTAATTTAGCACTCGGATTATTGCGGACTATAATTCGCTAAATAATTGTGTATGAGTATGCTAGAGAAAATTTTCAATAAGATAAGGCATAACTATTACGAAATCGCCAAGGTGATTGCCTTTTTGGTGGCCATCGCGCTGGTGAGCTGGCTCATGCCTCGCACGGGCAAGTTCAAATATGAGTACCAACTCTCGAAGCCTTGGCAGCACGAGACCCTTTATGCACCGTTCGATTTCCCAATATATAAGGACTTCGAGACACTGACCGCTGAAACTGCTGCGGCCTCGGCCAAGGTGAAGCCGATTTTCAGGTTCAACGACGACCAGATGGCGGCAGCCCGAAACGCCTTGTTTAATGCCTTTGAGACCCGCTACAATGATGTCCCCGACAAGGAAGATGCCCTCAATGCATTGTTCAACGTGTATGATTCCATCGAGAACCATGGCATTGTGGCCTACGACAACGCCACAAGCAATCTGGCACCAGAAGACGAGGTGAACGTCGTCCGCAACAAGGTGATGCGCACCACCCGCTATGGCGACTTCTATACCATGAACGAAGCCACCGAGGCCGTGTCGACGATGTTGGGGCACTTGGATGAGCATTTCGACAAAAAAATGCTGTCGGAGTTGCTGAATGGCGCATTGCGACAGAATGTGTTCTACGATGCCGACCTTACCAACCAAGAGGTCGACAAGGCGGTATCGGCAGTGTCGCTGACCTACGGCATGGTGCAGAAGGACGAAATCATCGTCTCGGAAGGCGAAATCATTGATGCGCACACTTTCGATGTCCTCAATTCGCTCCAACGGGAATATGCTTCAAAGTCGATGTCGAGCGATGACACGCTTCGTGTCTTGTTGAGCCAGATTTTCCTCGTGACTTTGGTGTTTGCGCTGATGGGTTTGTATGGCAACAAGTTGCACAAGAAGGTCTTCGCCGAGCTGAGGAACATCGTGCTGCTGCTGACCCTTATGCTGCTGATTATCATCCCGTCGTATATTTTGGTGAGGGTAGCCCCCAGCCTGATTTACATGATGCCGGTGTGCCTGCTCGCCATCATGGTGGGTTCGTTCTTCAACTTGCGATTGGCGTTCTCCGTCCAGGTCTTTGCCGTGATGTTGATATCGTTGGTGGTGCCCAATCCGTTTTTGTTCATCTTCATGCAGCTGGTGGCCACGGTGCTGACGGTGTTCAGCATGTCGAACACGAGGGCGCACCACCGTTTCATCCAGGCGGCGTTGTTCGTGTTTGTGGGCTATTTGCTGGTGTATGTCGCTTTCACTTTCCTTTCGACCAGCGAAGTGGATTGGTATGATGTGCTTTTGCTGCTGCTGAATGCTTTGTTTACCTTGTTGGCCCAGCCGCTCATCCTGATGTTTGAGCGCATTTTCGGTGTCACCACGTCGTTCTCGCTGATGGAACTGAGCAACACCAACACGCCTTTGTTGCGCCAACTGGCAGCCACGGCACCAGGCACCTTCCAGCATTCCATACAGGTGGCCAACCTCTGCGAGGAGGTGCTCTTTGAGATTGGTGGCGATACGCTCTTGGCTCGCACGGGTGCCTTGTACCACGACATCGGAAAGATGCAGAACCCGATGTATTTCACCGAGAACCAGCATGGCGCCTATAGCCCGCACAACGACCTTTCGAACTATGAGAGTGCCGAAATCATCATCTCGCACGTTACCGACGGCATCGAAATGGCGCATAAGGCGCATGTCCCCGAGCGCATCATCGATTTTATCCGCACCCATCACGGCACGCGCCGTACCGATTATTTCTATATCAACGAGCAGAAGGCGCATCCCGACGAGGAAATCGACCCGACGCCCTTCACCTATCACGGTCCGGCACCGTTCTCACGCGAGACCGCCGTCTTGATGATGGCCGACAGCATCGAGGCCGCTTCGCACAGCATCAAGGACCCTGACGAGAAGAAGATTAGCGACATGGTGGATGGCATCATCAACAAGCAGATGGAGGCGGGGCAGTTCCTCAATACCGACCTCACCCTTCGCGACATTGAGACCTGCCGCAAGGTCTTGAAGAAGAAGTTGATGAGCATTTACCATGTTAGGATTGCTTATCCCGAGAAGTGATGAGATTCCCTGCGGGAGTGGAGAAGAATGTTTGTGGTATAATACTGAGACGTTAGGAGATTCCCTGCGGGAATGGCAAGGCGGATGTATGTAATAAAGCGGCGGCAACAGACGTTTACTATTTGTAGAGCTTTTATGCCGCCGTAATATAACTTAAACGCTAACTCCATTCCCGAAGGGAATCTAATTACTACGACCTGCTCACCGAAAACAAGGACTGGTCGGGGTTTGAGATTGAGGTGAAGTGACGAGATTCCCTTCGGGAGTGGAAGAATGTTTGTGGTATAATACTGAGACGTTAGGAGATTCCCTGCGGGAATGGCAAGGCGGATGTATGTAATAAAGCGGCGGCAACAGACGTTTACTATTTGTAGAGCTTTTATGCCGCCGTAATATAACTTAAACGCTAACTCCATTCCCGAAGGGAATCTAATTACTACGACCTGCTCACCGAAAACAAGGACTGGTCGGGGTTTGAGATTGAGGTGAAGTGACGAGATTCCCTTCGGGAATGGAAAGTTGATTTTATGAATACCGCGGCGGCAAATAACGCCTACCAGCAGTAAACGACCCAAGCCGCCGCTGGAAACTGAAAAAGGAAAACTCCATTCCCTCAGGGAATCTCATAAGTCTTTCATCAAGTCGTCCATGACTTGTTTTACCTTCTCATTCCAAGGTGTTTTATCGTATACAAATCTCTTGTCTGTAACCAGTTCTTTCCATTCGGGATTCTTTTTTTCAATCAGTTCTATTTTTGCTTTACGAGAAAGTCCTTTTATCCTATTCTCTTCGTCAATTGCTGATTGATAACAAGTGAATTCTTGGAAATAAACACAATACTCACAATTGTACTTGTCGGTGAAAGAACCTTTATAATGATGGCTTTTGTGCTCGGCAACTCTACGTATTAAATCGTTTGTACATCCTGTGTACAAAACCGAATGCCCTTTGTTCGTCATTATATATGTGTAAGCGAATTTCATAGTCATGAGGTTTTAATGCGACAAAGGTAGTAAAAAAGAGATTCCCTGCGGGAATGGCAAGGCGGATGTGTGTAAAAAAGCGGCGGCAACGAGCGTTTACTATTTGTAAAGCCCTTATGCCGCCGCAATATAACTTAGACGCTAGCTCCATTCCCGAAGGGAATCTAACTAAACCATCCTCAAATATTCCATCGCCTCTGGCCCCTCATTAAACACTAAATCCAACACGCTCAAATCGGGCGCGAAAGGATATTTCTCGCTGAAAACCTGATAATAAATAGGGAAGAGGCTGGCATCGGCTTGTCTCTTCGGGCTGAACGCCTCACGTAGGTCGTTCTCTGCCTCGCGGACATAATCCGTTGTGTGTACAATCTCCTTGTTGACCTTCAACATCTTCAACACCGCCTGCAAGGCCGCATCATTCAAGTCGATGAGACGCTCGAAATGCCCTTCAAAGATGGGCCTCAGATAATCGTAGTAATGGTCGAAATAAGGTGCTACCTTGTAGGCCGACTCCAAGCAGCGGCTGTGGATGTGCTGCCACGGCTCGATGGGGCTGATGGTCATGTCTTTGGTCATGGTGTGGTTGCCGTTGACCTTCACGACGGGCACGCTAAGGCTTTCCACACCGTTGGCCGTCATCACGCGACAGCGGTTGCGGTAGGTCTGTTTATGGTAGGTCTCCCATACCTCAATAAAAGGCTCGTCCTCAGAGAGAAAACGAGCCATGTAACTGATGCTTGGGAAGTAGGCTGTAGTGAAGAGTGTCATTTGAGCAGATGTTCCTCTATAACCTCCCTGAAGCTTTCCTCCGGCATGACGCCAACTTGTTTATATGGCATCCCTTCCATCGGGATGAAGAGCACCATGGGGATGCTTTTCACCTGGAAGGCAGAGGCAAGTTGTTTCTCTTGATCCACGTTGACCTTGTAAATGAGCAGTTTGCCGTCATATTCCTCTGCAAGTTTCTCCATGATAGGTGCCACGCGGCGGCAGGGACCGCACCAGTCGGCGTAGAAGTCGATGATGGCGGGCAACTTGCCTTTATAGACGAAGGTGTTCGGATCTTTCTCGAAATCCCAAACTAACTTCTTGAACTCACTGTATGTCAGGTGTTTGACTTTCGACTCTGTTTTGTTCTCTTGCGCAGTGGCGGTGAAGCCAAAGGCAAGGATTGTGATAGCGATTAAGATGGATTTTTTCATGATAATGGTTGCTATTTTTTGCTTTTCATTTCTGTGTTTGCCATGAAACCTGTTTTTTGTGGTTTTACGGCTGCAAAAATAATCAAACTATCGGAATTTTGCCGCAAAACATGTTCCAATTTCGCTTTTTTTTTCTACTTTTGCAGCTTCAAATCAAGGCCAATTTTTATGCTAAACACTTGTAAATCAATGGTTATCATTATAATGTGCGGGGGTAAATCTCTGTTCCATGCTTTCCCATACCTTTAGTCCAAGACAGGCCGAAATGGTTTGGCTTGTTTTTTTGTGCTTGTCATTGCTGGTGGAGCGGCGCAAGGCGACGCAGGTTTTGGGAGATCAAGCTTGCCGAGCTCTCGCGCAGCCTCACCTTCCTGGTCGTGGGCATCTCTGCGGTCATCATTCTTCTGGGCATGGTGAAGAACGGCGGGGTTGCCTTCTTTGGCAACATCGACCTCGTA
>CALEMB010000195.1 GCA_937902805.1 uncultured Bacteroidales bacterium
CCGTCGATGAGCGGGAGGAGCGTGACGCTTGCCGGGCCTGCCGACTCGCCGAAAATCGTCACATTGTCGGGATTGCCGCCGAATCCGGCGATGTTTTTCTGTACCCATCTGAGGGCCTCAAGCTGGTCAAGCAGACCGAGGTTGCCAGCCTCCTTGAAGTTCTCTCCGCCGGGAACCCGCTCGAAGTTCATGAATCCCATGAAGCCGAGACGGTAGTCGATGGATACGAATAGGATGTCGGGGCACTGCTTGGCGATGCTGGTAAGGTCGTAGAGGGGCGCCGCTTGGGATTCGGCGCAGAAGCCGCCGCCGTGAATCCACACCATGACCGGCTTCTTGCTGTCAGTGCAGCTGGTATTGCAATATACGTTCAGCACGAGGCAGTCCTCGCCGAACTCCGCCGTTCCCATCGAGTCGTTCAGAGGTCCAATAGGAACGTGGCCGGGCTTTGTCGCGTCGTACACGCCGTCATCGTCTGCGGCAGGAAGTGCCTTCTGCCAACGAAGTTTTCCCACAGGTTGAGTAGCGTAGGGGATGCCTTTCCAGATAATCAGCTCGTCTGTCTCCTTGCCGACGAAGGTGCCGTTGTTGCATTTGACAGCCTTCGCCACTTCCAGTTTTACATTGTCTTGTTTCATAATATTCTCCTTGTATTTTGTGATATGGTTATTTTTTCATACATCTCTATCAGTTTGTGGGTAGAATTCTCGATGGACCAGTTTCTGGCCGTGTCGGCATACACCTGGGCCATGCGGTTGCGCTCCTGGGGATGCTCAATCCACCAGTCAATCCTGCGGGCCAATTCACGGGTGTCGTTGTACGGGAACAGGCTCCTGTCATCTAGGGCGAATCCGGCGGTGCCGATATACTTGTTGTCCTGCGCGATTACCGGCACGGTTCCTTCCCGGATGGCCTCGGCGCAGCCCAGGCCTTCTACCTCCATGGAGGCGACATGTACTACTAGGTAGGAATTGCGGGCCAGTTCCTTAAGGCCGGCTTTGTCTAGAAAAACGATTTCCGGTATGTACTGGAGAACACCTTCCTTCACCAGTTTGTCGGAGTGCTGGCGCAGCTTTTTCTCGAGTACGCCAGTGCCGGCAAAGGTGAGCTGGATTTCACGGGCATGGCTGGAATACTTCATGGCCTCCAACAGTATCCCAGGTCTTTTGATGGTGGCAAAACGACCAACTAGGATAATACGGAACGGCCCTCCCTCATAGGGCTTGGCCACTACGGGCTCCCTTGGGATATTGATGCCGTTGGAAATTACGTGCAGGCGGGCTTTAAAGCCGTTTCTTTCCAGATGTGCCTTCACCACCTCCGTGGGGCACTGGATGTCGCTCATGTGGTTGTAGTGGCGCGTTTTCCAGGCCCACAAGAGAATTTTGTTCATGAGGGCAGAATTGGCAAGGGGAATCTCTGACAAAAGGTTCTGGGTATACATGTGGAAGGTGCCCACGATGGACTTACCCATCTTCTCGGCCATCTTTATAGCGCTGCGCTGCACGAACAGTGGTTCCTCGCAGTGGATGATATCGGCCCATTCAACGGCCTCACGAATCACTTTTTTGTCTAGGGAGGCATAGCTGAATCCGTTGGCATCGATGATTGGCTGGAAAATGGGGAAATGGAATCTCTTTAAGCGAAAGTCCGGCTGGATGCCGCCAGGGTCCTTGTTTTCTCCAGCAAGCACACGGACATCCACCCCTGCTTCTCTGAGGGCGGCGCAAAAATTCTGGGCCGATGTGCAGATACCGTTGCCTGGAATGGAAATATTGTTGCAGATATAAAGTATTTTCATGTGAGGGACGGAAACATTTTTTAGTCCTGCTCGCGTGCGGCGATAATATCCAAAAGATAGTGAGGGGTAAAGAACTTGTCCATGAACTGGTAGTAGCCGAGCAAGGGGAGCACGGCTTTGTACTGGTCGGCCAACAGGCACTGTTCCACAGGCTGCTGGCTGACAAAAGGAATGCCTTTATAGGAAATGATGTTCTCCGTCTTCTTGCCGACAAAAGTACCGTTAACACATTTGACCGCCAGCGACTTGTCATAATTGTCGTCGGCAATCGGTTTGTTCTCGCCGCCGTACATTCCTCCTGGCAGTTCTCTAATTTCTTGCAACTCCATAGCCTTATTCCTCTATTAGTTATTTTTTGCTTTGGTAAGCCGCGATGCGCTTCGCTACATTGTCCTTGATGTTGCAGTAGAAGAGCGCGTAATCCTCACCATGGCGGCCGTCCGGGCCGAAGAACATAGAGGCCACTACAGCCTTTTCTTCAGGCATCTCCTCACCTTTGGCGTGTGTTACCACCACTCCGCGGTCCGGGAATACCTGTGCATCGGCCCCTAGGTCTACAATCTCCAGCTCACCGGTTTTCTCGTTCGGCCAGAGCGAACCCAGGTTCATGCTGGCGGGAGCATAGGTGTTGTCCAACTTCCAGTTCAGCGGGTTGATGCTCATGGAACCCGGCTGTAGCACGCAAGTATGGGCATTCACCTCCCTGTTCTTGGGTCCTTCGGTGTTCCAGGTGATGATAACGCCCGTGTCGCATTCGCCCGTCGCAAACTTCATGTGCGGATAGGCCTCGAATTCAGCCTTGGTGAAGGCATAGCCAATGGGGTAGGCGGCAATCATGCGACTGTAGTATTCGGGGTGCTCCTTGAAGTATTTTTTCAAGACCATCTTGACGATGGCCGATCCCTGGCTGTGGCCCGCAATAATGAACGGACGGCCGCCATTGTAATGCTCGAAGTAATAGTCCAATGCATCAACGATGTCGTTGTAGGGCAGACCGACAAGGGCTGCGTCAAAAATGCCATCCCGTTTCCAAACCTCGCCGGCATAGCGCAGACCCACCTGGCGGTAGTACGGCATGAACACGTTGGTGGATTCGGCGTAGGCACTTGCGTGCAGGTCATATTCGCCTTTAGCACCCTCCACCATCTCGACGTTGTCCATAGTCGCGTAATCGGGCGTACCCTCTGGCATGCTTCCCATGATGTACTCGGTGGCGTAAACGTAGAACGTGTCAACGTCCTTGGTGACTTCCGGAATCTTACACCAGTTTTCCTTCTTGGAATAGTCAACAGAAGTCATATTCTTACCGCCAAAATACACCTGGACGGGCTTGTTGTAGCTGAAGCCTTCATGCTCTGCCGTGAGAAGGTCCTTTTCGAACACCAGGAAGTCTGCGTCCTTGCCGACTTCGATGGAACCTTTTTTGGCCTCGATGCCAAGCTGTTTAGCACCATTGATGGTATAGCCGATGAGCATTTCCTCAATGCTCATTCTCTCATTCTCAGGTGGGAATACCTTGGCGGCTCTGGTGTATTCGTAGTCTTTGGTCTTTTCGGTAATCCAGCGGGTCATACCCACCTCCATACCTAAGTAGGGGTTCCAGGTGGTGAAATCCATAAAGACGATATTGTCGCTGGACCAGGCCACTGTGGCACCACTGTCCCAAACCGTTTTGCAGCGGAACTGTTTGCGGGCACGTTCCTCGCCAAGCCATGTAGCCGCAATGGCGGGGTCTCCAGAATGCCAGTGCGGTGTAAAGTTGGCGAACACGCCCAGTTTGGCGAAACGTTCCAGATCATCGTCGCACTCAATTTCAAGATGGGCGCAGGTTACTCTCACGTGCAAGTCATCTCCCATCTCCTTTTTGGCCTTCTCAACACCATCCAGTACGGTGCGTGACGCGCGCTCACCGACGGTGTGAAGGTGAAGATCCAGATTGGCCTCGTTGAGTTCCTTCAAAAGCTTTGCGATTCCCTCTGCGGAGAAAGCGGTAGCTCCCGTTGTATGGACATCCACGTATGGAGTGACCATAGCTGCGGTATGGATCTTTTGGGTACCGTCCATGAAAATCTTCATGGTATGAACCTTCAGGTGCTCCGTGTTGTACTCTCGCTGTATTCGCTTCAGTTGCTTCAGGCCCTCCTCTGCATCCCGCTCCGAGTTGACCACAAGGCTGCCGTCAACATAAATGGGAAGTTTTCCCTGCTTGTCCAGTTCGCACAGACGCTTATAGACCTTCTCGTGGAACTTCATATCCCCCGGAAGACCGGCATCAAATACCGCAGAAACACCGTATTCGACGGCAAAATCAATCCAACGTTGAAGTGCTGCATCAACCTGCTCATCGGTCAGTTCCATTCCGCTATCGAGAATGATACGAACTTCCGTTGCGCCTTCGTACATATTTCCGGTCACATGTCCGTCCTTACGTACGTAATACGCAAGTCCTGGTATAGGATCCGGCGTTTCGTCTGTAATGCCGTGCCTCTTGAGGATTTTTGAGTTCACCCAGATGCTGTGTCCTTCCCCTTCCTGAATCTGAAGCTCGGCATCCGGACAGATAGCATCAAGTTCCTCCTTTACGATATCCTCCCCCTTAAGGAACCTTTTCTCCATAAGGAATCTGTAACGCTTCTCACCAGGATGCTTTTTGATATAGTCCGCCATCACTTTCAGCGCTTCCTGCTTACCGTTGGGTTCAATGCGTTCTCCCATTGGTGCGTACTCAAAACCCACAGGAATGGTTAAATGCACATGGCTGTCGATGATGCCAGGCATGATGAACTTGCCGCCGAGGTCGGTGACCTTTCCTTCGTATGCCGAAAGGCCGGCCTCGTCGCCAACATAGACAAATTTACCGTCCTTCACCACCAGTGCGGTCGCTTGCGGGTTGTTCTTGTCAGAAGTGAAAATTTTTGCGTTTTTGATGATTTGATCTGCTTTCATGATTAATTTCTTTTAAAATGTTGTTTTTCTTATATTTACTGTTTGTGAAATACCAATTTACATCTGTCGTTATCGGCTCGCCTTATAGACTTCCTCGCCGTCCACGATGGTGGCAACCACCTTGGACTTCTCAATCAGGGCAAAATCGTCGTGCATGAAGTCACGATCCAAAACAACGAAGTTGGCAATCTTGCCCAAGCTGATGGAGCCCATCCTGTCCTCTGCATGCCACATATAGGCCACATTGCTGGTAAGGGTCTTCAGTGCCTCATGTCGGCTGATAGCCTGGTCGATATTTCTGATCCATTCATCCGGGAATGACGGCAGCTTCTTCAAAACTCCCATCAAGAATGCCTGAACTGCACTGAACGCAGGCGACACAGGGAAGTCTGAATGGCTGGCCACCACGCCGCCTCCATCCATGATGGATTTGACCGGATAGGCATTAAGGGATTTCTCTTCGCCCACGTAGGCAACCTCCTGTGGGAAGCCGGCAGGATGCTTGATGGTCCACATGATGCCGCATACGGCCATGATATTATATTCGCCGATTCTCTTCACGTCTTCCGGCGTGACTTCCTGCAAGTGTGCAAGGGCGTTTCTCATGTCGAAATTACCCACCTCGGTCTGTGCCTGGGCAAAAGCGTCAATCCAGGCCTGGGTGGCGCCGTCGCCAATGGAATGAACGTGGACATTCAAGTCATGCGCGGCCGCCGCCTTGACCACTCTTACCATCTTGTCGTGGTCATCGAATCTTCTTACGCCCTTATACCCGGGTTTGTCTACATAATCATCCAGCATCCACGCGGTGTGACCCTCCACAACGCCGTCGGCAAAGATCTTGGCACCGATCACCTTCACATGCTGTCCGTTATACTCTTTTGCCTCCGCTGCAATTCTAGCCATATCCTCTTCAGGGGTATCGGTATTGTCATTGACGAAACTGCCGCAGAAGGAATACATCTTCAGCTTGCCTTCATCGTCAAGTTCCTTGTAGGCACGGGGGTCTTGCTCGGTCAGAAGCTGGTAACCGGCATCATATACACCCGTATATCCGTTTGAAAACGCATATTGCTGGAAGCCCAGCAGCTCTGCCTTCGCTTGCGCAAGATCAGGCTGAACCCTCTTGACCAGATCAATGGCGGGTTTTTCGGCCAGCATGCCATTCGGCTTGCCATTCTCGTCCACATGGATGCATTCCGTACCCCACTGTTTCACGGCGTCTTCATTGATATCGAAGGCCTCCATCGCCTTGGTGTTGACCCACATCATGTGGCCGCTGCCGCTTTGGTTGATCAGGGGCTTGTCCGGACAAATCTCATCCAATTGCTTGGCATTCAGCTGATACAGCAAATCATCGGCCCAGCCGGAACCTACATAGTGCGGTTTATCCGGATTATCCTGAATATATTTTTTCAGAATGGCCAGGTAATCCTCCGGCGTCTTGCCTTCAGAGAGCTTCGCCCTGCCAAACATCATGTTAGCGGCAAGCCCGGGATGGCAATGTGCTTCCAGAAATCCCGGATAAATGGAATTCTTTCCATAATCCAAAACCTTGGTATTATCCCCTTGAAGTTTCATGGCGGCTTCCTTGCTGCCTACATAGATGATTTTTCCGTCAGCCACAGCGATAGCCTCAGCGTATGGCTTGAACTCATCCATTGTGATGACATTTCCAAGAATAATTGTCTCTGCTTTCATGGTTACTTTTTTATACTTATTTATTTTTTTATACTTATTTAGTGTTTTTTCACGTCTTTTTCAATCATCGGAATATATTGTAAAATCTTCGCAGAATTTCGTCCGAAAAACATGGTTTCAAAATTTAAAACTGGTCTTTTTAGCGGTGCTAAAGTACAAAAAAAACTGAATATATATTCCGATTGGAAAAAAATTTCATTGCAAGGTGACGGCAAGAAATATCACGAAAAAAAATAATCAATGAAGTTTTAACCAATGATATTTACTATATTTGCACCCGCAATTTTGAATCTTTAATCAATCTTTACATCTTAAATAACAATTTTAATGAACAACGCACTGATCACATTTGCGAAGCCTGAGAACGAGCCGGTAAAAAGCTACAAGCCAGGCAGTCCGGAGAGAATCGAACTCCAGAAGGAACTCGAAAGACAATCCAACGAAATCGTTGAAATCCCCGCCATCATCAACGGCCAGGAAGTCCGCACGGGCGACATGGGCGAAGTGGTGATGCCTCACGACCACAAGCACGTCATTGCACGCTACCACAAGGTAGGCGAAAAGGAAGTCCGCATGGCCATCGACGCCGCCCAGGCCGCCAAGCACGACTGGGAGAACACGCCTTGGGACGAGCGCGCCGCCATCATGGCCCGCATCGGCGAGATGCTGGCCACCAAGTACCGCGCCCGCATCAATGCCGCCACGATGCTCGGCCAGTCGAAGAACTGCTTCCAAGCCGAGATCGACAGCGCCTGCGAGACCATCGACTTCTTCCGCTACAACAACCACTACGCCAGCAAGCTCTACGCCGAGCAGCCCGCTTCGGCCAACGACCAGCTGAACCGCACCGAATACCGTCCTCTGGAAGGCTTCGTGTTCGCCATCACGCCTTTCAACTTCACCTCCATCGCCTCCAACCTGAACATGACACCCGCCTTGATGGGTAACACCACCATCTGGAAGCCCTCGACGACTGCCCTGCTGTCGAACTACACCGACATGCGCATCTTCATGGAAGCCGGACTTCCCGCTGGCGTCGTCAACTTCCTGCCTGGCAAGGGCAGCGTGATCAGCGGCGTGGCCTTGAAGGACAAGAACTTCAACGCCATTCACTTCACCGGTAGCACCGCCACCTTCAAGAGCCTGTGGAAGACCACTGGCCAAAACCTCGATATGTACAAGGCCTATCCTCGTCTCGTGGGTGAGACCGGCGGCAAGGACTTCATCTTCGTCCACCACAGCGCTGACCCGCAAGAGGTGGCCGTCGCCATCGTGCGTGGTGCCTTCGAATACCAAGGTCAGAAGTGCTCCGCCGCTTCGCGCGCCTACATCCCCGCTTCGATGTGGAACGATGTGAAGAACCGCGTGGGCGACATGATGAGCACCATCAAGATGGGTGACGTGAAAGACTTCACCAACTACGTCAACGCCGTCATCGACGAGGCCTCGTTCGACAACTGCAAGGGTTACATCGACCGCGCCAAAGCCAGCAAGGACGCTGAAATCGTCTTCGGCGGCAACTGCGACAAGAGCGTCGGTTACTTCGTCGAGCCTACCGTCATCCTCGCCAAGGTTCCGGATTACGAGAGCATGGTTCAGGAAATCTTCGGACCCATCATCACCATCTACGTATACGATGACAACAAGTTCGAGGAGATGCTGGATGTGTGCGACCAAAGCTCGCCTTACGCCCTCACCGGTGCCTTCTTCGGCAACTGCATGAAGGCCCAGAAGATTGCCAACGACAAGTTGCGCCACGCAGCCGGCAACTACTACGTGAACGACAAGCCCACGGGAGCAGTGGTTGGCATGCAGCCCTTCGGTGGCGCCCGCGCCAGCGGCACCAACGACAAGGCCGGTGGCCTGTGGAACCTCATCCGCTGGACCAGCCCGCGCGCCATCAAGAACACCTTCGTTCCTGCTGCCGCTTACGGGTATCCGTTCTTGGCAAAAGACTAAAAAAGTAAACAACGATTATTTAATCGCAATTTACATTATTTTGAAAAAATCCGCTGAAAATGTTTGGCGGATTTTTTCTTTTTATTATTTTTGGAGCCTTAAAAAACTCATCATCACTATGAAACGCTTCGTATTGCTACTCAGCCTATTATTCACCTTCGCTTTGCTGAAGGCTCAAGACACCTACCGTTTCCGCACCGATGCGCCCCAAGGCCTCAGTGTGACAAGCAGCACTGCAACGCATCTGTCACTGCATTACTCCATCCAAGAGCTTGGCATTGCCGACATTGTCAATGGCGAGGTGAAAGGACAAGAGGTCATATTGAAGGGACAGTTTGCACCCAATGCCGAAGGTCGTCCCAACCTGCCCGTCGTCAATCGCTACGTCGCCGTTCCACAAGGTGCCACCGTCAGCCTTCAAGTGAGGGAAAACGCCAGCACTATGCTGACCGACATCGAACTGCTCCCAGCGATGACCGCTCGCACCGACTTGGCCAAAGGCGGCATTCGGTTGCGCTGGGATACAGACATCTTCGGCAAAGATGCCCATTTCCCAACGAAGAACATCGTGCTTTCGGCACCCAAACAAATACGCAGCCTCGACGTGGTCCTGCTCAGCGTGACACCATTCCGTTACAATCCTGTTAGAAAGACCTTGGAAGTGATTTATGACATTGACATTGACCTCAGTTTTGAAGGGGGCAACGGGCAATTCGGGGAAAGCCGATATTTCAACCCAGACTGGACGCACATCCTCCGCAATCTCGTTATCAACAAAGACATGGTTCCTTCGGTAGACTACTACAGCTTAGTCAAAGAGGCTCGAGATCGTGAAGAAGATGGATGGGAATACCTCATCATCGCTCCCGATGACGAAAACATCTTGGCCTGGGCCGACACGCTGAAGGCTTTCCGCACCAAACAAGGCATCTCGACGAAAGTGGCCACCGTATCGGAATGTGGCGGCAGCAGCCGTTACAACATCAGCAACTACATCCAAAGTGCTTACAATAATTGGGCGATTCCACCTGCAGCTGTCCTTATTTTTGCAGGCTACTACGGCTACATTAACAGTATCGAGCCTTGTTTTGAAACCACAATTCCAGACCCTCCCTATCAAGCGCAGTCATATCCCACCGATTACCCCTATTGTGACATGAACCACGACAGCATAGCAGACATCACCATCAGCCGAGTGACTGCAAGAGACTTGGACGAATATCGTATCTTTGTAGAGAAGACCATACGATATGAAAGCGACCCGCCCTCTGACGCTGCCTATTATGATCGCCCCATCATCTCCTCAGGACACGAGAACGACAAATGGTTCATGATCAGCTCGCAAAGCATTAATGGTTTCTATCGCGACAAACTCGGCAAGCATCCCACTGACCTTTATATGGTCCAATCGGGCCCCATTCCCGATTCCATTTGGTCAACGGGCTACAACACCTCCGTTCTAATGGACTATTTTGGCCCCAATGGGCAGAATTACATCCCCCAGTCCATCGGCGAACTGCATGATTGGAGAGACATGCGTGACGCAACGCCGTTATGTAACGCGCTCAATGAAGGGTCATTTTTGACCTTATATCGTGGCC
The DNA here is from genome assembly GCA_937902805.1 of uncultured Bacteroidales bacterium. Classification (GTDB taxonomy): domain Bacteria; phylum Bacteroidota; class Bacteroidia; order Bacteroidales; family F082; genus Limimorpha. Next base: position 10,009 of record CALEMB010000195.1, read on the forward strand.
ACTCCAACATGGATCAATGGTGGTTTCCGCAATTTTCATGCCATCACCTCGAAACTGATATATACGGTCCTCCCACTTTCGTCCTCTCCATTAGTTGCAACACCTTGCTTTTTGACAATTGGAAACGATGTCTCATTGATGCCTTCTGCATCAAAGAGAATAGTGGTGCGGTGGGTGGTATTGGCTCAAGCAATCTCACCCATTCCTATTTCAACGACATACTTGCCTGGGGAATATACGATTGCATCTGGCCCGATTTCCTTCCCGACATGGGTAGCGACACGCCACCTGAATTCGTCAGGCCTTCCTACGTGCTATCAGAGGCAAAACATTATTTCGCCTATCACGTCTTCTTGCCCAACTGGTGGCCTGATGTCGACTTTTCCACCATGAACCTTTTCGGCTACACGGGGGAGACCTATCTCAACCTTTTCACCGAGGTGCCACAACCCATACAAATAGAGCATGAACCTTATTGCATGGCGGAAGTAAATGAATACACGGTAACGGCAGAAGAAGGTGCCATAGTTTGTTTGTCGAGAGACGGGGAAATTATAGGTGTCATCAGAAGTAGTGGGCAGCCCCACGCCTTCGTTATGCCTCAATTGGAAGAAGGCGACCATTTTACCATTACAGCCACCAAGCAAAACCATTTCCGTTACGAGTTTGAAATTCCCGTCATCCCGAACAGTGGCCCTCAGGGTGTCATTGAAAGTGACGAGGACGAAAACAGATTCGAGGCTACCTCAATTTTCACACTTTACCCCAACCCGACCGATGGCAGGATTGACCTCATTATAGGCCAAGACCTGCAAGGCAAGTCGACGTTCGAAGTGTATAATATATTGGGTGCTCGGATGACCATCAAAACCTTCAGCAATCTGACAAATGGCCAAAGCATTCCTTTCGACCTGCAGTATTGTGCACCAGGCCTATACATCATCAGACTATGCAATGACAACGGCTGTTGGAGCCAAAAAATAAGCATCAAATAACAAAATCATATATCAGTTATGAAACATCTAATATTACTTTTAACCATTTTCCTTGCTCTAGGCATTGTAAACGCTCAAGAAACCTACCGTTTCCGCACTGACGCGCCGCAAGGTTTCAGTGTGACGAGCAGCACCGCATCACAACTTTCGCTCCACTACTCCATCCAAGAACTTGGCATCGCCAATATTGAGAATGGGAACGTGAAAGGACAAGAAATCATATTGAAGGGACAGTTTGCCCCCAATGCCGAGGGACATCCCAACCTGCCTGTCGTCAACCGATATGTTGCCATCCCTCAAGGTGCCACCGTCGGTCTCCAAGTCAAGGAGAACGCCAGCACCGTGCTGACTGACATCGACCTGCTGCCTGCGATGCCCGCCCAATGCGACTTGGACGACAAAGACGTCAAGCTGCGGTGGGAGACCAGCATTTTCAGCAAGGACGCCGATTTCCCGACGGAGAACACGGTGCTATCAACCCCCACACAAATCCGCAAGCTCGACGTAGTCATTCTCAGCGTAACGCCATTCCGCTACAACCCTGTAAGGAAGACGTTGGAGGTGATTTACGACATCGACATCGACATCCGTTTTGAAGGCGGCAACGGACAATTCGGTGAAAGCCGTTATCTCAACCCCGATTGGGAGCATATTCTCCGCAATCTTGTCATCAACAGCGACATGATTCCCACGGTTGACTACTACAAGTTGGTCGAGGAGGCTCGCGAACGCGACCTGGACGGTTGGGAATACCTCATCATTGCGCCCGACAATGACAATTACCTAGCTTGGGCCGACTCGCTGAAAGACTTCCGCACGAAGCAAGGCATCTCAACGAAGATAGCAACCGTTTCGGAATGCGGCGGCAACAGTGCATACAACATACGCAACTACATCCTCAACGCCTATAACAATTGGTCCGTCCCACCTGCGGCCGTCCTTATTTTTGAGATCGAGATCGGAAGAGCGTCGTGTAGGGAAAGAGTGTAGATC
>CALEMB010000196.1 GCA_937902805.1 uncultured Bacteroidales bacterium
GATCTCCTATCTGGCGCGATATGCCAAGATTAACTTGCCATGATGGTTTTAGGTGAATGTTTTCATAGTCGCCCGCTGTCCTGCCATTGACAGAGGCAAAGAGCGTGAACTGCTTACCGAGATTGACAAAATTCTCCCATCGCGGCTGTATCAGCGGCGTATTGAATGAACGTATGCCTTCCAACGTCTGCTGTTCGTAGTTCTGTTGATACAAGGATACTCGCCATGTTGGTGCCCATCGTCCAATCTTTGGCGAAAGTGCGAGGACGGCACTAATGGAGGTCAGGTGGTCGAGGTTTTGATATTGCAGTAAATTGATGGGGGAATCCTCCTCGTAGGCGGAATACAGATTTGTCATGTAGTCCTTGGTTCGCTTGTAGGAGAAAGAAGCATAGACCCATTTGTAGATGCCCGACAGGCTGATGTCATGTCGGATGGCAGGTCGAAGCAAGGGATTGCCAGCCTCATAGAGATAACGGGAATCGTATTGCACGAAGCTGCGCAATTGCCAGTAAGACGGGCGGCTGGTCTTCTCGGTGTATGCCAATGTAAACTTCGCCTTGCCGATAGGGAATGTGATGTCTGCATTAGGGAACAGACGGCTATAGGTACGGCTTTGTTCGGGTACAATCGCCCCAAAACTGTAATAGTCGGACGTGACATGCTCATAACGCAGACCAGCGCCAAACTCAACCTTTCCGACAGTCCATTCGTAGGAAAGGAAGCCCGCCGCCATCTGTTCTTTGATGTGGTCGTCGGTAGATGGCATGAACTGCTGTGAGGTGGTATAGTCATCGGCGCGGTCAGTATTCGTGTATTCGTAGCCACCTTCCAGCTTGCCCGTGGCGATGGGGTAAGTGAGAACGAGTTTCGACGCCCACATCTCGCTACGCTGGTTGCTATGGCTGTTCACGAATTGCTGAGACCTATCCACGTTAGTTTCGGTGATGTCCTGGTTCAGGCGGGTTGTCTTCTGGTAGTAGTCTGTGTTGAAGTCTATGCCCAGTTTTCCTGCTTTGCCGTTGTAGTAGGCATTCAGCAGATGGGAGAAAGGGTAGGTACGGTTTACCTCGGTTTCGTATTGCGTGTGCTCAATTTGCTCTCCATTCTTATAAACAGTCTCTGTCATGGGCCAGTTAGAGGAATGCCCGATGGCATCCTTGCCTGTATCATAGCGAACGCCTACGGAATGGTTGTCCGAAATTTGATAGTTTACGCCCAACGTTAAAGACAAAGTGTGATATTTGCTTTTTATCAACATGTTCTGAAGCTCCTGCCAGTAGTCTGCGGAAGTTTGCGACTGGTTGTTGCCCCGCTGTTCTTGATAGAGATGGCTGAAGCCGTGCGACACTTCGCCAAAGATGTCGAGGCCGTTCGTGCGATAGTTTAGGCTTACCTGTTCACTCGTAGAACCATAATGGCCCTGCTTTGCCCATAGTCTGCCTGAGCCGCTGAAGCCGTCGCCTGCTTTTTTGACGGTCTTGATGTGGATGACGGCACTGACGGTAGCCGAATATTTCGCTCCAGGATTGGTGTCGAGTTCAATGCTGGCAATATCCTTTGACGATAGACGGTCAAGCTCTGCCGTGCTGTGTAACAGTCTGCCATTGACATATATAAGCGGAGTTCCTTTGCCAATCACCTTGAAACTTCCATTGTTACCATCTACACCGGGCAACAATGCAATAACGTCGTTGGCCGTACCAGCCTCACTAAGCATCGTGCCCTGCACATTCACCGTCAGCCCGTGACCGCTCATCTGGTATTGTGGTCGTTCTCCCCTCACCGTCACATTTCCCAAGGTGTAGGTGTCTGGCTGCATCCGTATTGTGCCGAGTTCTTTGGTGTTACATTGCCTGTAAATCGTCTTGTAACCGACAAAAGATATTCTTGCAAGAACGGGACGATGTTCGCAGGGAATGACGAAGAAACCGCTCTCGTTCGACACGCCACCGGTAATCAGCGTGGAGTCCTGGGGCGAGAGCAGGGCGATGTTGGCGTAGGCTACGGGCTGGCCTTGCTCGTCGATGACGGTGCCCTTGTAGCGGAGGGCCGTCTTCTGCGGACACTCCACAATGATTTCCTTGTCATCAACGGTCATGCGGATGGGATAAAAGCCTATCATCTGACGGATGGCATCGGGCACGGTCTTGCGACGAATGGTGGTAG
>CALEMB010000197.1 GCA_937902805.1 uncultured Bacteroidales bacterium
CGCCCAGTTCGTCTAAGTGGAACTGCTGCTAGCGGAAGGCCTCGGGCGTGTCCCAGGAATAGTGCACCAAATCGCCACGCAACAGGGTTTTCTTCGGGGTTTCCTTGAAGTTCAGCCATTCGTGGATGATGCCTTCCCACTCGGCAAAGCCACGCCGCCAGATGCGGATTTTGGTTTCGGGATAGAGCCCGCAGCCTTTGACCCACTGACCGCAGTAGTTGTTGAGGCGGTTCATGGCGAAGACTTCATTCTCGGCGATGTCTGTGTCTTTCAGCGCCTTGATGGACTGTTTCAGTTCGTCCGAGAGGGCTTCGTCGGCGTCGATGCTGAAGATGAGGTCGCAGGTGGCGAGGTCGTCGGCGAGGTTTTTCTGGTCGGAGTAGCCGAGCCAATCTTGGGTGAAGAACTTCGCACCGTAGCGGTTGCAGATGGCTTCGGTCGCATCGGTGGAATGCGAGTCCACGACGATAATCTCGTCGGCAATATCCTTAACGGAGTCAAGACATTGCGCGATTTTCTGCTCCTCGTTGAAGGTGATGATGACGACGGAAAGGGTATTCATGCGTTTCGGCTTTAGAATCTCCAACTGGCACCAAAAACGAAGAGGCGTAAGTTGGCTCGAACTTCTTCAACCCAAAACTCCTGCGTCTCTGCCGACTCGAAAGTGGTCTCCCGCTCTTGGTCCAGCAGGTCGCGACCTTCAAGGTACAAAGAGAATCGCTTGAAGTCTTTCCTGACATGGACATTGAGTTGGCAGTATTCTTTGAAGAGGGTAAAGAATGTGGCCACATTGCTCCGGTAATGTGCATCGGCTCCTACGCTCCAGCCCTTGCCCAAGTTGGCAGATATATCGCCCATGAGCGTCCAATAATATGAATCTTTGATGGCACCGTCGGCCTTGGCTTTGCGGCGCGATTGGTTATAGGATACGCCTAAGTTGGCCGCGATGATTTCTCCATGCCAGCCCAGTTTTTCCGAGATTCCGACGGTACGGCTGTCTGCCATATTGAGCCATTTGAACACCTTATACTCACGGCCACCGATTTCTTCATTTGTCCAGGTTTGCTCTATTTCATCTTTCACGCGGGTGTAGGAAATGGCAGTCTGGGTGACAAAGCGATTCTTATTGAATGCATACTCAAGCCCATAACGTCGTGTTTGAGGCGACAAAAGCCTCTCGTTTCCTCGATACAGTTGGTCCAGATAGCCAGCGGTTCTGTCATACCAACAAACTTTGATGTAATCGGGATGGGTTACGCTCATCATGTGGGTCAGGTTGAGCGAATGTTTGGGATTAATGTTCCACTTTATGTTGGCTTTTCCTACAGGATATACCCCTTTGATTTTCAATGGCTGATAGTGGGTGTCGTCATTCAGGCGGCGTCCGTACACCTGACAGGCATAATCGGCATGGGCTTCGATGTTCTTCCACTTAAAATCAGCGGCCAAAAATGGCTCAACCCTGAGACTCAAAAAATTGAAATTTTCTCTCAAGTTGGCTGAGTCTACCCAGATTCCATCCCCATCTGGCAATATGACAAAGGTGGCACCACTGTTGTGATCTAAAGCATGTCTTGTTGAAAGACGGAGCCCTGGTGTGAGTTTCAGCTGGACTTCTCCGTCTATGAGGGTGTTTTGCAGATGGATGTCCCCGTCGAGATCGAAATCCGTGCTGTTTGGGGTGATGCGGTATTCCCAAATATGTGCCTCGGCATCATCAATATCTATTGTCGTTCCTCCTTCCACTCCCTCACCTGCCTTGAATACGGTCCAAGTGTTGACTTTATCGCTGTGGTTGGTTTGGAAAGCTACCGAACTCCGCAAAATGTTGCGTCCTGAATTGAAACTCCTATAGGTCTGGAGTCCCGTTGCCAATTTTTGCCCGTCCAACACAGGAAGTTCATAGTAGTATGAGAATTTCTCCATCTCCTCAATGTCACCGTCAAAATTTAAGGTGTGGTTGCGGGCTCGGTCGTTGGTGTACTCATACAGAACCCATAATGAAATGTTCCTGTTGGCTGAGGGGGTCCATAGAAAATCTGATCTCAAACCTGTGGTGAGAGGCTTGGTAGTGGCGGCTTTGTAGACGATACTCACCTCCTCGTTCTTGTATTGTAGACGGGCATTGTCGGTGGTGTTGGGCTCCCAACTTTCATAGACTCTGGCGGTCCAGTTGAATTTGTCTGTGTTGTAGTTCAGACGGAAAGCGCCTTGCAAAAGTCCGTGGAACATGGGGGCATCATCATTGACGACGCTGCCTTCCATCCCTCCAAGACCGCCTGCTACATCCACACTGCCGGACCATTGTGCCCGCAAAGGCGCACAGCTCAGCAGAAGTACAAAACAAATGAAGAAATATTGGATTCTTTTCATGGTTTATTTATTCTTCTTTAGTATTGTTGCTATCCTCATTATTGTTATTGTCCTCGTGGATCAGATGCACATCACACTGCGGGAACGGTATGGTGATATTCGCGGCATTGAGTGCCTCGTAGATCACTTCCTTCGAGCGGTCGACGTAGCCGATGCGTTCGACGACCAGTACATACTGCTTCACAGCGATGTCCACGGAGCTGTCGCTCATGTCGTTAACAACCACTTTGATGCCATACTTCGGGTCGACGATGTCGCGGCCATATTTGTCCTTGGTGCGCATCTGCTGCATGGCTTCCACAAGCACTTCGCGCACTCTCTTGATGTCGGTTCCGTAAGCCACTCCGACGATAATCTTAGTGAACTCGTAAGAATTGTTACGGGTGAGGTTGTTGAAGTTTTTGCCGAAGAGCGAGGCGTTGAGGAAGGACATCTCCGTGCCATCGAGAGTCTCCACTTGCACGCATTGGTAGTTGATGGCGACTACGCGTCCGCGCACACCGTCGCATTCAATCCAGTCGCCTACGCGCAAACGACCGCCCATCAACTGGATACCATAGATGAAGTTGTTGAGAATGTCTTTGAGGGCGAGACCGATACCAGCCGACAGACCGCCAGCCACCAGACTCAAGGAACCCATAGGAATTTTCCATACAGCGACAACAACGACGATGTATGCCATCCAAACCAGGACGCTGAGGATGCTATTGCCCAAGGACAGATTGATTTCATTGTCACGGATGGCAGTACGGTTGTGCTTGCGCATGAAGGTGGCGTAGCGAAGGTACTGGTAAATGGCGTGAATGGCACGGTTGAAGTAACGCAGAACAAAGAACAGAATCAGCAGACCGATGATGCTCCAGCCGGAGATGCGAAGTGTATCAAATCCATCCTTGTCCCTCAACTGGATGAAGGGGGCGTGAAATATCTGTTCGTAGAGGTCTTGAAAGTCAAAGATGTCTAATGACATGTGCACGCAGAGCGGCAAGGAGAATAGCAACATTACGGGGATGGCCACTTGCTTGATGAAGTCGTAGAACCAAGTGGCACCAAACAGCAGCGACTCACGGTCATTGCCCGACACGTAGGTGATACGTTCGCGCATGGCGTCAACACGCTTGTTCAATCTCCGTGCTTTGTAGCGGCTTATCAGGTCGGCAATACAGACGATGGTGAGCAAAACAGCTAATTGGAAATACCACCAAATCAGGATGAGCAAAGCCACGAAGGTGTAACCCATGAATGACGCGACGAAGGCAATGAGATATATGGCTAATGAAACCCAGCCCAAAGTGCTGTCGATGGGCGTGGCCTTCCCACTTTCCCTGATGCAGTAAAACAGCTGGCGCAGTACGACCAAGAGCAAAAGTGGTGGGAACAAAAGCACCATCAGCTTGTCAGGAACGAAAGCATTGCGGCAGAGAATGATTATTATAGCAATGAAGAAGGTGGGGGTATAGAGGCTTATGTCGTTTCTGATTTGTTCAGGCTTCACGCGAAGCAGCAAGGAACCCGAGATGGCGATAAGCAACCACAGGAAGGTGTTGATGTGCTTGACACCCATTTGGATGTATTCATCATCTTCGACCGCAGCAGAGAAGCCTATTACCAAGAAGTACAAAATAGTACCTGCCAATATTGAGGTTATTGCCCGCTTGTTTTTTGGGATTAAACGTCTGCGCTTGAAAATGCAGTTAAGCAACAAGATAATCAGGAAAGTCAATGCCCAAAATATGACCAAGAATGCCATCTGGACGATACAAACAATCGTCAGGTAGGCATTTACACCTGAGCCAGGGAGATTGTCGTAAAATGATTCACCGTCTTCATCATCATCATAAGTATTGGCGGATGAGGCGATTGAAACGACCGATAAGGTGTCTTGTGTTAATGTCAAAGTGTCTGGATTGGCGATGAGTAAGGAGTCTGGAATGTCCCAATGGTTCAATGTGCTGTAGTCGTCGTCAAATATATGAAAGTCGTACTGGGCCCGCAAGTCCATCTTGGTTTTTTCCCAATAGGTGTTGGGGTCGGCGAGGATTTCTAAGAAAGGTGTCTGTCCATCCACAAAGAAATATCTTTCCAAGTCGCGGTAGCGCGATTCGGCATAGTCGTAAGTCTCCTTCATGCGCAAATAGACTTCGTGATAATGCGTGCTGTCCTCCTTTACCATAGCTCGGTTGTCGGCAAGCAACTTCAGGATGTGTGATGCGTATCGGATACAGGAGTCTCGATAGATTTCTCCTTCTGCATCCAAAATA
>CALEMB010000198.1 GCA_937902805.1 uncultured Bacteroidales bacterium
GAGATCTACACTCTTTCCCTACACGACGCTCTTCCGATCTCGATCTCTACCAAACCCTGAAAGGCAAACACGTCGTCCGTAAGGCCGGCTGGGACACCCACGGCCTGCCCGTCGAACTTGGCGTGGAGAAGAAACTCGGCATCACCAAGGAAGACATCGGCAAGAAGATTTCGGTGGACGACTACAACCGCGCCTGCCGCGAGGAAGTGATGAAATACAAGGACATGTGGGACGACCTCACCCGCAAGATGGGCTACTGGGTCAACCTTAACGACCCCTACATCACCTTCACCAACGACTACATCGAAACCTTGTGGTTCCTGCTGAAAGACTTGTACAACAAAGGCCTGCTCTATAAGGGCTACACCATCCAGCCTTACTCGCCCGCTGCAGGCACCGGCCTCAGCTCGCACGAACTGAACATGCCCGGCTGCTATCGTGATGTCAAAGACCTCACCTGCGTTGCCCTCTTCAAGCTGAAAGTCGACAACAATTCTCAATTGACTTCGTCGAATGCTTCGCATTTCTCAATTCTCAATTCTCAATTCTCAACTCTCAATTCTCAATTCCCCACCTACGCAATCGCCTGGACAACCACCCCCTGGACCTTACCGAGCAACACCGCCCTTTGCGTCGGCCCGAACATCGACTACGTGCTCCTGAAAACCGTGCATCCTTACACCGAGGAACCTTGCCACATCCTGATGGCCAAAGCCTTGGTGGAGACGATGTTCAAGGAAGCTCCCGAAGTCATTGCCGAATACAAAGGTAAGGACCTCGTCGGCATTGAGTACGAACAGCTGATTCCATGGGTCAACCCGGGTGAAGGCGCCTTCCGCATCATCCCTGGCGACTACGTCACCACCGAGGACGGTACGGGCATCGTCCACATCGCCCCCACCTTTGGTGCCGACGACAAGCGCGTGGCCGCCGCCGCAGGCATCCCGCCCTTGCAGATGATTGACAAGGACGGCAAGCCGCAGCCCATGGTTGACCGCACGGGCAAGTTCTTCCGCATCGAAGACCTCGACCCCGAGTTCGTCAAGAACTGCATGGACGTGGAAGCCTATCGCCCCTATGCCAGCCAGTTCGTGAAGAACGCCTACGACCCCACCAAGACCGAGAAGGACAAGAGCCTCGATGTCGACATCGTGATGCTCCTCAAGGAACAAGGCAAGCTCTTCAAGAGCGAGAAACATACGCACAATTACCCGCACTGCTGGCGCACCGACAAACCCGTGCTCTACTATCCCCTCGACAGCTGGTTCATCAAGACCACGGCCATGAAAGACCGCATGATTGAACTCAACAAGACCATCAACTGGAAGCCCGAAGCCACTGGTAGCGGCCGTTTCGGCAACTGGCTGGAGAACCTCGTCGACTGGAACCTCTCGCGTTCGCGCTACTGGGGCACACCGCTGCCCATCTGGCGCACCGAAGACGGCAAGGAAGAAATCTGCATCGGCAGCGTGGAAGAACTGCGCAACGAAATCGAGAAATCCGTTAAAGCCGGATTTATGACAGAAGAGGAAGTTGACAAGCTGGGTTATTCAAAATTTAAAATTCAAAATTCAAAATTCGATTTACATCGTCCCTATATTGATGGAATCATCCTTTGCTCCGCAAGCGGCAAGAAGATGTTCCGTGCGCCCGACCTCATAGACGTGTGGTTCGACAGCGGCGCCATGCCTTATGCCCAATACCATTATATGGGTGGCAAAACCGCCGACGGCAAATTGTCAATTCTCAATTCTCAATTGACTTCGTCGAATGCTTCGCATTTCTCAACTCTCAATTCTCAATTCTCAACTCTTCCGTTCCCTGCAGACTTCATCGCTGAAGGCGTAGACCAAACCCGTGGCTGGTTCTTCACCTTGCACGCCATTGCCACAATGTGCTTCGACAGCGTCGCCTACAAGAACGTGATTTCCAATGGCTTGGTGCTCGACAAGAACGGCAACAAGATGTCCAAGCGCTTGGGCAATGCCGTCGACCCGTTTGGGGTCATCCAGAAATACGGTGCCGATGCCGTGCGTTGGTACATGATCACCAACTCGCAGCCCTGGGACAACCTGAAGTTTGACGAGGCTGGCGTGGACGAGGTGCGTCGCAAGTTCTTCGGAACCCTCTACAACACCTATGCCTTCTTCGCCTTGTACGCCAACATCGACAAGTTCGACTATTCGGCTGCCGACATTGACATCAAGGAGCGTCCCGAGATTGACCGCTGGATCCTTTCGGAGCTCAACTCACTCATCCTCGAAGTCGACAACGCCTACCAAAGCTATGAGCCTACCCGTGCGGGACGCGCCATTGCCGAATTCGTCGATGCCCACCTCAGCAACTGGTACGTGCGCCTCTCGCGCCGCCGTTTCTGGAAGAGCGAAGACAACACCGACAAGCTGTCGGCCTATCAGACCCTCTACACCTGCCTTGAAACCATTGCACGCCTCAGCTCACCCATCGCACCCTTCTTCAGCGAACAGCTCTATCGCGACCTGAACAACGTCACGAGCCGCAACAAAGCCGAGTCCGTCCACCTGACCGACTTCCCAGTGGCCAACACCGCCTTCATCGACAAGGCCCTGGAGGAGCGCATGGAAGCCGCTCAACTTATCTCTTCGCTGGTGCTCTCGCTACGTAAGAAAGCCAACATCCGCGTGAAACAGCCTTTGTCGAAGATCATGATCCCTGTCGCCAACGAGGAAATGAAGTCGCAAATCGAGAAGGTGTCACACCTCATCAAGAGCGAAGTCAACATTAAGGAGATTGAATTCCTCTCGCCCGACAACAACATCCTGGTGAAGAACGTGAAGCCCAACTTCAAGACCTTGGGCAAGAAGTATGGCAAGCAGATGAAACAAATCCAAGCCTACTTCACCAACATGAGCCAGGAGGAAATCCATCAGTTCGAGAAGAACAACGGCACCCACCTCAACGTGGACGGTGTCGACGTCGATCTGACCCTTGAAGACGCCTTGATTTCGACGCAGGACATCCCGGGCTGGGCCGTCACCTCACAAGACGACCTCACCGTGGCCTTGGACACGACCATTACCGAGGAACTCTTCAACGAAGGCCTTGCCCGCGAAATCGTCAACCGCGTGCAGAACCTCCGCAAGACCGGTGGTTTCGAAGTCACCGACCGCATTGAGCTCCTCATCGAGATGAACGACAAGATCAAGGATGCCGTCGACAAGTTCGGCGACTATATCTGCACCGAGACGCTGGCCACCATCACCAAGGTGGACACCCTGGAGGATGTGGAAGCCGAGGAATTGGTGGAAGGCGTGAATGTTAAGCTGATGATTAAGAAGAAAGAATAATAAATGCGGAATGCGGAATTATGAATGCGGAATGAGGGCGAAGCCCAGCGTCGCATTGCGACATTCAGCATTCCGAATTCCGAATTCCGAATTAAAATATACAGCAATGGAAAAAAAAGACCCCCAAGTACGCTATTCAGACGAAGACCTTGAGGAATTCAAGGCCTTGATTCTGGAGAAGCTCGAACAAGCCAAAGCCAGCCTGGAGAACTTGCAGGCCAACCTCTCCGGTGGCGAACATAGCACAGACGACACGGCACCTACTTTCAAGGTATTGGAAGACGGTTATGCCGTGGCACAGAAAGAAGAAAACGCCAAACTCGTGGCCCGTCAGGAGAAGTACATCCATAACCTGGAGCTTGCCCTGATGCGCATCGAAAACAAGACCTACGGCATCTGCTGCGAGACGGGACGCCTCATCCCCAAGGAAAGACTCCGCTGCGTGCCTATCACCACCCGCTGCCTTGACGCCAAACTGAAGAAAAAGTGAAAAAAGAGGGCAACAACGGCCTGATGTGGTCGTTTTTGGTGATTTTCGTCATTTTGGTACTCGACCAAGTCCTCAAGATTTGGGTTAAGACCAATATGTCCCTTGGGCAGGAAATCCCCGTCCTCGGGAACTGGTTCAGGCTGCTGTTCATCGAGAACAACGGCATGGCCTTTGGCTGGATGGGCGGTGGCGGCTTCCTGAAGCTCGGCTTGAGCCTCTTTAGGATTGTGGCCATCGTGGCCTTGTTCATCATCCTCATCCGCCTCTCGAAACAAAACACCAAATTCGGTGTGTTGTTCGGCCTCGCCCTCATCACTGCGGGTGCCATGGGCAACATCATCGACAGCGTGTTCTACGGCCGCATCTTCAGCGAGAGCACCTACACACAAGTCGCCAGCCTCTTCCCCGATGGCGGCGGCTATGCGGGCTGGCTGCACGGGCGTGTGGTCGACATGCTGTATTTCCCCATCATCGACGTTGCCAAAGAGGATGCCTCGTGGCTGCCTAACTTCTTCTTCGGCCCCGACAACCACTTCATCTTCTTCCGCCCCATCTTCAACCTTGCCGACGCCGCCATCACCATTGGCGTGTTCTATATGCTTATCTTCCAGTGGAAGTGGCTGAAGAGCATTAAATAAACCGGCCCTTCGACAGGCTCAGGGACCTAGGTCGTTGAGCTTGTCGAAATGCTACGCATTCAACGTAGTTAAACGCCGATATATAACAATAAAACCCAAGGTCCCTGAGCCCGTCGAAGGGCCGCCCATATAGATCG
>CALEMB010000199.1 GCA_937902805.1 uncultured Bacteroidales bacterium
CGATCTAAGGGGAAAATAATATTTACGTTCAGGCAGACCACGGAATAGAGGATTTTTCCGACATAAGGCTTGCCGATGTTGATGAGGCAGACAAGTTTATTAGCATCGTTGAGAAAGGATTTCCCGAGTTTGGTGAAATGGTAAAAGTCACGAATTGGCTTTGGGGGGCTGCTACCCAAACCATTTTTGAAGTAAACGTCCCTTATTTCGAATCGAGATATTATGACTATATCCACGAACAAGCAGCAGGTAGTTCACAAGAAAAACGCACATCGCCGATGGTGCAGCAGGAACAACCAAGCGAGATTGTTTTGCGGAGCCGAAGTAACCCGAAAATTATGGTGAATGTGCCGACAATTAATCGACGGATTATGGTTAAGATGCCTAACGATATGAAATAGCGATGAATTGGATTGACTGCCCGTATTACACCCCGTGGATTGTCACCAGCCGAGGCGAAGAAGAAAACAACGTTTGCCTCGATGATACGAACCGAACCATTAAGCCGTGTGACCGCTGCATCGAAAAGAACGGAGGCACACCGCATCCTCAACTCGACTGACGGGTTATCGCACCACAAACCGCATCACAAGGAACTCTGCATTATCACAGCGGTTTGAGAGTTGCGACCCCTCGACAATTTCGCCCAATCGGTGGACGAGGGGATTTATTGCGTACCTTTGCACTATCGTGACATCGGGCAGGGACTTGCCCTGACGTTCGCGAAGTGAGAGTGAATGTTTGACTTGCCGCTGGTGTCTGCGTCGCATCGCGGAGCCAGCGGCTTTATTTTTCAACGACATGGCGAACAAGACAAACCATAGCAAGCAGTTCCGCGACAATCAGGGCCGTTTCGCTCGGGTAGCAACCGAACAGCAACGGAAAACCGCAAAGGCAGGAGGCGTTGCAAGGGGAGCACAGCAGAAGGAACGAAAGCAGTTCCGAGAATTGCTCGCCCTGGTGGACGAAATGCCCATGAAGGCACCGAGCTTTGCCGAAGGGCTGCGACAGCTCGGCATCCCCGAGGAAGTGATTGCCAACCTCGACCAGAAGCTGGCCAAGGCGTTTGCCCTGCAGCGCAGATGCCTGTCGGGTGATCCGCAGGCCATCAAGCTGTGGCTTGAGCAAATCGGCGAGCATGTGGACACCATCAAGCACGAGGGACTGCCTCAGCAGAACGGCGACCTGGTACTCGCACCAAAGAAGAATGACTGATGATTATCGAACGAGAACTGTTTTCACCGAATGCCTTTTGGGTATGGCGTTACACACTCGACCCGAGTGTGCGTAACATCGTGCTCATGGGCGGCTCGTCATCGTCGAAGTCCTACTCGGTGGCCCAGTTCCTGTCGATACTCACCTATTGGGAGGGCACAAACCAGCTCGTCATGCGTAAGGTGGGCGCATCCATAGAGAAAACCATCTACACCGACTTCAAGACCGCCATCAACGGCATCGAAGGACTGGCCGAGCACTGCCGCTTCAAGCAGAACTCCATCGTGTTCGACAACGGGGCGAAGGTTGATTTCACCGGCCTTGACGACAGCGAGAAAATCAAGGGCATTTCCCAGTACAAGCGTGTCTTCCTCGACGAGTTGTCCGAGTACGAGGAAAACGATCTCAAGCAGATACGCCTCCGTCTGCGTGGCATGGAAGGCCAGCAGATACTCG
>CALEMB010000200.1 GCA_937902805.1 uncultured Bacteroidales bacterium
TACAATGATTAGTGATCCGGATGCCGTTAGAAAATTGAGAGACAACCTTCTCGACACGGTTGATGGCTTAAAAACTCAGTTGAAAAAGACTGAAAGTGCGATGGAAACCGTCGCAAAAGAATGGAAAGACTCGCAATTCCAAAAGTACAACGAGGAATTTACCAAGGACAAGGAAATAATCCCTCCGTTGTGCAACGACATTGAGGCTTTTGAAGACGAGGTCTTGCGGCCTTTTGAGGAAATCCAAAGAGAATATCTTGATTTATAACCCTTAAAATGTAGAAAAATGGAAGGAACATATGTAAGCTCGAAGAGCCTGATCGAATTGCAAACAGAACTGAAAAATCTGTCGGGTAATCTGAAGGATTTATATGATGTGCTGTCAACGGCGGTATCGGCAGCCAACGACCAATGGCAGGACGGCAAATATGATGAGTTTGTCAACGAATTTCGTTCAAGCAAGGAAACCGTCATAGAATTGTCTGAAAAGTACAAGGAATGGGCTGATTCTTATCTGCCACCGCGTATTGAACAAGCTATTAAATATGAAAAGCAATCCGCTGGTATTAGCAGATGATGAAACAACATGGAACCAAGCGTAAAAATATTTGACCATCGGTCCTTGGATGAACTAATTGAAGCGCAGCAGTATGCTGGCGACTCCATCCTTAAACTCGTAGCACATGTCGGAGAATATTTTGATTCGATGATTAAATCTATGGAGGACATGAAAAAGGAATTGGAGAAGCAAGTGCAAGAGGCTCAAGAGGAATTGAGCCAAGCAGAAAGTGATTACAGCAGTTGCTTGAGCAGTCAAACCTATGACGAGGAAGACGGCTGCTATCACCCCTCGTGCGATGCTGAAGCTTCTTATGTTGACCATTGCCGGGAAGTGTATGATGATCTAAAAAAGCGCGACGAACAGGCTGCACAGGTATTGAGCGATTGCAAGCATGAGTTAGATGCATATCGAGCGCCTTTTGGTATTATTCAACCTCCAGGAGGTGAAACTTTGATGAAGTATTTGGGTAAGGAGCATACCGATGCTGCTTGTGACAAAATGGACAAGATTAGGGAGTGTGTGAAGAAATACTTGGATGTGCCATGTAGTATCCGCGACGCTAAACAGCAACGAAATGCGGAACAAATCCAGTTGTATGAGGAAGCCACTCAGAAGATTAAGGAGAAGGAAGAACAGGAAGAGCAGGAAAACCGTGACAAGAAAATTGACGCCTTCCGCTCAGCGACTGAAAGACTGCAACACAGCCAAAGCAGAGAGGGCTTCCGCAGTGCCAATGCCGTAGCTATATGCCCGCAATGCGGAAGACCGATCAATGTGTGCATTTGCCAACATATTATGGAAAGAAGACGATAGACTTAAACCTAGAAAGCTATGACAAGAGATTACGTGCCTCAAATGCTGGAAATACAGAGAGCGGTTCTTTCACAAGCGGAAACGACCAAATCAATGTGGCAGGATGATGTCGCCAAACGCTATTATGGCGATTATGTGGATTGCTACGAGAAGTATATTGATGCTTATCTTCGTGGTGGTACAGAAATCCAGGGGAAAGGTCTTGAAGAATTGATGGAGTTTTTTGAGCAGAAGATTGAAGAAATGTCGCAACTGACTGGTTGCCCCAATCCAAATGCAGGTGGCGGTGGCTCCGTACTCGACAGTGACTTGAACCGACCAGGTAGTATGTTCGGTTCTTCAGGTGTATTCGATTCTTCCACGCCCAATCCTGACCATCTTGATACCGAAACCGTCCATTCTATCGAAGAAGAAAGAACGGATAACGATGACCGAGGTAGGATGGAGTCGCCTTATTCTTCTTTTGGTCGGTAATAAACATAAATAATCAAATAGAAAACAGCTAATTATGAATGATCTGAAAATACCTCATGGTTCACTTGCACTGACAGCAATCGCACCTAATTCAGGGGAAGATTCGATGGATGCAATAGTAGAAAGGGAAGAATTGTTAAGAATAAAGGAGGATTTGTCAAAGTATAGATGGTTTTTCCATGACTTTGACGAAATTGGAATCATTCTTGGCAAGGAAGTGGTTAGCTTAACAGAATTTGGCGAAAGGCTGATAAGGGATATGTCCGATGAAATTCCTATTGGAGAATCAAGTTATAAGCGAATAGACTGTTTGAGATCAATTGAAGAATTCATCTATGTTATTTTGGCTCTTGACGATTGGTTTATTTATGATTTTGCACATGATATGAATCATCGTTATAGGGCAATATTAAGTCATATCATGGAAGGAGACCGTTTTTATGATGAGGTTAAATTGGTGTTTGGGAAAATAGAAATTGGGCTAATGCAATTAAAAAAGCAACCTATCCATAGAGGAATAGAGATAAATGGAAAACCTTATTTATTTGATCGTGTTTTACGTTCTATCCAACGATGCCTTCTCGAGTATCAAAGTGCATATTATGAGCTTTATAAAGATTTTAACGACTTGAAGAGGGAAGATGAACTTAAAAGAAAGAGGGAAGAATTGAGGAGAAAACTAATGCATGGAGAGGATATTACAATCGCAAAAAATGAAGATGGTGAATTGCCTTTTCAAATTGATGAAAGAGAGATGGTCGTACCAAACAATGCAGAAAGTTCAGAGAATGATGATGGCGAAGACACATTGAGAATCCCCAAAGAGAGATTTGGAGGTTCAGAAGATAGTATTAATTTACTAAAATGAATTATTTATGAACGGAAGTAAATCAATGAAATGCAGCAAGACAGCAGATGAGGACGAAAATAAAAAGAAACGCGCTGAATTGACTAGGCGTTTGTTGAATGGTGAAACCATTGCCTTTGGCGAAGGTGGGAAAATTGTGGATGTTGATAGCGAAGAAGCAATAGCCACTATTCCTTATGGAAAGTTTGGTGATTAGTAATGCCATTATATAAAACAGAAAATTATTTAATCAACTAAAAATAAATCAATTATGAATGAAATTAAATTACCGAAATGCAGCATGGCTGCTGATGACGATGTCATGAAACAAAAACGCGAAGAATTGCGTAGACGTTTAATGAATGGAGACCCCATTCCGTTGAAAAAAGGAGGAGAAGTGACTTCAGGCACCGACAACGATGCGATACTCACCGTTCCTAAAGGTAAATTGGCAGACGCGATTGATGATGCAATGAGGCAACAACGTGATGCTGCTCAAAATCCAACTTCATCTTCATCTGGAGATCCAATGGCCCAAAAACGCGAGGAACTCCGTCGCCGCTTGATGAACGGAGATCCTATTCCGTTGAAAAAAGGAGGCGAAGTGACTTCAGGCAATGACAAGGACGTTTCAATCAGTATTCCACAAGGTAAACTTGCTGCTTTGTTGCAATGGTATGAACGTGACCCCATGCTTCTCGAAGCCGAAAAGGCGGCAATGAACAAAGACTTCCCACAATTCTCACTTATCAAATTGGACGATGGTCGTTTGGCATGGGTAGGCGATGTCAGTCTTAATGTTGGAGGATGCAAAAAGTGGCGTTTGATGGCCGTATATCAACCTAATCATCCTGTGCAACAGATGGGTAGTTCGGTGTATGTCTATTTGGTGGAGCCATCCATCGAAGTTCTTATTGAGCAATTGGGTTGGCGTCCTCATCACCTGCTTCGCGACAGCAACAACCGCAATTATCTTTGCACAACAGAGGCTGGTTATGTGAAAGCATCAAGCACACAAGTAACTTCAGCTAACACTGTCATGCGTTGGGCCATTAAATGGCTATTATGCTTTGAGTTGGTGCTTACAGGTGACATGACAACTGAAGAATTTGATAAACCACACGGAATATGAACAGCTCACACGAAAACTGCAAATTGGTCGTTTTCAGCGACAAAGCATACAACACTATTGTCAATGAGACGTTCCGTAAAGACCCTGTAGAGACAGGGGGCATCCTGCTTGGCCATGTGCTTTCAAATGGGTGCTGGATTGTTATGGAGGTAATACCTCCAGGATTGAAAGCCATTCATCAGATGGCTTATTTTGAGTATGACACAGAGTTTGTCAATTACATGGCCAATTCCGTTTCGAAACAATATAAAATGGAATTAGATGTGTTGGGCCTTTGGCATCGTCATCCAGGAAGTATGGACTTTTTTAGCGGTACAGATGATGGCACTAATAAAACCTTTGCACAAATGAATCCTTATGGTGCCATTTCAGGTTTAGTGAACATTGATCCTAAATTCCGCTTCACCTTGCGCCATGTGGCTTATCCATTGGATTACCAAATAGTTGAAGTGGAAGTGGGCGATGATTTGATTCCCGAACAATACTTTGAATTGAAATACGCTTATGGAGGCGATTTGCGACCTTCTTTACCTGGGAATACGAATACAGGAAATAACACCGTCATACGAGAGCCAGAAAGACAATCTGGCAATAATAATTCTAATCCAGGTGGCAACACAAACAATGGACAAGTCGTAGGTGGTACAGAACCCAAACATGAAAGTGCCAAAACTGATGGTGACGATGAAGAAAAAAGCCATAAATCCAATGGTCAGGTCGGTAAAGGCTCCTTTCGAAAATACATGCCTATTGCAATAGTTGCCGTTGTGTGCTTACTTATCGGTGCTGTAATTGGAGGAACAACCTGCTCTAGGCATGACAAAAAGGTGACAGACCCACAAGAAGAAGTTACGCCACAAGCTAAACCCGACAAGAAACCGCAAACAAAAAAAAGGCTAGTTCAAAAAGCGCCTGAAGTTGTTGCTGAGCCAGATGGGGAACCTATTAATACTGAATCGGGACCCCCTACTGAACCGAAAGGAACAGAAGAGAAAGGAATTGGTGATATAATATAAGGAGAACAACAAATGGAACTTACTAAACTACAAAGAGAGCCATCCGTTTATTATCCGACGGAGATAGAAAAAGCCCATTACATTGGAGATTTGTATGGTTTTTATATTGAGAATACCAACACTTTCAATGTAGTATCACTTGGTGAGGATGAGCGTTTCCCAATGCTAAAACGTATCGGTGTTGTGGCTGAAAACAGACCTAATGCAGGGTCTGACGAAATGCTGATAGGCTATTTCGAAGAAGGAAAAGTTAAGTTCATTAATTCGACCGGCAAGGTTTGCAAAAAAGAGCCGTATTCACTGAAGATGGATGTATTTTCAAGAAACACTGGCATCTTGGAATCGGATGTGATGCTTAAGACTGGTGCAATTCTTGTAGGCTGCGGTTCGGTGGGAAGCTTGGTTGCACTTGAATTGGCCAAGGCTGGCGTGGGACGTTTCCTGCTCATCGACAACGACATTTTAGGCTACCATAACTTGTGCCGTCACCAATGCGGAATGTTGGATGTGGGTCGATACAAGACTGAAGCCGTCCGCGACCGCATACTGCAAATTAACCCAACGGCGAAAGTCGTGGTTCAGAACTGTATTATCCAGGAAGTACCATTGAAGGTGTTCGACGAGTTTTGCGATACGGACACTATCGTGATTGGTGGTGCCGATAATCGTCAGGGCGATTTGTACGCCAACCAAATTGCTAAGGAAGTCGGCATGCCGTTGATGAGCATAGGATGTTGGGAACGCGCTTTTGCAGGTGAGATTTTCTATTGCTTACCTGAAGGGATGCCTGACTATGACGATTTCATGTACGCTCTTGGCGACATGTCTGGCCGCGTGAATCAGAACCGCAAGTTCTACACCAACGAAGAGGAACTTGAAAAAGCCTCTTTTGAGCCAGGCATTTCAGTGGATATTGACTTTGTTACGGTTATTGCCATAAAATTGGCCATTGACATCCTCAACCGCAACAATCCAAATTATACTAAACGCTTGCTTGGGCATTTAAGCCAATACACTTTGGTTTGTAACACTAACAATCCAAAAGTGGGGGGCGAAAATGCGGAGATTTTCTCCTATCCTCTGCAAGTGACTACAAGTATTCAAGTAGAATACGCACCAAAAGAAACTGATAATGAAACAAACAACACAACAACAAACAATTAAACTATTATGGGACAAGGATATGTAATTAATGAAAATGGAGAAATCCTACGTGGTGACTATTTCGCTACGAGTGTCAAAGAGGAAAAACCTCAGCCGTTACCATGTAACAGAAAAGCATGGGTGATGTTTTTGCTCAATTTGGTGACATTTGGTATATATGGCATTGTCATTTGGTTTGCCATGGGCAAGGAGACAAATATCTCATGCAGCAACGATGGTAAGCATACTAAAAACTTTTGGGCTACATTGGGACTTTCTATCATTACGCTCGGCATCTATTTCATCGTTTGGGTGATTCAATGGATGAGGCGTGAAACCGATTTCTTGCGTACTCGTAAAGAGTCTGCAATTATCACGGGAGGAGTGTACGTTTTGGTGACCATCATTAATGTGGTTTTGTCATATGTTTTTGCCATGAACGAAATGATTGGAGTCCAATACATAGTGAGTTATTCTATCTCTTTCGTTTTGCTGTTCTTTGTGATCAAGAAACACAATCGCGTTAATGAGATTTACAATTTGGAGCATTTTCCAGAAAACATGAAGGAACCCTCAAAATAAAAGCCATGTTATGGGAGAAATAGCAGAAAACAAAAGCTTTGTGGTGAATGCCGATGGGACAATTGCCAGAGATGCAGAAAGCATAAGGATGAGCATGGATAAAGAAATTCTTGAGACTTTGGATGTAAGCTCATATTCGCATAAAGTTCTTGCTGCCTACAATGCACGAAACATTGCATATGAGATATGCAAAGGTCAATATAAAAAGTCTAATTATGAGGATTATGTTGAGAAGTTGATGCTGATCAATTGTCCCATCGAATGGGAAAAAGCGGAGATTGGTAGAAAATATAGAATAACGACTCGCTTGCTGATGTATATGCCCTGGTTTTTTATGTTTTTTGTTCCAATCTTGCTATCATTGAAGAAAAAGCATAAAAAACTTTGCAAAACAGTGAATGCTGACAATTAATTAATACTGTTATGGGAGAAACTATTGGCAACAAAGACTTTACTTTGAATACGGATGGAACAATAGTCCGAAACGAAAAGTGTCCAAATTGTGGAAAAGAGGTGTATTCAAAAGGTGATTTCTGCGAGCATTGTGGGCACAAACTGCACTTGGTGAAGGAACAAGACTATGAAAAGAAAGGCGCAGCATGGCAATATGTTGTTTTGGGAATAACCACAATCTTTTTTGGTGTCTTTGGAATTGTGTTAGGTTTTCTTCTTCATCGAGTAGTTTTGGATTCCAATAACGAGTTGCATTATAAGTATAACGAAGACACAAGAAAAACAGGCTTGGTAATGATTATTATGTCGGTGATTTCCTCTATTATTTGGATGATTGCGTTATAATTAAAATAGAAGCATTATGGATGACGGTGCAATAATTGTATTGGTAGTATTAGCAGTGATTCTTGTAATTGTCATTATTGCTGCTAGTGCGAAAAAAAAGAAACTAAACAACACTGGGCCAAATCTGACAAATATTTCTCCTAGTGAAGAAACGCGACAAGTCACTCCTGTCGAGCGAAGAGAAACACCGCAACAAAGTTTGCCTTCAAGTTCTGATCATGGGAGAATAGATGTGTACTCTACGCTTTTGTATTATGTGTTTTTTGAGGGAAACACGTTTGGCCCATTTAGTTTGGAACAACTCAAAACCTATCCTTTGCTTGAAGACACATTGATTACTACCAATACACTCAACGGCACTTGGTATGAAGCAAAGTATTTTGAATGTTTGGATGATTTGTTCAAGTCAGAGGAGGACTTGCCTTTTATAATAGATGCAGATGGAACGATAATAAGATTGGAGCAGCATGGGGTACCAAATTGACAAAGACGGAGTTATTATTCGTGAAAACCAAGAACAGATAACCAATGTTCCGATGGAAAACAAGAAATTGTTTCCGTGGGAGATTGTTGGTTTTGCAATCGCATTGGTTCTATTGATTTATGCTTTGTTACCAAAAGGTGATTCATTAGATAGATTATATAAAATGAATATTCCAAAGGGATTCAGATTGGAAAACAATAATGGTTACTCTCAACGTATTTATCAAGATGGCAATGGTGGGGCAATTGGTATTTATTATGAAGGCGGAGGATGGGGAGAGTCTGTCGATGATTATTTGAGGAAAAAAGAGTTTGAAGATCGAGATCGGAAGAGCGGTTCAGCAGGAATGCCGAGACCGATATC
>CALEMB010000201.1 GCA_937902805.1 uncultured Bacteroidales bacterium
CAATTTGGCTTGCGCATAGCGACAATTTGGCGAAAAGCCAAATTGTCGCTATGCTTTTATTACATAATAATGTGCTTTATCGTACTTTCGCGCCTTAATTTGCGTGTTTGTGTTGGCGCGGGTTCCCCAATTTGCGGGTGTGGGGGCTTTTTTGCACGCAGAACCCGCAGAATTTTATGAAGCGCGAGGCGACTGAGTTCACACTGTTGGATTAAAATTTCACATATAAGTTAAATATGTAAGAAAAAAGTATTATCTTTGCAGCGTAAATACCGATTGACAATGAAAGAAGCAAGACCCATATAGGTATAGAAGGAAAAGTGTTTCAATTGTCATGACTAACGATACCGACATAAAAATCTACTCTCCCATCTTGCAGGAGGCGCACGCCTCCATCACTCCGCAGGAACGGGCCTCGTTTGATTTGAACTTCAGTATATCAGAGAGAATCTATCAGATTTTGCAGGAGAAGGGAATGACAAAGCGCGATTTGGCGCGACTGACGGGTAAGAAAGAATCAGAAGTATCAAGGTGGTTCTCGTTCGGACACAATTTTACCTGTAAAACGATTGCTTTGATACAACTGGCGTTAGGCACTTCCATTATTGAGGTTGCTCAATAAACAGCCTTCCCCAAGGTGTTTTCCCCACCACCTCCTCCTTCAAATCAGTTTTTTGGCTACTCAGTCCGCCTCGCGCGCATCGTGCAACAATAAAGAGAATCATTTGAAGATATAACCTCAAAACCCAAGGCGGCCATCATCCGATGGTCGCCTTTTTTCTGTTGCCAGCCCGCTTGGCGCCTGACTGCCGCTTTGCGTCATCGCGAGGCACGAAGCGATCCAGGGAATCCGTTTCTTAAGGAGTTGGCCCCTGGTTTGCTTCCACCGCGCTCCGCTCGTGGCAGTAACCAAAAAAAACGGGGCGGAAAGCTCCGTCCCGTTTTTGGGGTTGTTTCGGCAAGACTTTAGCCGATTTCGATGGTCTGCACAGCCTGCTTCTTCTCATCGACGGTCACCTTCGGGATGACGATGTCCAAGATGCCGTTTTCGACCTTCGCGCTGATTTGCTCCTTGTGGATGTCGTCAGGCAGCATCACGGTCTGGCGGAAGTGCTCGACCGAGAACTCGTGGCGCAGGTAGCGCATCTCTTCGTTCTTCTTCTCGTTCTTGGTTTCCTTGACCATCTCAACGACGAGGTTGCCTTCGGCGTCGATGCTCAACTTGACATCTTCCTTGGTGAGGCCAGGGATGCAGAGTTCGAGCTTGTAGTTGTCCTTCGTCTCCATGATGTTCATGCGAGGGGTTGAATAAGTCGTGTCGTTCCAGTTCATCAGTTCGTTGAACAGCGTAGGCATGAAGTCTTGATTTCTTCTAGTTACTAACATGGTTTTGATCTCCTATTTTTTATTGTTGTTGAATTGTTGATTGTTTATTCGTTTAATTGTTTAATCGTTGTTGGTTGAGGTCCCTGAGCCTGTCGAAGGGCCGACCTTGGGACTTTCTGTCCGACCTTTCGTTCGGACGACTCCATCTAGTCAAATTCTTTGCCAAGGCCAAGAATGGGTCAAAAACCGTGTTTTTGCTGACAAAATTTCTTGTTTTTGGCAAAAATGTATAAATTATAATTGTTTTTTATGACAAAATTTCCGAAAACAACGGTTTCCAATTGTAGAGACACAATGCTTTGCGTTTCTACAATTTTAGCCGTGAATAAAGGGGACGGTTTGTCATTATTCCGTACTTTTGCAGCCCGATAACGAGCCGAAATCATGGAAGAAAAGCTTTTCAATAAGAATTACCTGTGCCTTTGTGCAGCTAATTTCTTGTTTTTCTTTTCGTTCTACCTGCTGCTGCCAGTGTTGCCTTTCTTCATCATGGAGAAATACCAGGCAGGCAATGCGGTGATTGGCACGGTCATTTCTTGTTATACGCTGGCTACTTTGGTGGTGCGTCCTTTCTCTGGCTACATGATGGACACCTTCAAGCGCAAACCTTTGTATCTCTTGGCGTTGTCCATTTTTACTGCAGTGTTTGTGGGTTATCTGTTCGCTGCCACCATCACTATTTTGATTATCATTCGTGTTGTACATGGTTTCGCTTTCGGCCTCACCTCTGTGGGTGGCAACACTTTGGTTATCGATGTGGTGCCGTCAGAGCATAGGGGAGAAGGTATCGGCTATTATGGCGTGGCCAACAATATCGCTATGGCGGTTGGCCCGATGACGGGATTGTTTGTTTACGAGCATTTCAGCTTTAATGCCATCTTTTTGGGTTGTATGGGTTGTAGCTTGTTGGCGGCTTTGTTTGCCTCGAGGATTCAGACTAAGGTGCGGCCACCCGTCAAGCGTCCGCCCATCTCCTTGGACCGTTTCATATTAATTAAAGGTCTGTTGGCGGGTATTTCTTTTACCTTGTTGGCCTTCGCCTATGGACAAATCTCGAATTACATTGCCCTCTATGCCAAAGAGATGGGCCTGACCATCAGCAGCGGATTGTTCTTCTCGGTGTATGCCGTCGGCCTGATTGCTTCGCGCTTGTTTGCGGGTAAGATGGTGGACAAGGGCAAGGTGACGCAAACCATCGCCTTAGGTCTGGGTATCGTCGTTTTGGCTATGTTCGGACTGGGTATGTGCCATCATTGCAACGCCTTGGGCACGGACTACACGGCTGTAGCGTTCCTGTTGATTGCCTTGTGCTGTGGCTTGGGCTTTGGTTTGGCTTTCCCCTCGTTCAATGCCTTGTTCATCAATCTGGGCACCAATGCGCAACGTGGCACAGCCACGTCTACCTATTTGACTACATGGGATTTGGGTCTGGGTATCGGTATTTTCTCGGGTGGTATGTTGGCTGAGCATTTCTCGTTCTCGGCGGCTTACCTGGTGGCTTCAGCCTCGGTACTGGTGTCGCTCATCTTCTTTGTCGTCGTTGTAACGCCACATTATCATAGAAATAAATTACGTTAACCGATATTCGTGACGCAATCATTGTGTCTCTACAAATTAACCATGAATAGGGGCGCGTTGTCGTTTTTTTCTATTTTTGCATCAATAAAATCCTGATTCCTATGAAAAAACTCCTTCTCTTTGCCTTGCTTTTGGCAACTTTGACCCTTTCCGCCCAAGAAATGCTGGTCGGCTCCTACAATATCCGCTATAAAAACTGGAACGACAGCGTGCAGGGTGAAATGTGGCCCAAGCGCTGCCAGGTTATCTGTGATCAAGTGAACTTCATGGCGCCCGACATCTTCGGTACACAAGAGGTGCTGTACGAACAACTTGTCGACATGCAGAATGCTCTTGATGGCTACGACTTCATCGGCATCGGGCGCGACGACGGCAAGCATGCTGGCGAACACGAGGCTATCTTCTATAAGAAAGACAAACTCGTTCTCCTCGACCACGGCGACTTCTGGCTGAGTGAGACCCCCGACAAGCCCGGCTTGGGTTGGGATGCTGTCTGCTTCCGCATCTGCACCTGGGGCAAGTTTGCCGTGAAGCCCCAGAAGGAAGCGCGCCAAGGTCTTTTTAATCGTAGGAAGAAAGCGCCGATGCAGGAGTTCTATTACTTCAACCTCCACATGGACCATGTCGGCGTGGTGGCGCGTCGTGAGGCTGCCAAACTCGTTGTGCAAAAGATCCGTGAAATTGCACAGGGGCAGCCCGTTATCCTCACAGGCGACTTCAACGTGGACCAAACCAATGAAATCTACACCATTTTCACCCAGTCGGGGCTGCTGAAGGATTCGTATGATGCCGCACGCATCCGCTTCGCAGAGAATGGCACGTTCAATAATTTTAAGACAAATTATTACACCACAAGCCGCATCGATCATGTGTTTGTGTCGCCCGCCACGCATGTCGAGGCATACGGTGTGCTGACCGACAGCTACTGGACACCTGACGATACGGATGAAGCCCTCAAGGCCTCCGATGCTCCCCAAGAGATTTCGTTCGATGATCACATCCGCCGTAATCCCTCGGACCATTATCCAGTGTTCGTAAAGTTGAAAATAGGTGTTGAGAAGTGAAAAAAGTTTGCGAAAGAGGTTGCATAAAGAAAAAAGTTGTATTTTTGCAACGTCAATCAGAGGAATTCGCTGAAAGGATGACAACCTTTATGGTCATTTGACCGTTTCGAGCCTCACAAATACAAGCCGTTACTGTTCAGTGGCGGCTTTGTTTTTTTCTGGTATTTGTGGAACAGTTATGCAGTATTGTTTCACTAATAGTCTGCAGCACTACCGAAACAATAATCAGCGCGATGCCGATGCAGAACGAGAAATTCAGCTCCTTGTACTCGCTGAAGATGAACATGGAGAGGATGATGCTGTAAACTGGCTCCAGGTTGTAGGTCAGGTTGACGGTGAAAGCGGGAATCTTCTGCAACACGATGATTTGCAGCAGGCAGAGGCCAATGGTGCAAACCACTACCATAAAGGCCAGATAAGGATAATCCATACCGACGGGATAAAGCCGCCCGACGGGGATGAACATATTATATATGGGTATCAGGCAGCTCAGGCCGATGAGGCCGCCGATCATCTCCCATAGCAGCATGTTTTTGACCTCGTAGTGCTTGCCGACGCGCTGGTTGGCGATGGCGAAGAGGGCATACAAGGCCGACGAGACCACACCCAGAACAATGCCCAAACGATAACGAGCGTCGAATTGGAAAATCAGGTAGATGCCGAGGATGGTCAGCAGGCTGAACAGAAATTCACGGCCTGAGAAATTGTGTTTGTTGATGATGGGTTCAAACAAGGCGGTGAAAAACCCCACCAAAGAGAAACACACCACCCCGATGCTGACATTGGAGGCCTTGATGGAGGCATAGAAAAACACCCAATGCAGGCACAACAGCATTCCCACGCCGCCCATCTGCACAATGTCCCTGAATTTGTACCGCTGTAGGGACGCACCGCGTGCGTCCGTTTTGTGTGCGTCCGCCCCACGCCGTTTCGATACCCGCAAAAACACCCACATAATCACCGCCGCCGCAGCCATGCGCCACCACACCAATATGGCCGAATCCAAGGTGATGAGTCGCCCCAATACGCCCGTGAAGCCGGCGATGAACACGGAGAGGTGGAGTAGGAGGTAGTCTTTTTTCATGATTTTCTGCGCTGGCGCACAGCCTCAAAGGTGACGATGGCGGTGGTCACCGACACATTGAGCGAGTCGGCGATGCCGTTCATGGGGATGATGATGTTTTGGTCGGCGGCCTCAACCCAAGCGTCGGAGATGCCCGTGGCCTCGGTGCCCATGACGAGGGCTGAGGCTTTGCGGAAGTCCGCGTCGAGGTAGTCGATGGAGGCCTTCAGATAGGTGCAGTAAATGGTGATGCCGTTCTTTTTCAGCCAGTTGATGCACTCTTCTGTGGAGCAGGCATAGACGGGCACGCTGAAGAGGCAGCCTATGCTGGCGCGTATCGCGTTGGGGTTGTAGAGGTCGGTGGCGGGGTCGGCGATGATGACGGCATCGACACCTGCGGCATCGGCGGTGCGCATCACAGCACCAAGGTTGCCTGGTTTCTCCACAGTCTCCAAGACGATGATCAAAGCATCTTTCCTTGGCTTGAACTCGCTGAGGCTCTTGTATTTAGGCTTGGCTACAGCCAGCAGCCCGTCGCTGCCCTCCCGGTAGGCAATTTTGTCGAAGACTTCTTCGGTGACGGTCTCGGTAAACTCAGCTGTTATATGATTGGGTGTGCGCAGCAGAGGCTCGCAGACATACAGTTGTTCGATTTTGAAGCCGCAGGCCTGTGCACGCTCAATCTCCCGCTGTCCCTCAATGAGGATGCGGTTTTGTTCGCGACGCTCACTTGCTTTCTGCAATTTGACAAGGTTCTTTATCTTGGGGTTGGTTTTGCTGGTAATCATAATTTATTGTTTGTGGGCGCAAAATTAAGAAAAATTCCTATTTTTGCGCCTCTCAATGGTAAGCTGTTCCGAAATGAAAGCATCACGCATCATCATATCATTCTTTGTTCTGGCTTTCATGCTGTTAGGCTGCACGGGCGGTGGTTCTTCCGACTCGGGTGGAGGTCGCGTCGCGCAACCTTCTGACACGCTCTACACCCAGGAAACGGCTATGGAAGCCTACGCCTTCGACCCCGACAGAGCCCTGCTGATTATCGACTCGGCTGAAATCGTGGGTAACATGTCGGCTGTTGATGCCGACGTGCTGCGGGCCAAGGTGTATTCATGGACGTGCGAGGAGATGAACTACGACACCGCCATCCTGATTGGCGAAAGGCTGATGCAGCATAAAACTGTTGTGGAGAATGCTGATTTGCAGGAAGATGTGCTTGAAATCCTGCTGAATGCCTGTCGGTTGAGGAAAGACTATGAGCAGGCCCTGCATTGGGCCACCGTGCTTGGCGGCCTCTGTCTCAGCCGAGGTGAGACGACAGAAGCCCTGCGCATCGATGCCGAGATAGGCACATTGCTCATCCGCATCGGTCAGCAGGAGGAAGGCTTTTCGAAGCTTGACTCTGTCGTCGGGCAGCTTGAGGGTAAGCGGAAGTTCAACGAAATGGACGCCATGATAATCGCCTTAAAGCGCAAGGCTGAAATCTGCATAGAAAAAGAACGCTTTGCTGATGTGATACCTGTTGCACGGCACATGCTCGACCTGCTTGACGACTTTGAGCATCATGCCGAGAGTTTCCACGACGGCACTGTCCGCGAACCTTCGGAGGACGATCGTCCCGAATACATCGATTTCTATCGTGGCAAAGCCTACGGCTATTTGTCGGCTGCCTACGCCAAGTCGGGCGAAAGCGCAAAGGCGAGGGAATTTCTTGCCCTCTATGACCAAACGTTTGCCGGACATAGTCTCACGGGGCGATTCATGATAGCCCCGACCTTGAGAAAACTCGGGGAATATGACCGTGTTTTGGCCGTCTACGATGAAGTGGAGCAGCAGTTGGGCACCGACACGTTGAACGCGAATTACGTTGAAATACTCCGTGGCCGTGCCGAAATCCTTGATGCACAGGGTCTCAGAGATGCATCAAAAGCCTATTGGAAACGGTATGCCGTGCTTGACAAGCAACTCACTGAAAACATGTTACAGGGCAAAGCCCACCTTTACGCCGTTCGATTCCAAGTCTCGGAGCAGCAGCGCGAGATTGAACGGAAGACCGCTCACATCCGCGCCAGCCAGCGCATTATTCTGGCCGTGGTTTGGGTCTTGCTGATTACAATTGCCTTCTCGGTTTATACTATTTATCAAAAGCGCAAGTTGGCTGAGAAGAACGTCGCAATGGTGAAGTTGATTGACGCAATGGAGAAACAAAACCAATTGCAGGCCTGTCAGGTGGAGAATTATGAAGAAGAGTTCGTTTTGTTCAGCCAGATGGAAAGCCGCATCCGTGCGGAACACCTCTACGCCGAGCAAGGCGTCCAACGGGACGAGATTTCCGAGGTGCTTGGCATGAAGCGTGAAACCATCAACTATCTTCTCAACAAATTCGCAGGTGGCATCTCCATTCCTGCCTATCTCAACAACATCCGTCTTTCTGAGGCTTGCAGACTGCTTCGTGAGCAGCCTGAGGCCACCGTGTCCTATGTTGCCGACCAGGTGGGGCTCAGCTTGCGCAACCTACAGCGACTCTTCCGCGAGCAATACGGCATGAGTCCCTCCGAATACCGCCTTTCCCTCAAACAATAACGCACTTGATTGCGACATAACGGCTTTTTCATGCGACAATTTGGCTTGCGCATAGCGACAATTTGGCGAAAAGCCAAATTGTCGCTATGCTAGTAATGTGTAATAGTTTGCTTTGGTGTATTTTTGTAGCTTAATTTTCAAAATATAGCTTATGTCGTTGAAAGCCTTTTTTCACAATTTGAGATATGGTTCCTACCAGAACTCCCGCAATGCGGCGATTTATGAACGAATCGCAAAGAGCAAAAACGTATCGCCTCAGCATGTCTACGAAATTGCCCACGGGAAAAAAACGCAGACGCGAGAAGACCAATCCATTTTTGAGGAGTTGCTGGCAAAAGGCATCATCGTAAACAAGTATGTTTAAATGCAGAATGAGGAACCTTTAAATCTTGAAATCTGAAATCTTGAAATCCTGAAATCTGAAATCTTTAAATCTTTAAATCTTTAAATCATTAAATCATTAAATCATTAAATCATTAAATCTAAAACTATGAAAATCAACAAACCTCGCTATGAGGCTCCCCAGGCGGAGATCATAGCCCTCGAGCACCAAG
>CALEMB010000202.1 GCA_937902805.1 uncultured Bacteroidales bacterium
ACCGAGATCTACACTCTTTCCCTACACGACGCTCTTCCGATCTCGATCTCGGCGGCGGAGCCTTCTCGGGTAAAGACAGTTCGAAGGTGGACCGTTCGGCTGCCTACGCCGCACGCCACATCGCCAAGAACCTCGTGGCCGCTGGCGTCTGCGACCAAGCCTTGGTGCAGATTGCCTACGCCATCGGCAAGGCCGAGCCTGTGGGCTTCTACGTCAACACCGACGGCACCTCGCACGTCAAGATGAGTGATGCTGAAATCGCCCTCAAGGTGCAGAAGCTGGTCGACTTGAGGCCTTACTTCATCGTCAAGCGTTTCGGTCTCACCAACCCCATCTTCGAGGAGACGGCATCGTATGGCCACTTCGGTCGCCAGCCCGAAACCAAGCCTGTCGAAGTCTTCTACAAAGACAAGAGCACCTACGTCAAAGACGGCAAGACCTACAAAGATGTGGAGTTCTTCGGTTGGGAGAAACTCGACTTGGTGGACAAGCTGAAGAAAGCCTTTGGCTGCTAAGCTACCCGAAACAACAAAAAAGCCTGCGGGAATCCTCTCGCAGGCTTTTGTTTTACAGCGGAATCTTCTTATTCATCCAATTCCATTCCCATCTCTTCCATTTGCGACATCATAATCCTTGCCATGATTTCGTCGGGTGACAGGCCAAGATATTCAATGGACTTCTGGGCGTCGTCGACGAGTTCACTATCGGGATAGTTATCAATGAGTCTCTGCAAAGTCGCATGAGCCTGAGCCGTGTCGTTGAGTTGGTCGTTATACACAAAGGAGCCCACATACAATAATGCTCTCGGCGTCCATTCAGAATCGGGATAGTTTTCATTCAACTGGTTGCATAACTCTATGCTTTTGTCGGCATTTTTCAGCATCACGTTGATTTCCATAGCATGGAAGAGCCATTTTGCCGATGTGGAATCGTTAGGGTTTTGCTTGACAAACAGGCAGTATTTCTCCGCCACTTCCGGTGCGACTTCTTCATTCAGTGTACGATTCTCGTTGAACAAAGTTCTCTCAGCTGCTTTCAGGTCGTCCTGCGTGAGTTTTTGCTCCTTTCCGCCGCAAGCCATCATGCCGAAGGCCAACACGGCGAGCATCATCAGTTTCAGTGTGTTTTTCATATTTCGTTTATTTCAAGATTTAAATTGCTTTCAGCCTTCAGCAATCAGCTCTCAGCCTGGTAAAGCCTAAGCTGATGGCTGACTGCTGATAGCTGATGGCTTTTTTCAAATTTCAAGATTTTTATCTGTGTTTTTTCTTGTGCGGGAAAACCATGCGGTAGTCCACATCGCATTTGCCTTCCGAGATGGCGCGCAGTTTGCCTTGCAGCAAGGTCTTGCGCAGCGGGGCGACGTTGTCGACAAAAACATGGCCCTGCAGGTGTTCATACTCGTGTTGGATGATGCGGGCGCGGATGCCTTCGAAGACCTCCTCGTGCTCTTGGAAGTTCTCATCGAGATACTTGATGCGAATCTTATCAGGGCGCATCACCTCTTCATATATATTAGGCAGGCTGAGACAGCCTTCCTTGAACGGCCTCATTTCTTCGGAGACCTCCAGAATCTCAGGGTTGATGAAAGCTTGTTTGAAGTCCTTGGCAGCCGGATAATCGGGATAGAAGGGGTTGCCGTCGACGAGGAAAAGCTGGATGGACTTGTTGACCTGCGGGGCGGCCAAGCCGACGCCTTCGGAATGGGCCAATGTCTCCCACATGTCTTTAATCAGGGTATCCAATTCGGGATAATCTGCCGTGATGGGCTGGGCGACAGCTTTCAGGGTGGGGTGGCCGTATGCTACTATTGGTAATATCATCTTAGTTGTCAGTTATCAGTTGTTCAGTTATTCAGTTATCAGTTTTTGGCCCTTCGACAAGCTCAGGGACCAAGGGCGTTGAGCCTGTCGAAACGCGATTTATTATGGTTTTATTGAACTCATATACGATTGGAGGATGATGGTGGCGGCGATGGTGTCGACGAGTTCCTTATCTTGGCGGCGCGATTTGCTGAGACCTGCATCAATCATGGTCTGATGCGCCATCACCGAGGTGAAACGCTCGTCATAGCGAACGATTTTCATATCAGGCAGCAGCTTCTTCAGCCGGTTGACGATAGGCTCAATGTATTTCGAGCAGTCGGAAGGGTTGTTCTTCATGTCCTTGGGCTCACCGATGACGATTTGCTCGACTTCCTCGTTTTTAAGGTAATCCAGCACGAAATCGACGAGTTTGTGCGACTCCACCGTCGTCAACCCGTTTGCGATGATCTGCAAAGGGTCGGTAACAGCGATGCCGCTGCGTTTCCTGCCCAAGTCTATAGCCATTATCCTTGCCATATCCTACATTAATTCAAGGTGCAAAAGTACACAATTTTCCGCAAATCACGGAAACCAACAAAAAAAGAGGCTCTTTCGAACCTCTTCTTTCTGGGTGGAATGTGGGATTCGAACCCACGACCCACGGAACCACAATCCGGTACTCTAACCAGCTGAGCTAAATCCACCATCACTTCCGTTCTCACGGAATGCGGGTGCAAAAATACAACATTTTTCTGAAACGGCGATGTTTTTGCCCAAAATTTTCAAAAAAAACTTTGTTTCCGCTTAAAAACAGCACGGAAATGCCTAACTTTGACGGCTCAAAACAGGTCTGCCCATGGACGAGAAAAAGACACAGAACCAATCTCCTAAAGCATTGGCATGGAAGCGTTTCCGCAGCAACAAGCTCGGTATGGTTTCCTGTGGCTTCGTGCTGCTTTGGGCATTGTTGGCGCTGTTCGCCTACCTCATCATCCCCGACAAGACCCCCAACGCCAACCGACAAATCCTTGAGATTAGCACCAAGAAACCAGGCTTCGAAGTCAACATGCTGATGGTGCCCAAAGAAACACCGCCCGCAAAAACGCCGTTTTTCAAGTTTCTCATTGAAGGCCGCCCCGACGACTGTATCTATCTGCCTTTTGACAGCATTCATGTCGACGCCAACCAAACCATCGTGTATTTGTATCAAGCAGAAGAGAGCCGAAATGTCAGGACGGAAATTATTGGGAACGAAGAATTAGATCGAGATCGGAAGAGCGTCGTGTAGGGAAAGAGTGTAGATCTC
>CALEMB010000203.1 GCA_937902805.1 uncultured Bacteroidales bacterium
TTTCGCGATGGTGACGAAGGCATCAATGCCCGTCTTGTCGCCTAAAGTTTGGAAGATGGTGCCAATGAGCAGCGAGGCGAACAAGCCCAGCGCCATAGCGCCAAGAGCGTCGACAAAATAGGCCTTCCAGGTCATGTCGACGCCCTTGCGCTCAAAGAATGATTTGAATTTGCTCATGTTTTTTGACGCGGGACGCGGGACTACGGGACGCGGGATAGGAACAAAGTCTCGTGTCTCGCGTCTCGAAGTCTCGTGTCAAAAAGTTTAAAACTCAATGCCTGCAATGCCGTTCTCGCGCATGAGGTCGGCGAGTTTGGTGTCGTTGTCGTCAACGGCGGCGAGGCAGTTGGTGACAATGCGCACCTGCTTGGCAGGATAGAATGAGATGAGATCCTTGGTGGTCTCGTATACGCAGTAATCCGTGGCGATACCGCAGATGTCAATGCCTTCGAAATGCTCACGCTCTTCGATGACGGCACGCAATTTCGCTCCGCTGTGTTCATTCTGGAAGATGCTGAACTCTTCCTTGTCAGCCAAATCGCCTTTTTGCATGAAGTGGATTTGCTGGTTGGTGCCATTCGACATTAACTTGTCAAGCGTAGCTTGCAGGCTCGGATAGACTTTCATGCCTTCGGTGCCTTGTACACAGTGGGGCGGGAACACGCCACCTTGTTCCACAAACGAGCAGTGATTGGCAGGGTGAGCGTCTTGGGTGACGATAATCCAACCATAGTTCTTCCAAGCATCTTCTCCTAACTTCTTGGCGAGGTAGTCCATGGCGGCAGGGCCTTTTGCTGTGGCGAGGCTGCCCGTGGTGAAGTCGACTTGAGGGTCAACGATGATGAGCAGACGGTTGGGAAGTTGGATTTTTTCGGTAACGGTTTCAGTGGCTTGTTTTTCAGCCTTTTCATTCTTTTGGTTGTTGTTGCCGCAGCCAGCAAAAACAAGAGCGGCGAAGAGCACAATGGCTCCGATGAGATTTCTCTTCATGTTGATGGTTTTATGTTGTTTAAATTTGCGGCAAAAATAAGGAATTCTATCGAACTAGCAACTACCAACTGTCAACTGTCAACTGTAAACTATCAACTTTTATAGAGCCTCTTTATCCAATCTGCGCGACCAATTCGCCTCAAAGCGTTCTTCACCCACTCGCGGTTCTCGGGCTTGTACCAGAAGAAGAAGCGTTGCTGGGCGAGTTTTTCTTCTTTTGTTTTGGCGCAAAATACAGGCTCTAATGTGTAGGGGTCGTAGCCGGAATAATAGATTTCCGTGGCTAAGGTCATCGGTGTGGGCGTGAAATCTTGAACTTGCTCCAGATGATAGCCTAGTTCCTTGGTTCTCACTGCCAAATCGGCCATATCCTCAAGATAACAATCGGGGTGCGAGGAGATGAAATAGGGGATAAGTTGCTGGTTCAGATGCTCCTTCTCGTTAATGGCATTGAACTTTTTCTTCAGCTTGACGAACATGTCGAACTTGGGTTTGCGCATGAGCTTGAGGACGGCATCGCTGGTGTGCTCGGGAGCCACTTTCAATCGTCCGCTAACATGGCGCGTCACCAGTTGGTGGAAATATTCGTCGTAACCCATGGCCTTGTTTTCCTCAGGCGTGCTGTCGTGCAAAAACAGGTCGTAACGGATGCCCGAGCCGATGGTGGCCTTCTTAACTTTCGGGTTGGCGTCTACCTCTTTATATATCTCGATGAGCGGATGGTGGTCCGTGTTGAGGTTTTTGCAAACGCTGGGTTGTAGGCAAGTTGGGCGGGCGCATTTCTCACAGAGGCGTTCATCCTTGCCCTTCATGCGGTACATATTCGCTGATGGTCCGCCAAGGTCGCTGATGTAGCCTTTGAAGTCCTCCATTTGGGTGACTTGTTCCACCTCTCGCATGATAGACTCCTTGCTGCGCGAGGCGACGAATTTGCCTTGGTGCGCTGAGATGGTGCAGAAGGCGCAGCCGCCGAAACAGCCTCGGTGCAGGTTGACGGAGTGTCGTATCATCTCATAGGCAGGGATAACACCTCGCTTGGCATATTTCGGATGGGGTAGACGGGTGTAAGGTAAATCAAAGGAAGCGTCAATCTGCTCGGTGGTGAAAGTGGGCAAAGGAGGATTGATGATAAGCCTTTGGTTGCCGACTTCTTGTGTTAACCTTGCTGCATGTTTCTTGTTGGATTCCTCTTCGATGTGGCGGAAGTTGGAAGCGTATTTCTTCTTGTCTTTGAGGCAGACCTCGTGCGAAACGAGTTCTATGGTCTCGCCCTCGAAAGCGGGGAGCGTCTGGTTCTTGTCTTGCAGGAAAAAAGTCTGCTTAATGTCGGTCAACTCGCTGACTTTCTTGCCGCTTTGAATGGCTTTGGCGATTTCCACCATGGTGAGTTCGCCCATACCATATACGCCAATATCGGCCTTGCAGTCGACTAAGATGCTGGGTTTTAGGCTGTCCGACCAATAGTCGTAATGCGTCACGCGGCGTAAGGATGCCTCAATGCCCCCCACGACAATGGGCACATCGGGGTAGAGTTGTTTGAGGATGTTGCAATAGACCACGGTGGCGTAGTCGGGACGGAAGCCCGCCTCGCCGCCAGGGGTGTAGGCATCGTTGCTGCGCAGGCGCTTGTTGGCGGTGTAGTGGTTCACCATCGAGTCCATGCAGCCCGCCGACACGCCGAAATAAAGCCTCGGCTTGCCAAACTTCTTGAAGTCGCGCAAATCGTCCCTCCAGTTAGGCTGCGGGATGAGTGCCACTCGGAAACCATTGTGCTCCAACACCC
>CALEMB010000204.1 GCA_937902805.1 uncultured Bacteroidales bacterium
CGATATCGGTCTCGGCATTCCTGCTGAACCGCTCTTCCGATCTCGATCTCGAACCCCTTTACCGCAAGCTGGAGTCGGAGGTGCTGAAAAGCACGGAAAGCATGGAAAACACCGTCATTTCCACTGGTGGCGGCACGGCTTGTTATTTTGACAACATGGAATGGATGAACAGCCATGGTCTCACCATCTTTTTGCGCATCAGCCCCGCCGCTGTTGTCGACAGGCTGCTGCACGCCAAGCGCAAACGTCCCCTCGCTGAAGGCAAGGATGAAGCCGAGCTGTCAGCCTTTGTCGCCAGCCACTACACGGAGCGCCTGCCTTTCTATGAGCAAGCCCAAATCACCGTCAAAGCCGAGGACTTCGATTTGAATGGGGTAGTGGAGAAGCTTTCGAGCTTGGGGTTAAGTGTTATTAAGTAGAATTCGTTCCTCCCGTTTTGGCAAGCTCTACCAAGGTGTAGGCAAGGTGTAGCCAAGGACTTGGCAAGGTGTAGGCAAGGTGTAGCCATACTCTACCCATACTCTACCCATACTTTTTCCATGCTTTAAAGTATGGCTACACTATGGCATCAGTATGGCAACAGTATGGCATCTCCTTGGGAAAGGCGAGAGAAGGGTGTGGCTATGGCTTGGGAAAGGCTTGGCTCGCGACTATTCCGAGTTGACACCTCAATTAATTACAATATAGTCCGCCTGTGGAGGATTACGGCAGGATTATGCTTCGATTTGCAAATGAAAAAGCCGTAACCTGATTTTCGGCAAGTTACGGCTTTATTTCGTAGCCCATAGCGGAATCGAACCGCTGTTTTAAGTGTGAGAAACTTACGACCTAACCGCTAGTCGAATGGGCCAAAAAAAGGTTCTTTTTGCGGAACCTTTCGTGAACTAGGCGGGAGTCGAACCCACAACCGCCTGATCCGTAGTCAGGGACTCTATCCAATTGAGCTACTAGTCCAGTCGTTATTGACGCTGCAAAAGTACACCTTTTTTCGTTTACGCAAGCAAAAAAACGGGAAAAATTTTATTGTTTTTCACAAATATTTGACAATCAGTGTGATAGTTTTTATCCAAAATGAGCGATTTCTACCCTTTATTGCGCCCACTATCGCTTTTTTGTTATCTTTGCGCCATCGTTAACCAACATTTTACGCTATGAGATTATTACTGATCAGCAATTCCACCAATTTCGGCGAGAATTATCTGGCTTGGGCCACGACCCAAATCGAGCTTTTCTGCTTGCAGAATCATATCAACAAGGACAGCCGTATCATCTTCGTGCCTTTCGCAGGTGTCAACATCGGCGGCATGGTGTACCCCGAGAGCTATGATGCCTACGAGGCCAAGGTGAAAAACGTGTTCCGCACTAAGTTCGGACTGGAGAACTTCACTTCGGTGCACCATTTCGACGATAAGGTGAAGGCCGTCAACGAGGCCGACTGTATCGTCGTGGGCGGCGGCAACACCTTCCACCTCGTGGCAGAGATGCACCGTTATGGCTTGATGGACGCCATCCGTGAACGCGCCCTCGCTGGCGTGCCGTACATGGGCTGGAGCGCAGGCTCCAACGTGGCTTGCCCCACGCTCTGTACCACCAATGATATGCCCATCGTGCAGCCCGCATCGTTCAAGTGCCTCAATTTGGTGCCGTTCCAAATCAACCCGCATTACCTCGACCCGCACCCCGAGATCGACAAGATGATCAAACACGGCGGCGAGACGCGTCAGGACCGCATCAACGAATATCTGGCCGTTAATCAGGAGATGACGGTGGTCGGACTGCGTGAGGCCACGGCATTATGGGTCACCGACGGACAGATGATGCTGAAAGGCGGGAAGAAGATGATAGTGATGCGCTACGGCAAGGAATCGGTGGAGATTGAGCCGAATTCCGACGTCACTTTCCTCTTGGGAGGAATGAACGCCTAAAATAGTTATTCGAACGCCTTGCGGTCTTCGAAGACCACGAGGCGACGGTCAAGGTGGATGGTTTTCTGTCCACCTTTTTCACCTTTAATAAGGTAGATGTTGGCCTCGTCGCCCAGGATGTCACGGAAGGCCTTCCTGATGCGCGAGAGGTTGGCATTCATGGTGGAGCCGATGAAGTCGGTGAGATTGTCGATGGCTTTCCGGAGCAGCGCCTCGTCGCCGTAGGTGGAAATGCGGCGGTAAATCCGGTAAAGCTCTTCCTTGTGGTCGTTGAGGTAGTTCAGCGACAAGCCCTCTTCGTGGAGCAGGAAAAAGATATAAAGGACCTTGCAGAGGGCGGGCATCTTCACCTCGGTGGCGTTGAGGTCGGTGAGGAAGATGTCGCCGGTGCTTGAGATGTATAAACGACTAATATCGTGCAAGCCGTTGTATTTCAACAGGATGTCAAGGATAATTTTGTGGAATCCCGTGTAATCTAGCTCGTCTTTGTGCTTTTTCTCGGGCTTCAGTGTCAGTTTTTTGAGGAAGGCTTCTTCTTTGGCGTTACTCACCGGAGGGTTAATTTTCATAATGTTGGCGTTGAGTTGCACGAAGCGTTCCAAAGTCAGTAGGGGATGGTTTCCCGTTTCTATAATAAGGAAGTCTTGGTTGGTGCCAGGTTTCATGTTGCCGATTTTCAGCAAAAACGAGGGTTTGCTGATTTTCAATCCGTTGGTGTTGAGGTAGTTGAGAAAGATTTCCTTGGAGAGGAACACGCTGTCGAGTTGCGGGAGCTGCGCGTCTATGTGGTCGAGCTGGTCTTCGGAGAGGGTGGGATCGATGTAACTGAGGGCGTTGCGGAAGGTCTTTTTCTTCCTTTTCAAGTCGCCGACGACTTTGGGAAGGAAGAAAAACTCGCGTTGCGACTGGCGCAGCAGGCCGCAGATGGCTTCGTGGTCGCGCTTGATGCTAGCATTGGTTTTCTTGTCGTAGGCTGGCTCGACGTACAGGACGGCGTTGCGGGTGTCGAAGCTGAGGTCGGGGATGGAGACGAAGGTGGCGTTGAGGTCTTGTGTCTCAGGCAGGTCGATGCCAATGGACAAGATGATCGAGGTGATGAACAGCGACTCGGTGGGTGCCAAAGAATCATCGGATAAGGAGAGGCTTTGGAACATCTTGAGGATGGCGATTTTCTCGGGGTTGCCGATGCTTTTCAGGATGTCGACAGCCTCCGAAAGACTGATGTTGGTTGCCTTTTTCCTGCTTGTCAGCGTGATGTTGAAAAGTGAGTAAACCTGTTGCAGGAACTCGATTTCGCCTTGGTTGACGATACCGTCGCACTGAACGAGGTCGGAAAGCACTTTTGCCAAGGCGGTTTTATGTTGTTCTTTGAATTTCAATTTTTTATCCTCTCAATTTTGGGTTGTAACCTTGCAACCTATTTTTGGTTGGGTACTAGAATGTATTTTTGCGCGTTTTTCTTTGCAAAAATAGTAAAAATTGAATTACGAGTAAAAGTGCTTGAAAATGGCAAGAGATTATAGGAATGGGCTTACTGATGCTGAAGTTGAGAGAAGTCGCCGTAAACATGGCGACAATGTGTTGACACCGCCCGAGAAAGATCCGCTTTGGAAACAGTTTTTGGAAAAGTTTTCCGACCCTATCATACGCATCCTGCTGATAGCCTTGCTGCTGTCGGTGGCTGTTTCGTTGTATCAGTTGTTTACCGGTGCCGAAGGTCTTTCGGTGCTTCTTGAGCCTTTGGGCATTTTCGTGGCTGTGATGTTGGCCACCACCGTGGGCTTCTTCTTCGAGTTGAGTGCCAACAAGAAATTTGACATTCTGAATAAGGCAGAGGACGAAAAGTTTGTCACTGTCTACCGTAATGGCTTGATTCACCGCATTGAGCGTAAGGATGTCGTCGTGGGCGATACCGTGGTAATTGAAACGGGTGACGAGATTCCAGCTGACGGCACGTTGCGAGAAGCCATCTCGTTGATGGTCAATGAGTCGGACCTGACGGGCGAGCCTTCATGCAGCAAGACTACGGATAAAGCGGAGTTCAAGGAAGATGCTACATATCCTTCCAATTATGTCTGTCGTGGCAGTGCGGTGATGGAAGGTCATGGCATTTTCGTGGTCGAGAAGGTGGGTGATGCCACGGAATGGGGCAAGGTGTATCGTGGCGCGCAAATCGAAAATAATGTGAAGACGCCTTTGAACGAACAACTCGACAAACTCGGTGAGGGCATCACCATTGCCAGCTATGTCATCGCAGGCCTTATCGTGGTGCTTCGTCTGCTGATGTATTTCATCTATCCTGAGGAGGCGTTCAACTGGATGGACTTCGTGCGTTATGTCCTTAACACCTTGATGATTGCCGTGACATTGATTGTAGTGGCTGTGCCAGAAGGCTTGCCCATGAGCGTCACGCTGAGTTTGGCGTTGAGCATGAAGAGGATGCTGGAAACCAACAATTTGGTGCGTAAGATGCATGCCTGCGAGACTATGGGGGCCGCCACTGTGATTTGTTCGGACAAGACGGGTACGCTCACCAAAAACCGCATGAGTCTGGGCGATTGCCTCATTTATGGTTTGAGGAATGGAGTTCCCGACGATTCCGTGGTGGGTCAACTGGTGTCGGAAGGCATTGCACTCAACTCGACGGCATTCCTGGATTATAGCGACCAACAAAAGGCTAAAGTGATTGGCAACCCCACCGAGGGTGCTTTGCTGCTTTGGCTTTTCGACAATAATGTGGACTTTGTCAGGATTCGCGACAAAGCCAAGATTGTCAAGCAGTTGCCATTTACGACGAAGTACAAGTACATGGCCACAGTGGTTGAAACGGCAACTCCAGGGAATTATGTATTGTATGTGAAAGGTGCTCCGGAGATTGTATTAAAGCGCTGCGCCACGGTCATGAAGAGCGATGGCGAGGCAGGCATCGCTTGGGTGCGCGAAGAGGTGGAAGCCAAGATGCTGGAATACCAAAATAAGGCCATGCGAACCTTGGGATTCGCCTATAAGTACATCACGGAGAGTGAGTTGGACACAGTCTTCGTCAACAGTAAGTTGCAGGTGGAGGACCTTTGTTTCCTCGGCATTGTCGGCATCATCGACCCCATTCGCGATGATGTGGCCGACTCGGTGAAGGACTGCCTCAATGCGGGCATCAGCATCAAGATTGTGACGGGCGACACACCTGGCACGGCAAGGGAGATTGGTCGTCAGGTGGGGCTTTGGAACGATGAGGACGACCCCGAGCGACAGATGATTACGGGCAAGGAGTTCAACCTGTTGACGGACGAGCAGCTGCTTGAGCGTGTAGGTGACCTGAAGATTATGTCGCGCGCACGCCCTTCCGACAAGGAACGCCTTGTGCGCTTGCTGCAGGAAAGGGGAGAGGTGGTGGCCGTAACTGGCGACGGCACTAACGACGCCCCCGCCTTGAACCGGGCACAAATCGGTCTGTCGATGGGAGACGGTACTTCAGTGGCCAAGGAAGCCAGCGACATCACCATTCTCGACAACTCGTTCAAGAGCATTGCCCGTGCCGTGATGTGGGGCCGCTCGCTGTACCTCAACA
Organism: uncultured Bacteroidales bacterium; assembly: GCA_937902805.1. Classification (GTDB taxonomy): domain Bacteria; phylum Bacteroidota; class Bacteroidia; order Bacteroidales; family F082; genus Limimorpha. Next base: position 5,494 of record CALEMB010000204.1, read on the forward strand.
TCCAGCGTTTCATCCTGTTCCAGATGACCATCAACGTGGCGGCATGCCTCATCGTGTTGCTGGGTGCCGTGATGGGTGTCGAATCACCCCTCACTGTGACGCAGATGCTGTGGATCAACCTCATCATGGATACCTTTGCCGCCATGGCCCTGGCTTCGTTGCCGCCCGACCACAGCGTCTTGAAGGACAAACCCCGTTCGCGTGATGCCTTCATCATCACCAAGGAGATGATTGTCCGCATCTTCGGTGTGGGCCTGTGTTTTGTGGCGGTGCTGTTCGGCTTCATCCAATATTTCATGCATTATGGCGTGGATTCCATGGCCGAGTTCTCCTTCTCAGATTACTGTGCCAGCTACTTCTGTTTCCATCATGTGGGTGGCCACTTTACGCCAAAGGAACTGTCGCTGCTCTTCACGATTTTCGTCTTCATGCAGTTTTGGAACATCTTTAATGCCAAGGCATTCCATACGGGGCAGTCGGCATTGAAAGGCTTGCTCGACAAAGATGTGTTGAGTGGATTCGGCTTTACCTTGCTGGTTATCGCCCTCGGACAGGTGCTCATCGTCAGCTTTGGCGGCGAGATGTTCAATGTGGTGTCCTTGCCGCTGAGCGACTGGGTGCGGATTGTTTTGGGAACTTCGGTGATATTGTGGCTGGGAGAGCTGGAAAGGTTGGTGGGTCGCTATTTTAAACTAGCCAAGAAATCAGCGGCTGTCATGTAAGGCAGGTCGCAAAATTCGGCGTAGTCCTTTCCGTTATTTGTGATAATAACATCGCAATCGTTGGCTTTGGCGCATTGGTATTGCAGCATGTCCTCAAAATCGCGTACCCGTATTCCCATTGCTGCCATCAATTGACCATTGTCGGTAGACAACACGCCAATGTATTGACATAGGTCGCCAAACAACTTGTATACATCTACTTTCGTCTTAAGTATGTATGCTAGATTAGCAAAAGTGAGGTAAGATGCCTGTAAGCATAGTTCACCGTTGCTGCCACGTTGCAATAATTGTTCAGCATCATCGCAGTGTTCACGCCCCAATGCGTAATCCACGAGGATGTTCGTGTCAAGGAATACATGTTTCATCGGTTCAGCAAGGCTTTAAGTTTGGGGTCACTCTCTATTTCTTCTTCTGTGAATGATGCACATCTGCTCCATTTTTTAATTTCTGGTGATACGGGAATCACATCGTATAGCTTTTCCGCTAAATCATCTTTCGCTTCAGTAGAAGACTTTTCCACTGGTTCAGAAAGTTTCCCTACCAGCCATTCACGTTCGCTTTGTGAGAGCATCAGCCCTTGAAGGTAAGCCCATAAATTATTCAATGCAAATGTCGTCATAACCTAATTGTGTTGTTTTTCTCGCCGCAAAGATACAAATTTTCGCCCAACTTGCCATGTTTTTCCGTTTTTTCGTTGCCTTTGCCCCCGTCACTATCTTTTGACTTCGGGACGCGGGACTTCGTGACTTTTTGACCATGACCATTGACAATGACCGCTTTTACGGGAATGCCGAGATTTCAGCCCTTGGCTGAGGTGGTCATGGTCATAGTCACAAGTCATTGTCCCTTGGCTATCATCCAAGTCAACGTTGGTCTAAAAAAAAGCCAAAGCTAGATGAGATTTGGATGTTGAAGGGTGCCGTAAGTGTACCACTGTCCCACGGTCCCACCTTTCCCACCCTCGGGACAGTGGGACAGTGGGACATATTGACTGTTTTAACAATTATTTAACTCTTTGCAAGAGGCTATAATGCCAATATTTAACATTTGAGCCAAATTTCTAACTCCTACTTAACTCCTACCTAACTCCTACTTAACTCCTATGTAAGGCTAAGGCTGGATTATTAACATTTAAGTAAGTAACTGTTCAAAATTAAGCTACATGATTTTTGACGCGGGACTTGGGGACACGGGACAACCCTTCGACAAGCTCAGGGACCTGTCTCGCATCTCGCGTCTCGTGTCTCGTAGTCCCGAGTCCAATATGCAAACTAAATTTGCTCATCTACTTAGACATTAGACACCCAAAGCGAGAAGATATTCCACTGCGGTGCATCTTCGAAGGATGTGGGGGACAAGGTGACAACCATAACGGAAGTGGCTGATGGCCAGATATATCATCAGCTTGTGGATGTTTTGCTGCAAAATCCCATTCTGTCATTGCGATAATTTGAATCAATTAAACAATAAAGAGGCAAGTATAGATTGAATAGTTTTTCTATCTTTGCCACCGACAATCGAAACAAAAGTCTCATCAAAATACATCAAATGAACTAATCCCTCTCTCCAGACATATTTGAAGAAATAGCGTTAGCTTAAAAAACCTTGGACGAGATGTTTTTTATAGGGAAGATTTGTCGGTTTGGAAATATTTCGTATTTTTGCAATCGTGACAACCATAAGCAACCACCGAGTATGGTAAATGACAAAGTAGCATATTGGATAGACATTGCCGACTATGACCTCAAAACTGCCGAGGCCATGCATCAGACCGGACGCTGGCTTTATGTCGCTTTTATGTGCCATCAGGTGATTGAAAAGACATTGAAGGCATATTGGTGTGGCACACGGTCTGACACTCCACCATATACGCATCATCACATGAGGTTGGCAGAGGGCTGCGGCCTCTATGACAAAATGAGTGATGAGCAAAAGGACTTCCTCGACCTCGTGACCAACTACAATATTGAGGCACGTTACCCAGAGGATAAGGAAGCCTTGGCACGAACATTGACACCACAAATGTGCCAACAACTGATTGACGAAACCAAACAAATGATGACATGGATAACAGAACAACTCTTAGCCGCGACGAAGCTTTAGGACTCGTTAGGCGTTACAAGGAAGTCATCTCACAACGCTTTGATTCGGAGCCGCGTGTCTTGATGTTTGGCTCATACTCGAAGGGATATGCCAATCCCGACAGCGACATTGACGTGGCCGTCATAATTCCAACCTATGGCGACCGTAAACTTGAAATTTCCAAAGCTCTTTGGCGCGATACCCGAGAAGTAAGTTTCTTGATAGAACCCGTTTTGATGGCCGAAGACCGTTGGTGTCCGCTTTATGACGATGTGATGCTGACAGGCATTGCCGTATAAACCAGTGTTTATTATATTATCCCGATAATTAACGAAAAGTCTAACCAAATTACATCAAATGAACTAATCCCCCTTTCCAGACATATTTGAAGAAATAGCGTTAGCTTAAAAGCTTGTTCCAAGGAAACTTCGACAATTCTGTAGGAAATCACAAGCAAGTAAAGTGTAACGCTCACGTGTTTTCACGTGGGCTTTACTTGTTTAGTTGTGATTTCCGGCAGTCGAAGGCCTCCTTGAAGCAACTTACAAAAAGTAAAGCCTTCGTTTTTTTATTGCCCGCTTGGGAAAAGAATAAAAAGTTGAAAACACATTAAAACAAAGAGATATGCAAGTAAAAGATTTACAACTGAAAAGGGCGTTGCGTACCGCCCTGTTTGTCCTACTGCTGGGAGCAGGGATGAAAAGCTTTGCTGAACGAGTTGAACCTGGCGTGGCAAGAGCCGTGGCGACGACGTTTTTGAACAACAATGGTGTTAGGTCAAATCTTCTGACAGACATGTCTGAAAGTGCTGGCTTTTCCAATCTTTATATTTTCAGTGGAGAACAAGGTTTTGTCGTGATGGCTGCTGACGACCGCGTGAAACCCATTTTAGGTTATTCGTTGACGGATCAATTTGTTGTTGAGAATATGCCAGAAGACTTAAGATGGTGGTTGCAAGGCTACAATGATGAGATACAGTATGCTATTGACAACCAAGTCAGGGTTGCGTCTAATGTTGCCCATGAATGGGAAGATTTGAGAAATGGCAGACCAAATAAAGCTGTAATGACGACCATTGTTGAGCCTTTAATAGAAAGTACATGGGGCCAATATCCTGGTTACAACGACTTATGCCCGTATGATAATAATGCTGGAGAACGTACGTTGACAGGTTGTGTGGCTACTGCAATGGCGCAAATAATGAGGTATTGGGGGCATCCGTCTGTAGGTACAGGCTGGCATTCGTATTACGATCCAGTATATGGATGGCGATCAGTGGATTTTGGTAATACAACTTATGATTGGTCAAATATGCCGCTGAATAGTGCCAATTCTGAAATAGCCAAATTAATGTATCATTGTGGAGTGTCTGTTGATATGCACTATGGCGTAGATGCAAGTAGTGCATACGACGATGATGTCCCTTATGCCCTGAAAACTTATTTTGGTTACTCTACCGATGCTGTTTATGAAGAACGTAACCAGCTTAATAATGATACCGAATGGGTGCGAAGAATGAAGGCAGAATTGGATGCAGGCAGACCAATGCTATATGGAGGGCAATCTTCTGATGATAATTCTGTTGCGATAGGACACGCCTTTATTTGTGATGGATATGATAGCAATGACTATTTCCATTTTAATTGGGGATGGTGGGGCTTATATCAAGATACGTATTTCTCTATCAACGCAATGTCACCCGATGGGGAGAATAATTTTAATTATAATCAAGATGCAGTTTTTGGTATACAACCCATTGTGATTATCGGTGATTTGAAGTATATTTTAAGCAAGTCTACTGCTAAGGTAGTAGGCCATATAAATGGGACTTCTGCATCAGGTGGTCTTACCATACCTTCTTCAGTTACCTATACAAATGCATTTGGTCAAACCAATAATTATGAAGTCGTTGCAATAGGCAGTTATGCTTTTAGAAATTGCAGCGGATTGACAGGTTCATTGACGATACCAAATTCAGTGACATCCATAGGGAATTATGCTTTTAGAAATTGCAGCGGCTTGACCGCCTTGACGATACCCAACTCTGTGACCTCAATAGGAGATTGGGCTTTTTATGGTTGCAGCGGATTGACAGGTGCATTGACGATACCCAATTCAGTGACATCCATAGGGAATTATGCTTTTGACGGTTGCAGCGGGTTTGATGGCTCGCTGACGATACCCAATTCAGTGACATCCATAGGGAATTATGCTTTTGACGGTTGCAGCGGGTTTGATGGCTCGCTGACGATACCCAATTCAGTGACATCCATAGGGAATTATGCTTTTGACGGTTGCAGCGGGTTTGATGGCTCGCTGACGATACCCAATTCAGTGACATCGATAGAGTATTATGCTTTTTCTGGTTGTAGCGGCTTGACCGCCTTGACGATACCCAATTCTGTGACATCCATAGGGAATTATGCTTTTAGAAATTGCAGCGGATTGACAGGTGCATTGACGATACCCAATTCAGTGACATCGATAGAGTATTATGCTTTTTCTGGTTGTAGCGGCTTGACCGCCTTGACGATACCCAATTCTGTGACATCGATAAGGGATTATACTTTTTCTGGTTGCAGCGGCTTGACCGCGTTGACGATACCCAATTCAGTGACATCGATAGGTAATGGTGCTTTTCATGGTTGCAGCGGTTTGACCGCCTTGACGATACCCAATTCAGTGACATCCATAGGGAATTATGCTTTTAAAAATTGCAGCGGATTGACCATGGTGAATTGGGATGCGGTGAATGTTACCAGTTATCCAACTTCTACTGATAATCACCCATTTAAGAATTGCACCAACTTGTCCGCAGTTGTTTTTGGAGATCAGGTTCAAACGATACCTGCTTATGCTTTTTATGGTGGCGGCAGCATTATCGACTTGACGATTGGCAATTCTGTGACATCCATAGGGAATTATGCTTTTAGAAATTGCAGCGGATTGACAGGTGCATTGACGATACCCAATTCAGTGACATCGATAGAGTATTATGCTTTTTCTGGTTGTAG
>CALEMB010000205.1 GCA_937902805.1 uncultured Bacteroidales bacterium
TGAACGACAAAAAGAAAAACATCATCGAAATCATCGTGAAAGTCATAGTAGCCGCTCTGACGGCCTTCGTGACCGCCATCACCACCACGAGCTGCATGGGCCACGGACCTTTCTACCTCTAAGCCTCTGGGGGTGATGCCCTCACCCCCTGACTCCTCTCCCCGAGGCGAGGAGGACGAGTCAACGCAAGATTCAAAAGGCGGCCTTCGTTTTTGAGGGTCGCCTTTTTTGCATTTTTTCTCGAAATAAATGCCCTTGTGTCAAAAATTTCTAATCTATAGGTGAAGATTTTGGAAAAACAACTATCTTTGCATTCGAAAAATCTGACATAGTGTCAAAAAATTCGAATGAAAATGTTTGGTAGAACTTCTTATCTTCAGCAGTTGGTTGATAGCAAGGGCAATGGATTGGTTAAAGTCATCACGGGAATCAGACGATGTGGGAAATCGGTTTTGTTGTCAACCCTTTTCCATCAGCATTTGTTGGCTTCTGGTGTGGATGAAGAACAAATTATAGACCTTGCTCTTGACGACCGTGACAATGCTAAACTGCGCAATCCCGACATATTCCTTTCGTACGTTAAGGCTCATATTGTGAAAGGGGAAGACAATTACATCCTTGTTGATGAGGTGCAAATGATGGACGACTTTGTCAGCGTATTGTTGAGCCTGCTTCACAAGCCAGATTGCGACATATATGTGACAGGGAGCAATTCCCGCTTTCTCTCTACGGATATTGTCACGGAGTTCCGTGGCCGTTCACAAGAGATCCATGTCCAGCCGCTTTCTTTTGCCGAGTTCATGGAAGGTTATGAAGGCAACAAAAGGGATGCGTGGCACGAATACCTTGAGTTTGGAGGGCTACCGCAGGTGGCCTTGTTTAAGAACAAGAAACAGAAAATCGATTACTTGTCGAATTTGGTGACGACGGTGTATATCCGGGACTTGATAGAGCGTAACCATATCCAAAATGATGATGGGTTGACTGAACTGATGCGGGTTTTGGCTTCGTCTATCGGTTCTCCAAGCAATCCATCACGGATGGCCAATACCTTTGCAAGCGAGGCTCATAAATGTATTTCCGATGACACAATTGCCAAATATATCAAGTATTTGGAGGAATCGTTTTTGGTCTATGAGGCATTGCGCTATGATGTGAAAGGACGCAAATACATCGGCACGGAGACCAAATATTATTTTAGCGACATCGGACTTCGCAATAGTATTCTTGAATTTCGCCAGTTGGAAGAGAACCACAGTATGGAGAATGTCATCTACAATGAATTGAAGATGCGTGGATTCAATGTGGATGTCGGTAGAGTAGAGGTCAGAGAAAACCAAATTCGTAAATACCTTGAGGTTGATTTTGTGGCAAATCAGGGAAGCCAGAGGTACTATGTCCAATCAGCATATCGACTCAATGATGAAGAAAAGGTTTCACAGGAGAAGAAATCGCTTCGGAACATTCCTGACTCTTTCAAGAAAATCATCATCGAAGAAAATGACATCGTTCCCTATCGCGATGATGACGGCTTTGTTCGAATGGGACTGTTTGATTTCTTATTGAACCCTAGTAGCCTTGAATTTTAGGTATGAAAGGCGGCCTTCATTTCTTCAAAAAACTGTACTTATTTCTATTTTTGCATGACGAAATCTCAAATCCATCACCCAATGAAACAAATCACCACATTATTACTTTTCCTGCTCTCAATGCCCATCTTGTCGTTTTCTCAAAATACAGTAAACCAAAACCATACCTCTGCTTTCCAATCCACCTACCAAGCCTGTCCCGACATCCCAAGAGGCCTGCTTGAGGCCATTTCCTTCACCAACACGCAGTGCCACCACCTGACGGATGCGAATTATTTCCACGATGGCCCCGATGCGATGCCCCGTGCCTACGGCTTGATGGGCTTGGTGAAGGACGGAAAAGGCTATTTCCGTGAGAACCTTCATTTGGTGGCAGAGCTGTCGGGCATTTCGGAAGCGGAAATTTTGCAAAGTCCTGAAAAGAATGTGCTGGCTTATGCTAAGGCTTTTTCTCGTTTAGCAAAGGAAAACAAAGCCACTGAAATCAAAGACTATTTGTCAGTAATCCAGCAACTTTCTGAATTGCCAATAGGGGAGGAGAAGGATATTTATCCCATGCAGTCTATGCTTTATTCGGTGGGTGCTTTTTTGAATGATGCCAAAAAAGCCGAGCAATTTGGCTTTCCGAAATACGAGATTGACTTGAAGTCGGTTTTCGCTGCGCATTACAACATGTTGACGGCTCCTGAATTAAGCGTAACACGAAGCCCAGACTATCCTCCGGCCATTTGGGACCCTGCTCCTGAATGCAACTGGGAGCCTCGGACGAAAGAGGTGAGTGCAGTGGTCATTCATTATACAGAAGGTAGTTATGCAGGCTGCATCAGCTGGTTCAAGAACTGCGACGCAGAAGTCTCTGCGCATTATGTCATCCGTTCCTTCGACGGACAGGTGACACAGATGGTGCGTGAGGCCGACAAGGCTTGGCACGCTCGCACAGCGAATGGCTACACCATCGGCATCGAGCATGAGGCCTACGGCGACATTGCGAGTTTCTTCACCGAGGCCATGTACCAGTCGTCTGCCGACCTGGTGCGCAGCATTTGCAGGCGTTATGATGTCATTGACGGACACCGCACCTTTTACCGCGATACCTTGGATAACGGCACCTGCCTCAACTATGGTGTCCACGACCTTGGTGGCGAGGAGGCCTGCACCAAAATCAGGGGTCATCAGCATTATCCTGACCAATCACACACCGACCCGGGGCCGTATTGGGATTGGAACTATTACTACAAACTCATCAATGAAGGCGGGCATGTGACTCTTCTTGAAGGCGAAGAGGGGCGCCTCGATCATCAGAATTACGGCGATGACGAGCGCAGGATATGGGTGATTCGTGCTGCCGAAGGCTCCATCATTCAACTGGATTTCAGCAGCTTCAGCCTCGAAGCGGACTACGATTTCCTTTGGATTTATGACGGAGACGACGTTTATGCTCCGAAAATCGGCCGTTGGAACACGCAAAGTCCGGGCCTTGTGGAAAGCACGGGCAACACGATGTGCATCGAGTTTCGCTCCGACTGTGGCATCACGGCAGAGGGATGGGAAGCCTCGTGGACGGCGATAGACACAACGCCTGTCAGTCCGGAGATAATACCTATCCAAGAAGGTGTCTTCCCTAATCCTACTGACGGCGTGTTCACGGTCAACTCCGATGGGACGGGTTTCACCGATGTCGTGGTATACGATGTCTATGGCAACAAGATGTTCAAGGATCGTTTTATTGGCTCTAGGGAAATTGACGCAAGTAGTTGGGCCGATGGCGTTTACGTGGTCAATTTCGGCATGCCGGTGAAGATGGGTAATGTGGTCAAATTGGTGAAGGTGTCGAGCCCCCGATGAAACAATAATAGGAGAGATGTTGCGTTCATCTTAGGATTTTTCCTATCTTTGCAACCTATTTCAAAAAGAATGAGAAACAACACCATCATATCCAAAGCCTTGCTGCTCCTTGTGGCCTTGACCTGCTCGCTTTTTGCGAAGGCACAAGACCCTTGCGAAATCACCTGCAATGTCGAGATGCCCGTGTGCAGCGAATCTGCAGTGACGCTTAGCGTGCCCAATAACTATCAATATTCTTTTAGTTGGTCGCCAGGCGGACAAACCACCAACAGAATTACCGTGCACCCCATACGTACGACAACCTATCGCGTTCAGGTTCGTGATACGGAGGCAGACACCTTGATTTGCGAAAACGAATTTAGGGTGGAGGTGTTGCCTCGTTTTGAGATGAAATTCCGTCAGTTGAAGCTCACTTGTAGCAACCATGAGGAGGAAAACGGCCGCACTGCCCAGGTGGTGGTGGCTGTCGATAGTCTTGGAACGGTCTACAATCCGCCTTACACCTACCAATGGCAGGTGAGTCCTTTGCATATCGCTCCTGGTGACCCGACATGGGCCATCGGTTTGGAGGCATACAAATACTATTATATTAAGGTGACGGACGGACGCGGCTGCACCCAAAGGGACAGCGTGTCGCTGAGAGCCTATCCCAATCCTTTGGTTGAAATCAGCACCGACCCTGGCGACACGGTCTATTTGCAAAACCCACACGAGATCTATTCTTTCGAGAATCTCTCGGAGGATACGTTGGGTATCAGCAACTTTTATTGGATTCTCAACCAGCAGTACAACATCACCTCGACGGAAGATGAGCCTCGTTTCACCTACGTGGAAGTGGGCGACTACACCACCGAGTTGAAGGTCTACAACCCCCAAGGGTGCGACACTTCCTACTATAAGTCCATCCGAGTGGAGCCTGTGAAGCTGAAGATCCCGAATGTGTTTACGCCCAACGGCGATGGCACCAACGACTATTTCATCATTTCCCTTGAAAGCGGTAGCGACTCGCCCAGTGGCAACAAGGGAGCGAAAGGCGCTCGTGACCAACACTATGAATACGAGGACTATGAGCCGTTGAACCGCTATTATGAGTCTACAGAGCTGACCATTTTCAACCGTTGGGGCCGTATCGTCTATCATTCCAAGGACTACCAAAACGATTGGGACGGCGACAACTTGCCGGACGGCACCTATTTCTATGTGCTGAAATGTCACGGTTTGAAGAATGATGCTACCTACAATGGCTCAGTGATGATTGTTAAAGCTAGAAGAGGAGATTGAAAAACATGAATATCAAATATTTGATTTTTGTAGCCGTGATGGCTTTGTTTACCTTGTCGTCATGCAACAACAGTGGCGACGGCAAGCTCTCCACCGATTTGGTGACCAGCCCCAAGTCGGCGACGGAAGACTCGGAGAAACAGGCCGTCATCAAGTTTGACAATGAATGGCATGATTTCGGCACCCTGCTGCAAGGCGAGGTGGTGACCTATTCCTTCCATTTCACGAATACGGGCAACATGCCGCTGATTATCAGCAGCGTGAGGTCGAGCTGCGGATGCACCGTGGGTGACTATCCCCGCCAGCCAATAGAGCCTGGAAAGACTGGCGCCATCAAGGTGACCTATGACAGCAAGGGTCATCATGGCTTCCAAAGCCGCACCTTGACTGTGATGACGAACACCCTCCCGGCCAAGACCACCCTGCGTATCAAAGCAATAGTGCAAACTCCTGATCAATACTAAGGTCCCTGGACCCTCGGTTCCTGAGCCCTCGGTTCCTGAGCCCGTCGAAGGAGTCGAAGGAGTCGAAGGGTCGAAGGGCCGACAAAGTAATCTTAAATCTTGAATGTTGAATTTTAAATAATCCTATAAAATGAACAACTTATTTATCTTACTACAAGTCGCTGGGCAAGCAGCGCAAGAGCCAACGGGTATGCAAAAGTATTCGAGCCTTATCTTCATCGTCCTTCTCGTGGTTGTTTTCTGGCTGTTCTTCATTCGTCCGCAATCGAAGAGAGCCAAGGAGGAACAGAAGTTCCGCGATAGCCTGCAGAAGGGTGATAAAGTGGTCACCATCGGAGGCTTCCACGGCAAAATCACAGAGGTGAAGGAAAACACCGTCATGATTTCCATTGCTCCCGGCATGGAAGCCGAGGTGGAAAAAACGGCCTTGGTAAAGGACGGCACCCGCGTCGGCCAGGCTTAATTTGAAGTTTGCACGGTACGACAAACAAACTAGATTATATGTCGAACCGAATGGATAGCATCAAGCAGAAGACAGAACGCAAAAACAAGAGTTCTGTACTTACTTTTTTGGTCTTTTTGACCCTTTCCACAGCAGCGTGGTTTTTGGTCAAACTGTCGGAGAATTATGTCACCCAGACTACCTTCGGCTTGCGTTTCGACCAAGTGCCCGCAGATAAGTGGATTTCGTCGGACGAGCAGCAGTTGAAGATGTCGCTTGACATTGACGGTTTCCATACGCTGCGCTGCAAGATGTTGCGCGAACGTTCTGTCACCATCCCATTGGATGAGGTTTCGTACCGCCTCGAAAAGGGCAACGTCTATTCTTTCAGCAGCCAATATGTGGCGGAGAAGGTGGCCGAAATGCTGGACATCAGCACTTCCGACATCACGATGAACGATGCTATGGTATATTTCACCATGGATGAGCTGAAATCTAAAGTGGTGCCCGTCGTCTTTTGCTCCGACCTCAAGATGCAACGCCAGTATGGCCTCTATGGCATCCCCACTATCGATCCTGCTTCCGTGACTATTTTTGGCCCCGAGGAAGTCATTGACACAATGAGGTCGGTGCATACTCAGAAGGTGACGAAATCCAATGTGAGTGATGACTTCAGCGAGTCGGTAGGCCTCGACATGCTGGATGGTAAGGTTCATTCCGCCACCAAGGAGGTGAGGGTGACAGTGGATGTGGAGAAATACACTGAGATGGACATAGAAGTGCCCATCAAGGTCGCCGGTAACCCGAAACTGAGATTCTTTCCCGAGACAGTCAAAGTGAAATGCCTTGTGGCGATGAAAGACTATGCTTCCATCGTTGCCGACGATTTCACTGTCTCCGTCGACAAGCAACAACTGAAAGCTCTACAGCCGCTGTTGGATGTGCAATTGGTGTCGTGGCCCAAGACGGTACAGGTTTTGAGCAGCCAACCCGACAAGGTGGAATACCTCATTGTGCAATGAAAAAAGTCGCCATCACTGGTAATATCGGCAGCGGCAAGTCGTGGGTATGCGAGCTGTTCAAGCAACACTTGGGTATTCCCGTTTACAATAGTGATAATGCAGCCAAGCAAATGTATTTCCTTCCTGAAGTGCGCGCACAATTGGTGCAGCGCTTTGGTGATGGTTTTTATCTTTCTGATAATGAATTAAACAGGAAATACATCGCCGACTTGGTTTTCCACGATGAAACCGCCCAACGCGACTTGGAAGGCATCCTTTATCCCGCTTTGTTTGTCGACTTTGGGCAATGGATGGCCAAACAGGAGGCTCCCTACGTCTTGTTTGAATCTGCCTTGATTTTTGAGAAGCGTTTGGAGAAGCAGTTTGATGCCGTAGTCATGGTTTCGACTTCGGAACAGACTCGTTTGCGCCGTGCTATGTTGCGCGACCATTGCGACGAGGCGACCGTCCGTGCCCGCATGGCCAAGCAATGGCCCGAAGAAGGCAAACGCTTGCTGGCGGATTATGTCATTTGGCACGAAAACGACGACGAGGACGAAGCACTTTTGAAACAAATCATGGAAGTGCATAAGGCCTTATAAAGTTTTTTCTTGTTCGTATAAAATAATTCCGTATCTTTGCCAAATCCGACTTTGGCCTATAGCCAATGGCCGATGGCCGCTGCACCTAGGGTGTCATTGCGGACTTGATCCGCAATCTCCTGTAATAGTGAAGCGAGCCATAGGCCATGAGCAATCAGCCATAGTTCAATCTTTGGTTCGACAAGCTCTTAACCATGAATTTTGAATTTTAAATTTTGAATTTTAAATTTTGAATTTTAAATATTGAATTATACGATATGGAGAAAGTATTGCTATTAGGCGATGAGGCCATTGCACAGGGCTTCATCGACGCTGGCGGCTCGGCCATCAACAGCTATCCGGGCACGCCTTCAACACAAATCACAGAGTATGTCATCAACTCGAAGCAAGCCAAGGAACTTGGTGTGATCGCCAACTGGTGTGCTAACGAGAAGACGGCCCTTGAGGCTTCTATCGGTGTGGCCTATGCTGGCAAGCGTGCTATGACCTGCATGAAGCATGTGGGCCTTAACGTCTGCGGCGACCCCTTCATGAACGCCGCCATCATCGGCACCAAGGGCGTCCTCGTCGTGGTGGCCGACGACCCGAGCATGTTCTCGTCGCAAGACGAACAGGACAGCCGTTTCTATGGTCACTGGGCCATGATTCCTATGCTGGAGCCTTCGAACCAACAAGAGGCCTACGATATGGTGCACTACGGCTATGAGCTGAGTGAGCAACTTGGCACACCAGTGCTTTATCGCATTCCGACCCGTCTGGCCCACAGCCGCGCTGGTGTGGTGCGCAAACCCGTCCGCCCGCAGAACGAGCTCACAGAGCCTGCCGACGCCAAGTCGTTCGTGCTGCTGCCGGCCAACGCCAAACGTTTGTATCGTAACCTCATTGACAAACAACCCGCTTTTGAAGAGGCTTCGGCCACTTCGGGTTTCAACAAGTATTTTGATGGTCCCAAGAAGAACATCGGTATCATTACCACGGGTATTGCCTACAACTACCTGATGGAAAATTTCCCCGATGGCAAGTGCCCCTATCCCGTCGTGAAGATTACGCAGTATCCGCTGCCTTACGACATGATCAACAAGCTGTACGACGAGTGCGACGAAATCCTCGTCCTCGAAGACGGTCAGCCGTTTGTTGAAGAGCACATCAAGGGCTTCCTCGGCAAGGGCAAGAACGTCATGGGTCGTCTCGACGAAACTATCCGCCGCGATGGTGAACTGAATGCCGAAAAGGTCGCCAAAGCTCTCGGCATGGATGTGCCTACCTTATATAAGGTTCCGGAAGTGGTCACCAACCGTCCGCCTGCGCTCTGCCAGGGTTGCCCGCACGTCGACAGCTACAACGCTTTGAACGCCGTTATGGCCAACCATAAGGGTGGTAAAGTGTTTGGCGACATTGGCTGCTACACTTTGGGCTTCAACATGGGTGCCATCAACACCACCGTGTGCATGGGTGCCTCCATTACTATGGCCAAGGGTGCCAGCGAAGTGGGTATCTTCCCGAGCGTGGCTGTCATCGGTGACGGCACCTTCGGTCACAGTGGCTTGACAGGTCTCATGGACTGCGTCAACGAGAAGGCCAATGTCGTGGTCATGATTCTCGACAACGACATCACCGCTATGACGGGTGGTCAGCCTTCGTCGGCACACAACAAGATCCGCCGCATCTGCGAAGGTCTCGGTGTGGAGCCGGAGCACATCCGCGACATCATCCCGCTACCCAAGAACCACGAAGAGAATGTCAAGATCATCGAGGAAGAGGTGAACTACAACGGCGTGTCGGTCATCATCCCGCACCGCACCTGCATCGTCGAACTCAAAAAGCACATGAAGAAGTAACTATGGCCTATAGCCCATGGCCTATGGCTGCTTCAACAAAGAGGAGAATCTTTCCTTATCCATAAGCTGCCATAGGCCATAGGCCATCTGCCATAGACGAATTTTAAATATTGAATTTTAAATCTTTAAATTTTGAAATCATGAAAAAAGATATAGTACTTTGCGGCGTGGGTGGCGACGGTATCGTTTCGGTGGCCAAAATCATCTCTGATGCCGCTCTGAATATGGGCATGAACCTGAAGCAGTCCGAAATCCACGGTATGTCGCAGCGTGGTGGCTCGGTGTTCTCGCACCTCCGCATCTCCGACAACGAGATTTTCGCTGACGTTATCCCCGAGGGTCAAGCCGACATCATCCTGTCTTCCGAGCCTATGGAAGCCTTGCGCTATCTGCCTTGGTTGAGTAAGGAAGGCTGGGTCATCACCAACAGCGACCCCTTCGTCAACATCGGCAACTATCCCGACATGGCACTGATTGAGGCCGAGTTGGGTAAGCTGGAGCATGTTGTTTCCTTCAACGCCAACGAGATTGCCAAGCAGCTGAAAGCCCGTTCCAACATGGTGCTGTTGGGCGCCACTGTGCCTTATCTCGGCATCTCCATGGAGAAGGTCGAAGAGGCCATTGCCCACATTTTCGGCAAGAAAGGCCAAGAGGTCGTTGATCTCAACATCCAGGCCGTGCGTGCTGGATACGAACAGGCGACGAAATAAACCCATTGTAGAGACGCAATGATTGCGTCTCTTTATCTGAGCGAGACGCATTCAATGCGTCTCTACAACAAATGCCCGATTGGTTTTCCAGTCGGGCATTTGTTTTGTGTGTTGTAGGCCATTATGCCTTCACCTTGTTTTTCTTTAAAAATATCATAAACAGCACCAAACCCAGTACGGTAATGGCTGCGCCGATGCCGTAGCCGACAGGACGGGGCAGGATGGAACCTAAACCGCCGTCGGCAGCCTTAGCCACGAAGAGGAAACATCCTGTCACCAAAGTCATGAAGAGGGCAGGGATGAGGGTGATGAGGTACCAGAGCTTGTCCTTGTTCTTAGCCAGGTAAACCGAGATGGCCCAAAGTGTCACCGTGGCCAGCACTTGGTTGGCCCAGGCGAAGTAACGCCAGATGACTTGGAAGCCCTTGGCATCGGAAATGCTGTAGACCAAGATGATGCCGGTAACGATAAACATAGGGATAGCCACAATCAGACGGTTCTTGATGGGCTTTTGGTCGAAGTGCATGAAATCGGCAATGATGAGGCGTGCCGAACGCAGTGCTGTGTCACCCGAGGTGACGGCGGCACTGATGACACCCAAGATGGTGATGGTGGCGATAACAGGTGTAAACCATGTGTTGGCGATGATACCCACGATGGCGGCCCCGCTCTTGCCAGTGACATCCACCACGCTGTCGGGGCCGAAGAAATAGGCAGCAGCTGCAGCCCAAATCAAGGCAACGACACCTTCAGTAATCATGGCACCGTAGAAAATTGGACGGCCTTGCTTTTCATTCACCATGCAGCGCGCCATCAGTGGCGACTGCGTGGCATGGAAGCCAGAGATAGCACCACAAGCAATTGAGATGAACATCATCGGGAAGATGGGGTTGTTGGGTGCATCGGGGTGACGGTTTTGCATGCCGCTCCACAACTCGGGGATTTCGGGTTTGTAGATAAGAAACGCCACAAAGATGGCCACGGCCATACCTAACAACAGGATGCCAAAGATGGGGTAAATCTTGCCGATGACTTTGTCGATAGGTAACAATGTGGCAATCAAGTAATAAGCTAGGATGATGATAATCCAGATGTAGGGGTTCCAGCCTTGCGTGAAGTTGGCATTCAGCAGGGTGGCGGGCGTATTGACGAATACCACACCGACCAATATCATGAGGATGATGGTGAAAGCACGCATCACTTGTTTGGCACCGTTGCCCAAGTATGTACCGTGAATCTCAGGCAGACTGCAACCTTTGTCACGCAACGAAATCATGCCAGCAAGATAGTCGTGGACGGCACCGGCGAAGATGCTGCCCAGTACAATCCACAGGAAGGAAGCTGTGCCGAATTGTGCTCCCATGATGGCACCGATGATAGGCCCGACACCTGCAATGTTAAGGAACTGGATGAGGTAGATGCGCCAAGGCTTCATCGGTACATAGTCAACGCCATCGGCCATGGTCGTGGCAGGCGTGGCACGCTGCGGGTCTGCTCCAAAGAGTTGCTCGACGAACTTTCCGTAAAC
>CALEMB010000206.1 GCA_937902805.1 uncultured Bacteroidales bacterium
CGATCTATTTTTTGTTCAAAATTGGTGGGGTAGATCACTGGTTGAGGGTTTTAGGGCTGCAAAGGTACATATTTTTAGGAGATTCCCTGCGGGAATGGAGAAATTCACTATTTAACAAGCGGCGGCGTGTAGAGCTTACAAACCGTAAACTGCTACAAGCCGCCGCTGTTCAATTAATAGTGATACTCCATTCCCCGAGGGGGAATCTCAAGTCTTTACAAACTCAACTCATACATATACCCATGGTATTGGAGTGAGCCATCGATGATGGGGAAGAAGAACTCGCTGTCGTGTTCTACATTCTTCAGCTTAAGGTTCTCCATGGTGACGGTCTTGGTGCCATCGTCGTTGGTGACGACCTTCAAGGTGCCTTCTTTGGCGATGTATCCAGTTTGGGGTTGGAAGGTCCAGAAGTCACCATCGAGGGCCACATGCACGCAGGGGAAGACCGGCAGATAAGGCGTGCCGATGTAACCGAGGTTATATTCGCCATCGACGAGTTGGCCGCCCAGGTAGCTGACGATGTAGAAACGCTTGCGGTTGGCTGACATGAAAACCATCGACTTGACATCGAGGCCTAAGGAACTCAGACCGCTAAGTTGAGTGAGACCTGCCAAACCGATAGGACTCTCAATGTTCTTGATTTTGAACTTGTTGTTGGCATCGAAAGTATAAGAACCCAACGGCCCGGTGAAGTTGAGAGCCAATTGAATGGACTGGCCATTTTCGTTGGTGCCCATGCATTGCGACAGAACGACATGGTAGGTGCCATCACTGTTTTGGACGACAGCCAACTCGCCGTTCATCCAATAATAAGTGTCGCCATAATACAAAGAGTCAGAGCCCATGATGAAAGGCAGTTCACCGAGATTGAATTCGTGGAAGCCGACCACGGTGGGGACGGGGTCTTTCGAATTGTTGTCCATTGTATAAGTGCCAGGAGTGATGCTACCGTTAAAGATGATGGCGATACCTTCGTTGTTGGATGCGGTCATCTCCTTGGAGGCGAGGACGATGGCGTTCTTTTGTCCATAGTTGACAGCCTTGGCAGTGACGATGTTGGCGGTGTTGGTGTTCACAGTCATCTCGCCAGATTGCACTTCGGGTGTCACATTGCTGTTCCCATTGTTTTCGTTGTCTTTGTTGCAACTGGTGCTGAAGAGGGCTAAGCCACAGAGAAGCACCAAACTAAAAAATGCTTTTTTCATGACAATTATGATTTAAAATAAAAATGTTGTCTTTACTCCATAATAACAAATACTGCAAAAACTGTGCCTAGGTTGTAGGGTTTTCGTGTTACGCCTGCCGCTGATGGATTGTCTATACGGCTGCCGTGATACGACAGCCCTGTAAACATGATTTTACAGATTTAATTGTAATTGTATCTCCTCCACCTTTTTTTTCAGTTCTTGAACGGTCTGTATCAGTTCTTCTTCGCGGAAGCGGTTCTCGCGCTGCTCGGGCATCTCCGCACTGATGTAATGCACAAATTTCCACACCTCTTTAATGTCGGCGGCGGCCAAATCGTAAGGCTGATAGAGTGGATTGAGCGAACTCATTTTGAGTTTGCCTTCTTGCTCAATTTTGTTCTCCACAATCTTGAAGACGATGCCGTCGTCTTGCGTGAGGACGATGTACGGCTGTCCGCTACGGATGTAGGTCCAGTCGAGGACATACTCACCAGTCACGTAGGAGCCGTCAGGGATGGGCAGCATCGAGTCGCCGCTGATCTGGAAGGTGCGGTACTTGCGGTCGCGCGAGAGGAAGGGCATGGTGAAGGTCGGCAGCACCTTGATATATTCAGGGTCGGCGAAACCTGTAGCATAGCCCGCCTTGGCCTTCTCGGTCACGAGTTCGATGTTCTCGTCGTTGTCGTTGTTGACGGTGGTGGCCAACACGCGCAAGTTACTGCCTTTCAGGTGTACGTCGTAGCCGCGTTCCAATTGCAAAAGTTGGCTCGGACTGATGCCGGTCAAATCGACTTTTACCAAGGTGTCAATGGCAATGCCGAAATACTTCGAGAAGGCAATCAAGGCTTCAAGGTTAGGCTCCGATACACCGTTTTCGTAGCCACTTAGCGTAGAGCGCTTCATTCCGAGGGCGAAAGCGATGTCGTCTTGTGTATGATGACGATGTTTACGGAGAAATTTGATGTTACTATTAAAATACATATTGTTGAATTGTTGATTGTTTAACTGTTTAATTGTTGAGATTCCCTTCGGGAATGGAGATAGGGAGTCTTTATTATGCGACGGTAAGAGAAGTCTACACATCGTAAACACCGTAAACCGCCGCTATATTACACGATGACAAACCTCCATTCCCCGCAGGGGAATCTTATTTCGTGAGAAAAAAATTCTGTTGCTCTTGCATTATATCAGAATAAATGATTAAATTTACGGCGAAGATTTTGATTAAAAATCCGTCAAAATTACGACTTTTTTGGAATATGCAAGTGTTTTAGGCAAAAAAAGAGGAAAAAATAATGGAAAGGACGATTTTGCATTTGGATTTGGACACCTTTTTCGTGTCGGTGGAACGGCTAGTGAACCCTTCCTTGGCGGGCAAACCCGTCATTGTGGGCGGTATGTCGGACCGAGGCGTGGTGTCGACTTGCAGCTACGAGGCGCGGCGTTTCGGGGTGCATTCAGCTATGCCGATGCGAATGGCGCGGCAACTCTGCGCCCAGGCGGTCTTCATTCGTGGCGATATGGAACTTTACAGCCGTTATTCGCGCCTGGTGACTGACATTATTGCTGATAGTGCACCTGTTTACGAGAAGATGTCCATCGATGAGCATTATCTTGACCTGACAGGCATGGACCGCTTCCACGACTGCCAGCTGTGGTCGCACGAACTGCGGCAACGCATTATCAAGGAGTCGGGGCTCCCGATTTCCTTCGGTCTCTCTGAAAACAAGACCGTCGCGAAGATTGCCACGGGGCAGGCCAAGCCCAACGGTGAGTTGCAAGTGCCCACGCCTTATATTAATACGTTCCTCGATCCGTTGTCGGTGCAGAAAATCCCGATGGTGGGCGAAAAAACCTATGCTCTGCTCCGCTCGATGGGCGTGGAGAAAATCGGCACGCTGCGCCGACTGCCGCCTTTGGCGATGGAACGCGCGATGGGCAAACATGGCATCGACATCTGGAAGAAAGCCAACGGCCATGACAGCACGCCTGTTTGTCCCTATCAGGAGCGGAAGTCCATCAGCAAGGAACGCACTTTCGAGCAGGACACGATTGATGTGGCGGCCATTCGGCAATGCTTGGCGCGCATGGTGGAAAGCCTCGGTTTCGACCTGCGCTTGCAAGGCAAACTGACGGGCTGCGTGACGGTGAAAATCCGCTATTCCAACTTCGACACGCACGACATGCAGCAGCGCATCCCTTACACTGCCTTCGACCACGTGCTGCGTGAAACGGTGAACGGCATCTTCGACCGTCTCTACAACCGACGCATGATGATTCGGCTCATCGGCGTGCGCTTCAGCGAATTGGTTAGCGGGATGCCGCAACTGGCCTTGTTTGATGACAATGCTGAATTGACGAACCTATATGCCGCGATGGATAAGATTAAAATGCGGTTTGGGGAGGAGATTATCCATCGGGCGGCGGGATGATTTTTGTTTTATTAAATTTGAATTTATGAATTTGCAGTGTTTTTTAAGTTTGAATCTGGCGCTATAAAAAGCCTGCCCCCGTCAGAGGGAACTTCTGGCGGGGGCACTTAAAAAACCGAAAAATGAAAAACGTAAATGTCTAAAGTCATAAGTGCATAACTAAGGCAGCTCATTCAACCTCTTCTTATAGAGTCCGTACTTCAACTTCTCGATTACACCGTCTTTTTGAAACCGCGTAATCGCACGCGAGGCTGCAGATTGTGTGCAGTCGAAACACTCCATAAACTTCTCCGTCTTGAACTCGTCCGGCAGCTTTCTGAAGCACGCTGCATACTTCGTGGTCCGGCGTCGTGGCACGAACTCCTTCGTCTGGTCCTCGAAATAGTTGTGCGCCATCTCGCCGAAGAAGAAGTGCTGGCAGCGGTACTGGATGTCCATCGCAATCCTGCAGAGCCTCTTGTCCATGTCGTCGATGCTGAGGGTCTTGCTTTCCTGCCACTCGTCCCAGTGGCGCATCACGATGAAGGGAAGCGAGATGCCGATGCCGTAGTACGGGATGCGCTTCAGCAGGGTTTTGTCCGCGTCGTCGTTGTTGAACTTGGCAATCTCCATGTGGTCGGACTGCCACTCGTAGGTCTCGTCGTTCAGGGGCTCGATGGGCAGTTCACCCTCCACCCTGTCCAGGCGGTAGGCCCAGGTCTTCAGCTCCTCCATGTATTCCGTCATCTTCTCCTGATGGCGCTGGGCCATGTCGGCATCGGGCATGGGAATCACGGCGAGGCGTGTTGACAGTCCCGTGCCGAAGTTCTTCTGGTTCACCTTGCGGTGAAGGGCGTAAGGCGTACCGGTGTAGATGAAGTTCCAGTAGACGTTGAAGGTGGCGGTGATGCTCTCCTTGTTGGCGTACATCTGTCCGTCCTCCTCGTTGTGGAAGGCCTTCAGCTCCATCGACTCGCGGTTCTTGTAGTCTCCCCCCTTGTTCTGGCTGGTCACGTTGTCGAGTTCGGCATCGAACGAGAACATGTGGAGGTTGAGCTCATGCCCCTGCACCTGCTCCTTGGCTGCCATCATGTGGCGGATGAACTCGCCGATGGCGGTTCTTGCCGGATGCACGCGGATGCCCACCACGGGTTTCTTCAGG
>CALEMB010000207.1 GCA_937902805.1 uncultured Bacteroidales bacterium
TTCAGCATCAGCATCTTCACTCCAGCATGGTCAAAACTGACGCTGGCTTTTTTGATTGCCCCTGCGCCCTCGATGCTCAAAATGGTACCTGCGCCAAATTTCTGGTGCATCACCCTCATGCCTTCCTGAAGCAAATCAGGGTTGGAGGGTTCAAGATTTTGAGGCACAGCGGGTTGGTTGAAACTCGGCTTTGTAAACGAAGGCGTTTCTTCTAACTTGCGGAAACCATGTTGCTCGGGCTCGTTGATGGGCTTGCCGAAACGGCCAAAGGTGCTTCTGCCACCACCTATGGATGAAGTGCCTCTAAAGGAGGCCTTCTGCGTTTGTTCGATGAGGCTGGCGTCGATTTCGTCGACGAAGCGCGAACGCTCGCTGAGGGTGAGGTTGCCGTAACGGTAGCGTTGCTCGGCGTAGCTCAAAGTGAGTTTCGTCATGGCGCGGGTAATGGCCACATAGAACAAGCGGCGTTCTTCCTCCAGTTCTTCTCTCGTGCTGAGGCTGAGGATGCCCGGGAAGAGGTTTTCTTCCATACCGACAACGTAGACGTAGGGGAACTCCAGACCCTTCGCGCTGTGTATGGTCATCAGGCTGACGTAGTCGTTGTCGCCGTCGTCTTTCTTCATCTCGCTGTCGGTGAGCAGGGCCACGTCTTCCATGAACTGCACCAAGTCGACGCGGGCGGTCTCGCCCGTGGTCTCGTCCACCTGGCGGTCGCTGAACTCCATGATGGCGTTGAGCAGTTCCTCCACGTTCTCGACCCTCGACACGCCCTCGGGGCTGTCGTCTTCCTTTAAGACTTTGATGAGGCCGATGGTGTTGGTGATGTGTTTGGCCAGCTCGAAGGCATTCATCTTCTCATGCAGCGTCTGGAAGCTCTTGATCATCACCATGAAGTCGCGGAACTTGTTGACGGTGCCCATGTTGAAGTCTTGCGGGAACACGTTGTTCTCCATGCACTTCCAGATGCTTGTGCGTTGCTCGTTGGCGACGACCATCATGCGCTCGATGCTGGTCTTGCCGATGCCACGGGCAGGGTAGTTGATGATGCGCAGCAGCGCCTGTTCGTCCTCAGGGTTGATGACCACGCGGAAATAGGCCAGCAGGTCCTTGATTTCCTTGCGGTCGTAGAACGAGAGGCCGCCATATATTTTATAAGGTATATTCTGTTTGCGCAGCGCCACTTCCATCGAGCGGCTCTGGGCGTTGGTGCGGTAGAGGATGGCGAAGTCCTTGTTGGCGAGGTGGCGCGTCATCTTGTAGCCGAAGATGCTGTTGGCCACCATGGTGCCCTCCTCGGTGTCGCTGTTGGCGTGGATGAGGCCGATGAGCTCGCCTTTCTCCTTGTCACTCCACACCTTTTTCTTGATTTGGTCCTTGTTGTGGGCGATGACGGCATTCGAGGCGTTGACGATGTTCTGGGTGGAGCGGTAGTTTTGCTCCAGCCTAATCAGCTTATAGTCGGGGTAGTCGTTCTTGAAGTTGAGGATGTTCTGTATGTTGGCGCCACGGAAGGCGTAGATGCTCTGGGCGTCGTCGCCCACCACGCAGATGTTCTCAAACAGTGCCGCAATGCGCTTCACGATGAGGTATTGGGCGTAGTTGGTGTCCTGGTACTCGTCGACGAGGATGAACTTGAAGTGGTTCTGGTATTTGTAGAGCACTTCGGGATTGTCGCGCAGCAGGATGTTCGTGAAATAGAGGATGTCGTCAAAGTCCATAGCGTTGGCGCGATGCAGGCGGTCGTTGTAGAGCTTGAACAACTGTGCAATCAACGGTTTGTTGGCTTTGCGGTCGGCCTCTTGGACCTCGGGATTGTTGGCATAGTCCTCGGGAGAGAACAGGCTCGATTTGGCCGACGAGATGCGCGACAGCACCTGCTTGGCGGGGTAGACCTTAGTGTCGAGGTTCAGGTCCTTCAGGATCTGGGTGATGAGGGCTTTGGAGTCGTCGGTGTCGTAGATGGAGAAGTTGGGCGTAAAGCCTATCTTCTCCGTCTCGATGCGCAGGATGCGGGCGAAGATGGAGTGGAAGGTGCCCATCCACACGTTGCGCGCATCGCTGGCGTTGACGAGTTGCATGATGCGTTCCTTCATCTCGCGGGCGGCTTTGTTGGTGAAGGTGAGGGCCATGATGCTGAAGGGGTCGACGCCTTCTTGTATCATGTAGGCGACGCGGTAGGTGAGGGCGCGGGTTTTGCCCGAGCCGGCGCCGGCAATCACCATCACGGGGCCTTCTATGGTGGTAACGGCCTCTCTCTGAGGCTCGTTGAGGTCTTTCAATAGGTCAATCATCGGGTTGCTCGTTTGGAACGCAAAAATAATAAATATTGGGATAGGTGGAAAGGAAAAATAATGTATATTTGCAAGGTAAAAACAAAAAATATGGACATAAATAACGAAAACGACGTTGCGCCCACCCGCAAGCCACGTCTTTTCCGCTGGGCGCTTTGGTGGGGACTGGGTGTCGTAGTGGTCAGCCTTGTCGCCCTGATTGTATACGCAATCATCGATCCCGCTGCTGTCAGCGAAATGAACGCTCCACTCATGAGGGCTATCTACTCGATGGTCTGCCGGTTTGGCGTTTGGCCTGTCATCATTTATATGGGTTTGGTAGGGCCGATTATTGAGGAGCTCAGCTTCCGCCTTTGGGGTAATGGCAAGAATTGGACGGGTATTGTCTCCGTCATCCTCATGGCGCTATGGTGTCTTAATGTCGGCTGGTGGTTTGCGTTGTTAGCGTTATGCGCTGGCATCGCGATACTCATGGTCTTCAATGAAGACAGGGACAAGCGGCTCTTTGTACTTATGCTGTTTTCGTCTGTTCTCTTTGCTGTGGCACACATGGGCAACTACGAAGGAAATTGGTTTGTGGTGCTGATAGGGGTGGTTCACAAGTTTGGATTCGGTCTTTTGGCTTCCTATCTTGTTGTCAATCACAATATCTTGTGGTCCATGGGCTTGCATATCATCAATAATAGTATCGTGGTCCTTCCTCTGGTGCTGACAATGGGCCAAACGGATACTGTCGAGATCATTGAAAATACGAGTTTTTGCCTTGAGGTTCGCCCCGTGGTGGCCCACAACGACAGTATCAGCGAGGAGAATAGTTTTTTCGTCGATACCGACACCAATTACTATTTCGGCAGTACCTCGAATTTTGCCGGACAGGCTTGGATTTATGAAGCATGGCAGAAAGGCGTTGATCCGAATGGCGACTCCGTCAACATTGTGACCGACAACGCCTACCCGCATTGCAGCTTTAAGCTGATCTACAAGACACAACCCTTCGACCACCATGGCCTTATCGTCGCCATGGAGCATGCAGGATTCATCAAGATAGACACCACATACAACGAAATCGACAAGAAGACGGTACTGGACATCAAGTCTACCTACGATCCGTTGTCGAAAAACAGATAAACGCAATCCTATGCCAGAAAAGAAAAAAGTCGCAACCTTAAGTTACGACTTTTTTCTGTGACCCGGCTGGGGCTCGAACCCAGGACCCCAACATTAAAAGTGTTGTGCTCTACCTGCTGA
>CALEMB010000208.1 GCA_937902805.1 uncultured Bacteroidales bacterium
ATGGTGCCTCGGTCGTTGTCCTGCAAGGCACCCGACACGATTTCACTCGCGCTGGCCGACTCGCCGTCGATGAGCACCACCACGGGAATGTTTTCCAACATGCCACGACGGCGCGCCTTCATGTATTGGCGAGGACGGTTGCGGCCTTCGGTGTAGACGATGAGGCTGCCCTTGGGCAGAAACTCGTCGGCGATGTCGACGGCGGCGGCGAGGTAACCTCCCGTGTTGCCGCGCAGGTCGAAGATGAGTTTCTCCATGCCTTGACTTCTCAGGTCACCAATCCCCTGCTTGAACTCCTTGACGGTGGTGGCGGAGAACTTGCTGAGTTTGAGGTAGCCTATGCTATCGTCAAGCATATAGGCGATGTCGACGCTGTAGGTGGGGATGGCGGCGCGGGTGATGGTGAAGTCGAGCAGTCCCTCTACGTCGCGGCGGAGCACTCGCACGTCGACTTTGGTGCCTTTGGGACCTTTCAGCTTGCGCATGACATCCTCGTTGGTGAGTTTCTTTCCCGCCACCAACGTGTCGTCCACATAGATGATGCGGTCGCCAGCCAGGATGCCCACCCTCTCGGAGGGTCCGCCCTTGATGACGCTGACGATGGCGATGGTGTCCTTCTCGAGGCGGAACTGCACGCCGATGCCATCGAAGCTGCCCAGCAGCGGGTCGTTCACCTCGTTGAATTCTTTCAAGGAGATGTAGGCACTGTGGGGGTCAAGCTTTTCCATCATGGCAGCGATGGCTTCGTCTTGAAGCTTGTCTTCCTCTGGCACATCGACGTAGTCCTTGTCGACATACCACATCACCTCGTCGAACTTGCTGCCGCCTTCGACGTTGACTTGGCGGTTTACTCCTTTATTAATATAAAGACCCAGGAGAAAGCCTGAAAGGAGGATAATGGCAGTCCAAAAAGAACGGGGTTTGTTTTCCATAGTGGTCCTTTTAATGCGGAATGTTGAATGCGGAATGCGGAATATCGCAATGCGATACCATGGATAGTCGGTTTATTTATTCTGGTTTTTTGTTATCGCAACTAAGATGCTAATAATCTCTTCACAGAAAGCATTGATTGGTTCAAACTTGTCATCTGGCAGATAGTCAGTTGCATGTAGAATATCCAGCCAATAACTAGTTTCATTTGCTTCTTTTAGAGCAATGTTCATCTTAGCATAAAAGTCTGGAAGGGTTTGTCCCCTAACTCCTTCGGCCACATTGGCTCCAATGCTCGTTCCAGCCCGTAATAACTGCTTTGACATGATATACTCATGCTGAATCTCACATAGCCATTTGTACAAGTTGATAATATCTATTGCGAAATCCCTACTCTTTCTTTTTATTACATTATCCTTCTCTTTTCCCATAATAGTTCAAACTATTCATTATTCCGCATTCCGCATTCTGAATTCCGCATTAAATAATAGCGCTCGACAGCTCCAGGCTTCTGTCCACCCTGCGGAACAGGCCTTGCAGCACCGTGCCGGGGCCTACCTCCACGACGGTACGCACACCCGTAGCAAGGATGTTGTTCATGGTCTGCGTCCACATGACGGGGCAGGTGAGCTGGGCAACGAGGTTCTTCTTGATGATTTCGGGGTCGTTCACCGACTGGCCTGTGACGTTCTGATAGACAGGGCAGATGCCTTGGTTGAACGTCGTTTCGTTGATGGCTTCGGCGAGCTCGACGCGGGCGGGTTCCATCAGCGGGCTGTGGAAAGCGCCTCCCACGCTCAACGGCAACACACGCTTGGCACCGGCTTCTTTGAGCATTTCGGACGCGGCTGCCACGCCCTCCAACGAGCCAGAGATAACAAGCTGGCCAGGGCTGTTGTAGTTGGCTGGCACCACCACGCCGTCTTTCACCGAGGCGCACACCTTCTCGACAACGGCATCGTCCAAGCCGATGACGGCAGCCATAGTGCCGGGCTGGGCCTCGCAGGCCTTCTGCATGGCCATAGCACGCTTGCTGACGAGACGCAAGCCGTCCTCGAAACTCAAGACCTTGTTGGCGACAAGGGCCGAGAACTCACCCAAAGAGTGGCCCGCCACCATGGTGGGGTCGAAGTCTTCGAGCAAAGATGCCAAAATAACGGAATGAAGGAAAATGGCCGGCTGGGTCACCTTGGTCTGGCGCAAGTCCTCGTCGGTGCCTTCAAACATCACATCGGTGATTTTGAACTTCAGGATGTTGTTGGCTTTTTTGAACATGGTTTTGGCTTGCGGGAACTTGTCGTACAAGTCCTTGCCCATTCCTACAAACTGTGCCCCTTGTCCGGGGAAAACGTATGCTTTGATCATTATCAGATTTAAGATTTAAAATTCAAAATTCAAAATTCAAGATTCAAAATTCAAGATTCAAGATTCTAGACTGCTTCGTCGTTTCTCCTCGCAGTGACGCAAAGCGACTAATGCAGGTTGCTGCCAATGAGTTGGAAGAACTCCTCACGGGTCGACTCGCGTTCGAAGGCACCGATGAAGTCGCTGGTGGTGGTCACGGCACTCTGCTTCTGCACGCCACGCATCGACATGCACAAATGTCGTGCCTCGATGACGACAGCCACGCCCATAGGATGCAAGGCCTCGTTGATGGCGTTCTTGATCTGCGTGGTCAGGCGTTCCTGCACCTGGAGGCGGCGCGAATAGGCCTCCACCACGCGGGCGATTTTGCTCAGTCCCGTGATGTAGCCGTTGGGGATGTAACCCACATGCGCTTTCCCGATGAAGGGGATGAGGTGATGCTCGCAAAGCGAATACACCTCAATATCCTTGACGATGACCATCTGGCGGTAATCCTCCTTGAACTTGGCCGACAACAGGATTTCCATCGGATCTTGCATATAGCCTTGCGTAAGGAACTGCATCGACCGCGCCATGCGGTAGGGTGTCTTCAGCAGGCCCTCGCGTTGCGGGTCTTCGCCCAATAGTTCAAGGATGGCCTTGTAGTGCTCTTGCAACTTGGCCAGCGTCTCGGGGTTGTATTCTTCGATAAGCTTGTAGCCGAAACGCTTTTGCATCTCTTCAGTCATTGTCAGCCGATTTTTTGTTTGGGCATCGCCACCGTCGATTGCTGTCCCATAGTGCATTTGCCCGTGAACTGGGCGCCCACTTCGATGAGCAGCTGTTTCGTGTTGAGGTCGACTTCCACCTTGGAAGTGGCTTTCAGGGCGGTCAGTTCATCCGTGTTGATGTTGCCCTTCACCACGCCCGACACTTCGGCTTGTTTGCAGGAGAGATCGCCTTCCATGACACCGGTCTGGCCGATGACGACCTTACCGTTCGATTTCAGCGAACCGATGAGACGGCCGTCGATGCGGATGTCGCCGTTCGACTCAATGTCGCCCTTGATGGTTGTACCGGCACCAATGAGGTTGCGCGGTTGTGATTCCATTATTGCCATAGCTGTTATTTTTTGTTGGATTCTATGAAATTGATATATTCGTTCAAGTCCCTGGCTTGATAGTAAATGGGATAGTTCTTAATTGAGATAGGAGTGATGGTGTAGCTCGACTTGTCGATGCCGCCAAACACATAGTCGTTGATGAACATAGAGGTGATGTAGTCAGCGGCTTTTTGTTCGTTGTCGAAATTGCCGACAGTCACTATGGTATGGCTCTCGTCAAGGATGACACTGTTGATGTTGAAGGTCTGAGTGCGGTGCTCTTTCTTGTTGAAGTCGCTGATACGCACTTTCAGCGGCTCGACGCGCACCAACTTGGAGTTGCAAACCATCATCACGAAATGCTGGGTGTTGGGCTCGTAGACATAGGGTGTCTCCTTCTTGATTTCAGGCTCTTTGCCAGCAGCCTCTCCCTTATCCAAATTATCGAGCACCATGCCCAGATGATATTCCTCGTTGATATCTTCGAGCACACGGCGGGCGTATGGCGTGATGCCGCTCCTGGGATAGTCGCGCACCAGGTCGTAAAGGGCATAGGCCATCGTGTCGATGGAGACGAGGCGGCCCATGGCGACGGCATGGAGGAAGGCGAAGCGCGGCATGAAGGCCGTGTCGGTCTCATACATCTGCATGGCACGTTCGGTGTTCATCTTCACGCGGTAATATTGACCCTGCTCAAAAGCTTCATACGTCCTGGAGTAGAAATCGGAGGCCTCACGCTCCTGAGCCTTCATCTTCTCGAAGTAAGTCGGGTCGCTGATGAACTCGGCATAGCTCGAAGTGGGGTATTTGTCGAAAATCTTGCCTTTGTAGACCATCGACTGCTCCTCGTTGCCGAGGTCTTGGTACATCTTGTAGAGCGCAAACCACGCAGGCAGTTCCATCTCATTGCCCGGATAGCGTGTGACAAAATGTTCGTACGACTCGATGGCACGCGGCAGGTCGGAGAGGCGGTCCATATAGAGGAAACCAAGATGATAGAGGCCGTCGGCGATGAGCGAGTCGGCCACTGCCTTTTGTTCGTCGGTGAAAGGCAGGCCTTGCAGATAATAGCCGCGGTCATGATTGGTGTAGTTGGCTGCCAACGAATCGCCACTGGCTTGTTCCGTCTTCGACGATTCCTCTTCGCCGTTGTCGGCAAAAGCATTGGAAAGGCTTCGCTTGTCACTGATGAACCAGTTATCCTCGTTCTTACGCATGCCCCATTTGCGGGTGAACTCCGTCATACCCCTCGAGACCGTGCTTTGGTTGTAGAAATACCATGTGGCAGCGTTTTTCGAGTCTTGCTCCTTCTCTTCGATTCCCGACTGGCTTGTGGTGGAGCCCATGAGGGCCAGCTGCTCTTCATATTCTTCGCGTTCACGCTCCAGCTGTTCCTCCTCCATGACTTGCGCGATGATCTTGTCGATAATCTTATTGCGCGAGACGGAATCCATGGCGGCGACACGCAGCAAGCTGTCCTGATCGTGGACAGTAGAAGCATACATCACCAGCTCGTTGAGGGTCTGCGAGATGTTCATGATGCTGTCGTAGCCCTCATATTTCTTGTCCATGCTTGAAACGGCGGTGTCATAGTAAGCCTGTGCCAACTCATATTCGCTTCTGTCGAAGAAAATGGAAGCCACCTTGAGCGACGACATCATCCGCTGAATTTGGTTGTTCGTATAAGCCGCCACCGACTTCCTCAGGTAGTCTATGGCCTTGCTTTCGTTGCCTTCACGAAGGGCCAACTCTGCCATAGCGTAGTAGATGCGGTCGCAGTACTCCTCGTTTTTCAAGTCGCGGAGCATCTTGTTCATCATCTTGTAAAGCTCGGCGGCGTTGTTGGCGTTACCCATCTTGGCCATGTTCATCTTCGACTCGAAGACCATCTCATATTCGGGGTTGCGCTTGAGGACTCTCTTGAACTGTGCCGTGGCGCGCGTGGCATCGTTCTGGAGCATGTAAATCTGTCCCAGGATAAACATGGCGCGGGTGCACAGGTCACGGTCTTTGTTGAAGATGAGGCCGCTCTTCAGGTAGGTGATGGCTTTGGTGTAATCCTTCACAGCGATGTAATAGTCGGCGATGGTGAAGTCAATGTTGCGTTGCAGCTCCTTGGGCGGTTTGCTCACCCCTGCCGACCTGGCCAGCAGCTGTTCAATCTTGGCCACCGCCTTGGGATATTCCTCGGTCTGGATATAGGTCTTGATAAGCCACATGTTGGCCACGAGGGCAATGTTGTTGTAGCTGTATTCCTCTGCCACGAAGTCGAAGGTACGCTTGGCGGGGATGTAGTCGTGCTTGAAGAAATGTGCCTTGCCCATGATGAGGTAGGCATCGTCGATCCATCTCACGCGCTCACGGTTGTTGAACTTCATGGAGTGTTTCTGCACGCAGATGGCGGTCTTTTCGAGGGCGCGGTCCATGGTCGAGTTCATCGCCATGCCGTTTTGCTGGGTGCCGTAGTTATACACCCTCAACACCTTGGAATAGTCGTCCTGCACTTGGGTACGGAGCTGTTTCTCGCCGTCCTTGAGGCTCGCTTCTCCGTTGAAAAAGATGTTGTAGTGGCTGGTGAGGTTATGGTACATGCGGCGGGTGAGCGTGTTCTTCTTGGTGGAGCAGCCGCTGAAAAGCAGCAGTCCAATGACACAGCCTATCGCCACAAATATGTTGGTTCTTCTTTGCACTTTCGTTGTCGTTTTAAGCAATAACTCCAAAATGTCCCTAATATTTCAAGAGATCAAGAAAAGTCACTCGCCTTGTCGGTACCATTTTTTGGCTTCTTCCAGCAGGCGGGCTTCCGTCGGTTCCTGCAAGGCCGAGCGCATCACCACGGCGACGCTGTCGGTGGTGGTTTGGAACTCGTCGAGCAGCAGGCGGTCGAAGTTGGACTGACGGTAGCTCTCGATGCCCAACCTTTGGCTTTCGATGGCTTGCATGGCCTTGGCCTTATAATCGTCCATAGCCAGATACTGCCTCAGTTCTTCGACGAGCTTCAGGCTGTCTTCCGACCAATCCACTTCTATGGGTTCATCAAGCGACTTCAGCTCATATTTCTTGCACAGCTCGGGAAGCTGCCCTTGCATCGTCTCCATCTGACGGTCGAACTCGACGGAAAGGCGTTGCTCACGTTCCTTCTCGACGTTGGCATTGATTTTCGGCACATAAACTAACGCCAAAATGATGACGACAAGCGCCACCGCGGCGAGGATAATCAATTTCACGAAGTTATGACCCTTGGAGATGGCGGAGCGCACGTCGCTGATGCTGTCAAAACGCTGTTCGCGGGAGAACTGCGTGCAGTGGGTGGCCACATTGCCAAACTGCTTCGAGATGTTACGTTCGCCCATGAACTCCATGATTTTACCGATGGAATACACGTCGGCGCGTGCGTCATAGTCTTCGCCCTTGATGATTTCAGGGGCGATGAATTCCATTTCCTTGATGAGCAACTCACGGTCGGCATCCTGCTTGGTCTCCGGCACACCGATGTCGATGAGGCGGGCGCGGCAGTCGGTGGTCACCATGATGTTTTCGGGGCTGAGGTTGCAGTGCACCATACCGTTGCGGTGCAGGTAGTACAAGCCGTCGCACACCTCGGTGAGGATGCTCTTCACCTGTTTCTCGGAGAGGGTGCCCACGCGCACGTGTTCGGCCAGTGATTTGCCGTCGATATATTCGAAGATGATGCAGTCGCCATAGCCTTCGATGGTCACGAAGTCGAGGGCCTTGCGGATATATTTGTTTTCAAGCATTGAGGTGGTTTCATACTCCTGTTTGAGCAATGCCTTGCAGGCGGCATCGTTGGCGTATTCCTCCTTCAGTGCCTTGACAATGACTTTCTTACCATTGAAACTAGCGGTAAAGACGCGGCTGTTGCCATAGCGGGAGGTATGGAGCAGGCGCAGGTCGGTATAGCCGGTTGAAAAGTTGTTTTCGGACATTCCTAATTAATATATTTGGGCGCAAAGATAACGCATTTTTCCGAAACTGCGTCAAAACTTGTTCGGAAACTGTATTTTTAGGCTTTTTTCTCCTGAAATCCAAAGATAAGTAACTGTTCAAAATTAAGCTACATGATTTTTGACGCGGGACACGGATTTGGAAGGAAACCGGGAGGAAACTTCTGGGAAGAAACCGGGAGGAAACTGAGAGAAATCACAGTGTTGCCTCGAAGTTACCTCGGAGTTACCTCGGAGTACCTATAGGCTTGGTATAGCGTTGCTATAGGCTTGCTATGGTTTTGAGGCA
>CALEMB010000209.1 GCA_937902805.1 uncultured Bacteroidales bacterium
TATTCCCCATAGCGTCAAGGAACTTAATAAAGTTGGCTGTAGTAAAATAATCGACTTTAACGTGTTCTTTATTTTGGGCACAAGTGCCTTGATAAGACCTTTGCCTGCCTATCAAGGTGTTGAATTGGACTCTTTCTTGGTGGCACTAAGTGGGGCTGTCATCTGGCTTTTGCTAATCTGCAACAAGAAGCGAACCATCAACCGATGGGGAGGAGCTTTGTTGCTCACAATCTATGCGGTTTATCTGTCTTTCCGATTGGGAGTAATATAGGAGTATAAATCCGCAATTCAGGCAAAGGCTTGAGTTACGGATTTTTTTCGCTCAAGAGGGAACATCCTTTCCTCAATTTTCC
Source organism: uncultured Bacteroidales bacterium (assembly GCA_937902805.1). Taxonomy (GTDB): domain Bacteria; phylum Bacteroidota; class Bacteroidia; order Bacteroidales; family F082; genus Limimorpha. The sequence continues at coordinate 354 of CALEMB010000209.1, forward strand.
GTACTTTTGCAGCCGTTTTTCGGCGAGCGTGTCGGTAGCCGAATCATAGGGTGAATCTGTAAGAACTATGCCAGTTAGGCTTTCGTGGCTTTTTTCCTATTCCTCAAACTTATCCTTGCCTCTCATCGTATGGCGCAAAGCACTAAGAAGTTCTTGCGATTCTTGAACAAGGTTGAGGAAGACAGTCATGCTCTCAATGTTGAGTTGTTTGGTTTGGATATCCTTAATGATTATTTTACGGTAATCAGATAGCTTGCTTTGGATTTTGGCGGCATCATCGCGAATTTGATTGCTGGTTTCATCGGAGAAAGCCCGATTGAAAATGCATACTATCTCATCGCGAAGGATGAGAAACTCTTTGGCATAACCAATGGGAATAGGACGGAAATTATTGCCGACATGCTCCAGGCATGGCTCGCCCATGCGTTTCAGACAGTAAACCATTTGCGAAAGGGAATTGATGATTAGGAAGTACCAAGTGCCTTTCTCTACACTTAACACTGTGTCTATACGGCGCAATGCGACAATCTGTTTACGGCGCTGACGCTTTATATCTTTGCGCTGACTATCAAACCGGGCAACCGTATGCTTAAGCATACGGTAATCTTCGTTAAAGAAAGCGGTAGTTAGGGCTTTGTAGTTCTCTACCACGAATTGAAGGTTATCTAAAGTAGTAATTTTCAAATGTTTACAAAGCATAACCCAACATGCAGTTTTATCACTACTATGCAAAATCTCCGTAAACAATTTATCGGTTTCTTCGTTTCTGTTGTTCTTCTCATGGCGCAAATTGCTGCGGATGAGCAGGATGATGGACATAGCAATGGCAATAATCATAGCCACAAACGATCCAAAGAATAATGCATTGGTGACGAGGAAACAAATGATAAAGGCCGCGCCCGCGGTAATAAACCAACCGCCAATGACACTCAAAACACCCGTGATGCGAAACACAGCACTTTCGCGATTCCAAGCACGGTCGGCAAGCGAAGTTCCCATGGCCACCATAAAAGTGACGTATGTGGTGGAAAGCGGAAGTTTCATGCTTGTGCCGAGAGCGACAAGAAGTCCTGCGAGAACAAGATTGACGGCTGCGCGAATCTGGTCGAATGCCGCGCCATTGGGCAACACTGCTTCGTCGGCATTAAAGCGCGAGTCAATCCATTTCTTAATGCGATTGGGTATCAATGCAGCAACAGCTGTCGCTATTTTTTTGTTTGTGCGCACCAAGGCACGGGCGACACCACTTGAGCCAAACATCTCGTCGCCCTCATTTTGACGGGATAGGTCAACTGAAGTTTTCACCACATTTTGTGCCTTCTTTGAGAGCACCAATGAGAGCACCATGATTATGCCTGCAATGACCAGATAGATTGTGGGAGTGTGCGCCGTGTCCATCAGCGATTTCATCATAAACGACGAAGCATCGCCCGAACCGTTGGCCACATAGTCATTGTAGGCGTCAAGACCAGTTAGGGGCACACCTACGAAGTTCACCAAGTCGTTGCCAGCAAATGCCATGGCTAACGCAAAGGTGCCCAGTAGCACCACAAATTTCAAAATAGGCAGTTTAAAGGCACTCAAAATCGTCAAGATGATGGAGAAGATAGCGAAACCACCTCCCAAGATCAGCCATGTGTTCTCATCGATGTACGATTTCACCACTGGTGTCATAATGTTTGAACCTTTCAACCCGTTGATGAGTAGGAACCAAACAATGCTCGTCACGGCAATGCCTCCGAAGATGCCGATTTTGAGCGAAGAACCCAGGCGGTTTCCCATATTGCCAGTGTGATTGGTGGTAACGCCATTCACACGGTAGGTGAAGGTGAACACCAGACGCGCCACCCACTGCACCAATGTACCGAGGACAAACGCGATGGCTACTGAAAGGAAGATGCCAAAGATAACCGAGATGGCCTTTTCCGTGTTGAGCAGGTCGCCCAACGAAAGCAAGGTGCCATCGATTGCTGTTGCGCCTTTGGCAATCTGTAATAATGCGATGGCGAAGGCTCCACCCAACAATTCAAACACCATCGAAACGGTGGTTGATGTCGGCATGCCAAGCGTGTTGAATACATCGAGCAGCACCACGTCTGTCACCATCACCGCCAAGAAGACGCACATCACGTCATAGAACGAGAAGTAGGCCGGTGTCATGATGCCATGCCTAGCTACGTCCATCATGCCGTTGCTCAAGGCCGCTCCGGCAAACACACCGACGGCCGCCACCGTCACCACCGTCCGGTACCTCGCCACCTTGGCACCGATGGCAGAGTTCAGAAAGTTTACTGCGTCATTGCTCACCCCGACCACGAGGTCGAACACTGCAAGTACGATCAGGAATATGACTATTCCGAGAAATAAAGTATCCATCTTTCCAATTATTTGATTATCCCATCTTTCCCGTCAGATAAGCCTTTGTCCGTTCGTCAATAGGGTTTGTAAACATCGTTTCGGTATCTCCGTACTCGACAAGTTCCCCCAAATACATAAACATCGATTTTGACGATATGCGCTTTGCCTGCCCCATATTGTGGGTTACTATCAAGATGGTAACCTCCTTTTGAAGATCGAGCAAAAGTTCCTCGATATGTTTCGTTGCGATAGGGTCAAGAGCCGATGTGGGTTCGTCCATCAATAGCACATCGGGCTTCATTGCCAAAGCACGGGCAATGCATAAGCGTTGCTGCTGACCGCCAGAAAGGAATGTGCCCTTCTTGTTCAGCACGTCCTTCACTTCATCCCAGAGCGCCACGCTTTTTAAACAGCGTTCAACTGTTGTGTCTTTTTCTGCCTTTGAAAGTTTAATACCATTCAAGGAAAATCCCGACAAAACATTATCATAGATGCTCATCGTGGGGAACGGTGCGGGACGCTGAAAGACCATACCCACACGACGGCGCACATCGATTGGTTCCATCGAAAGAATATTTTCGCCATTGAGCAAAATCTCGCCGTCAACACGTATGTTCTGATAGAGACTGTGCATAAGGTTCACTGCACGCAGGAGGGTGGACTTTCCACATCCGGAAGGTCCCATAATAGCAGTAATGGTATTTTGTTCGATGGCTGCCGATACATACTTCACAGCCATTGTTTGCTTGGTATATGATACGCAAGTCTTCTTAAATTCAAGTATGGGTGTTACTGATTCCATCTCTTTACAAGATATTTAGCGGTAAGATTTAATGCAAGTACAAATAGCAAGAGGAAGAGCGATGCACCCCAAATCAACTCTTGCAAGTTAGGATCGTTGAAAAATTCCCAAATAAGCAGAGGTACTGCCGAGATGGGCTTATCAACAGAGAAGCGGATAAGCGAACAACCAAGAGCTGTGAACATTAGCGGTGCAGTCTCTCCAATTACTCGCGAAACGGCAAGTAGTATGCCTGTGAAGATACCACCGAACGCAGCAGGTAACTGCACTTTCATCATCACTCGTGCCTTGTTGCCTCCGAGAGCCAATCCCGCCTCCTTGAGTGATGCTGGAAGAATCTTCAGGGTCTCTTCTGTTGAACGAACGATAAGCGGAACCATCATGATGCAGAGTGCCACGCTGCCTGCGATTGCCGAATAGCCTTTCATCGGAACAACCACCCATATATAGGTGATGATACCGATAATTACCGATGGCGTACCTTGCAGAAGGTCAGTCAGATAACTAACAAATTGAGCAAATCTGTTCTTGCTGTTCTCTGCCAAAAATGCTCCACAAAGAATGCCCAACGGAACGGCAACAATTACAGCCATGCCAAGCATAATCATTGTTCCGACTATACCATTTGCGATGCCTCCGGGTATGGGTTCGCCCGCTTCGATAGCCTTCATTGCCTTGTACGCTGTTGGCGTCGGCTCTGTAAAGAACGCCCAAGAGAGTTGATGGTAGCCACGCAGCAATACTTCTCCCAAAATGGCAAGCAACGGAACGGCAGTAAGTGCTGCCAACAGGCAAATGCCCCAAAGCATCAACTTGTCTTTTGCCAAACGGCGTTTTATTTTCGATCTATCCATAATTAAACTATCCTTGCGCGTTTAATCATAATTTTACCTATTATATTGATAAGGGCGGTAATCAGAAACAATACCAATCCTATGGCAATCAAAGACGACAGGCGCAAATCGTCTGCCTCGCCAAACTGATTGGCAATGATTGAAGCCATAGAATTTCCCGTCGATTGTATAGAATCGGGAATATTGTTGGTATTTCCAATAAGCATTGTAACGGTCATTGTCTCACCCAACGCCCGGCCTATAGCCAATACATACGAAGAGAATATGCCCGAACCGGCTACGGGGAAAATGATTTTTCTTATCACCTCGGCGCGGGTCGCCCCCAGGCTGTATGCTCCTTCTTTCAAGTCGTTTGGCACCATCTTGATAAATTCGGCACTAAGCGATGCCACGTAGGGAATAATCATTATGGCCAAAACAAGTGATGCGGTCAGTACGCCCGAGCCTTGTGGCGAGATATCAAGTGCCATAAGGATGGGCCGTAGCGTGAAGAAGCCCCACAGGCCGTATATAATCGACGGAATACCCGCCAACAAGTCGGTTACGGTACTCAACACCGATGCAACCTTTGTCCCCCTGAAATATTCGCCCACGAAAAGTGCAACGGGCAGTGAAAAGGGAATGCAAAAGACGAGCGCCAGCAAGGCAGTCATCAGTGTGCCTGTAATGAATGGCAACGCTCCGTACTGTTCATTGCCTGCGGTGTAGCTCCACTGCGAAGAGGTAAGGAAGTTCAGAAATCCGAAATGTTCAAAAGCATCGTATGCGTCAGTGACGAGGGCGTAAACAACGCCCCCGCACACTATCGGCACAATCAATGCTGCTACAAACAATATTATTCTGTAAAGTTTATCATTCATAGACCAATCCAAAACTTTACTGCAGTATCGCAACTCCGTCGTATGTTACGGCCTTCAGGTTTTCCATACTCAATTCTTTTGCCTTCGCTGGCAGCGGGGCGTAGTGTACTTCCGAGGTGATGTTCTGTACCTCGTCAGAGAGAATATACTGCAACAGATCGAGTGTGGCTTCGGCCTGCTCCTTGCTACGGCCGGAGTAGTTCTGCTCCTTGTATATAATTATCCAGGTGAATGCCGAGATAGGATAGGCACCGGCGGCATCCGCATTGGTGATTGACGTACGGGTGTCGGCTGGAATTGTGCCTGCCGCGGCTGCTGAAATAGATTCAGCCGTCGGCAACACAAATTCACCTCTCGCGTTCTGAATGATGGCATAGGGAATCTTCTGTGCAAATGCGTACTCTGAACCTACATAACCGATAGAGTTTTTGGTTTGTGAGATGACGCCTGCAACACCGGGATTACCCTTAGCGGCCTGTCCCGAAGGAAAATTTACCGACTTGCCGGCACCGAACTTCTCTTTCCACATAGGACTGACTTTTGCAAGATAGTCGGTGAAGATGAATGTCGTGCCTGAACCATCGGAACGGAATACGGGAATGATGGCCTCGGCAGGGAGCGCCACACCAGGATTGAGAGCGGCCAGACGCTCATCGTTCCACATCTTAATCTTGCCAGCGAAGATGTCTGCAACGACCTCACCTGTAAGTTTCAATTCCTTTACGCCGTCCAAATTATAGGCTACAACAACGGCACCCATACAAGTTGGGACGTGAACAACAGGCGCCATTTCTGCCATCTCTTTATCAGTGAGGAAAGCATCACTGCCAGCAAAATCCACAACCTTGTCGCGCAAGTTGCGAACGCCACCGCCCGATCCGACACCACCGTACGCAACTATATCACCATTTACCTGAGCAAAGTTCTCAAAAACCACATTGTAAAAAGGAAGAGGGAATGTTGCACCTGCTCCCGAAAGTTCTTGAGCCTTACGAACACCATTTTTAGCGTTACCGCCACACGATACCATTGTTATGGCAATTATCAATGTCATAATTGACGAGAAAATCTTTTTCATAATGATACTAATTATTTAAATGTTTGTCAGATACCAAAGTAACAATTTACGTATGCCGAGTATTTACTCTTTACGCCATCGGCTTTAGGCATTGCCGTTCTGAAATTAGGAGCAATCTTTACATACTTGCCGAGTTTGAACTGTGCACCAAGTATTACTGTAGATTCATCTTTAGCAATGTTCCAATCATTCTTTGAGTACAAATCATCGAATCGTGCATATAACGAGACTTTCTTGGGAAGATTTACGGAGGCAAAGACTGAATAGCCGTTTTGGTCGGCATTTTCTTTATGTGATGCGTTCATCATGTAGTTGTACTCTGCTCCGATGGTGAACTTCTCATGCTTATAGCCCATAAATGCAGCCATGTTCTTGATAGCTTTGCCACCCTTTTCTCCGCTTTCATTAAGACCGCCATACAGACGTATCTGGAAACCCTTTACCGGAGTGAGTGTCACACCTAAGCCATAGTTCAGACCATCTTTTATCTGAATCTTCTTATATCCTTCGCCGTTCACGATAATTGCATCAGCCGAAATCCAGTCAGCAAACTTATAGGCTACAGAGATACCCAAATCGGCACTGCTACCAAACTTGTATTCGTCTTGGAAAGACTTCATGATGTAGCGATAGCCCCAGAACTTTTCTTGAAACTTGAATTGTGTTGTCGAAATAAGTCCGCCGTTTAAAACAAGACGACCGGTTTCCCACGATACCATTGCATGTTTAATATAAGCAATGCGCTGGTAATCGCTTACATCTGACGACTTGCCGATGTCTAATACACCCTTGACAGACAATCCGCTTCCGAGTTTATATTCATACCCCAAGTAGCTTCTGTCTAATTCAAAGCCCCGATTGTCATTCTCAACTCCAAAACCTGTGTGGATGTTTCCAAACACTTGCACAATCGCTTTGCCTTTCGGCTCCTTTGTTTTGGTATCCTGCGCTTGCGCAGTGATACCGATGCAGGCTAAGAGTCCTGCCATGATAAATTTCATTCTCATATCAGTATTTAAACTTGACATTACATATACCGTTTCATTTCCTCGCCCTCAACTCCTGCATACAACTCCAGCAGGCTCTTGGCTGGACTTGACTGAATCTTGGGAATCAGGACTTCCTCGACTTGGAAGAAGCCAACCTCTGCCCTCATGTGTACCTCAATTTTCAAGGGACACTCATTCCCTCGTCCTATTTTAACCTTTTCGATAGAGTTTGCAGAATACTTGTGGATGTCGCCTTCAGCCGGTTTTGACGGTATTTCCAAAGGAATGCGGGCACGTCCTTTTGTCATATCACAACCGTCTGCAATAAGAATGATACCAGCCTCAACGGAATGGAT
>CALEMB010000210.1 GCA_937902805.1 uncultured Bacteroidales bacterium
CGATCGGGTTCCCTTATTTTTTGGATTGACTCCAACATCATCAGTGGCTGATCACGACGCGCTGGTTGCTCACCGTGCCGTCGTTTTGGAGGATGTTGAAGAAGTAGACGCCGTTGCTGTAGCCGTTCAAGCTCACGTTGACGCTCTTTCCGTTGGCAGGGATGGTCTCCACCAAGGCACCCAGCACATTGTAAACCTTCACACTCTCGATATCGTTTTCAGCTACAACACTCACGCTGGCGTTGGCGGGGTTGGGATAGATCTTTGTCGTTGATGCAACCTCTGAGATACTCAGCAGCTCGCCGTCAACAGTAACATTGAAGAACACGTCTCCATAATTGGATTCCACCTTAATGATAGTTTCCGCAACGCTTCTTCCAACCACAACAGCCGCGCCGATGTTGAAGAAGAACTCTTCTCCTTCATTGATGGTATAAGGCAACTCATTGGAAGGTTCAATAATCAGGTACTGGTCGCCTGTAGGATTGCTTTCGGTTATGGCAGTAATCTCAATGGGTTCGTGCGAGGCATAATTGCCATTGATTACGGAGGCATCAAATGTAGGTTCATCAACCGTCAAATCAATGTAAGGTGAACCGGCGATATACAATCCCATATCTTGCATACTTTCGGTCGCCACGGCCACTGTTCTGACAGAAGTTTGTTCATTGGGGTACAAAGCAACTACACCGACCACATAGAACACCTCAGGATCGCCTTCAAACGCATATTCAGTATCGGTAATGTTTTCTGCCACCAGTTCATTGTTGACATAGACATTGTATCCGGTAGGGTTGCCCTCGGTTGGAGCATCCCAAGCGGCCACCATCATACCTCTAGGAGCATTGGCTTCAGTCAAGGTCAGGTTCTCGACAGGATACGGATGGACTTCGGTATATTCGTAAGCGAAGTGGCTGTTATACACATACTTCGAACCGTTGTTCTGCACCCAGATGGACACTTCCAGGTCGCTCATTTCCTCAACGTGGGTGGAGCCCATGTTTTGGGTGAACTCCAGACGTTGCAATTCTGCACCCGAGAAAGCGATGGAAGAACCTTCGCCGTCAGGCATCATCTTCATAAAGACATGGTGGAACGAGGTTTCACCGTTGCCGCCTACGTTATTGTGCGTCACTTTTTCGTTAACCGAAACATACACGCGAGCTTCAACGTCAACGTATGGCATCACGTCAGCGATAATGTGGATATCGTTGCCTTCAACGGTGAAGGAGCCTCTCACGTCGAAGTAACCAGGTTCGTCGGCATGCTGGTTGAAGGTGTTTGCGTTAACGGCAGTGCTACCAAGATTCACACCGTCAATGATGACATTCGGAACGGCGCTAATACCATAATAAACGCGGCGCACGCCACCTTCGGCAGTGTAATAGGGGTCACCGTTGCCGGGCCAGTTCATCTGATACTTGGTATAGGTGAAGCGACCGGCGTTGTTGTTGCAGAAGGTGTTCATTTGGTTGTTCACGCTCACGCAAGGGCCACAGGTGGAAGACGAGAAGTGCTCAATCATGGGAATTCTCTGGACAAAGTCAAGCGGGACGGAAACGGTTTTTTCCCACGTGTTGTTTTCTGCGATATCGTCTTCCTCGCCATTCACATGGAGGATTCTCAATGTAACAGGATAGCTGCCAGGATTAGGCAGGGTGATAGGTTGGGTGAAGTTCAAGTTCGTGGTGGCCAAAGAAGCAAGATTGACGTTAAAGATCTGCGTCACAGGTTCCATGCCTTCAACTTCGTAAGAGGCCTCGATGGAGGTGACGGTAGTGCTACCATAGTTCATGACACCCAAGCTGACCGACATGTTTCCAATACCATGAATGTCAGGTAAATTAGTACCTGTAGTGGCAATGTCTAGGTTTTCAAGAGTGAACGCCTTGATGTCATCGAAGAACCAGTTGTCCATGTTGTAAGAATTTCCGTTGTAGAAGATGCAGAATTGGAAATTGGCACTACCCACGTCGGCTGTGGTGACTTGTTGGGTCACCGTATAACTTCCGTCCGTTGAATAATTCTGGGTCCATGCCTGGTTCCAGGTGTTGCCACCGTCGGAAGTGGTAGCAATACCCAGAGTGTGAGAACCGCTGTAGTTGTCGAGGCAATGCTTGAACGAAATGACAATGCTGTTCAGTCCAGTCAAGTCAACGACGGGGGATACGAAACGGGCAAGGCCGTTGAACTGGGGGCTCCAGTTTAAGAGAAGCTCATTGGCTTGCCCGCCTGCATTATTTGTCGATGAAATGGACCAGTTGTTGACACCAACGCCAACTCTAGTCCAACCAGCAGGAAGGGCGTTGCCATCAAAGGTCTCCTCAATGTAGACAGCACGGGTTTGTGCCATGGCTGCTGTTGCAAAAAGCAACGCGAATACGAAAAGTAAAGTTTTTCTCATAGCTGTAATTATTTTAAGTGTTTATGATTCGAAGAATTGGATGCAAAGATATAAACAATTTTGGATGGTGATGCTTTTTTTGAAAAAAATCCAAAATCAAAACAACAACAACACACCGAAAACCAGCACCAAAAGGAAAGAATGTTTGACCTGACGGCCCAAAAACGGGTCGAGTTGTTCGGGATACGTTTTCTTAATGGCTACCAAGTCTTTGAGGAACAAGAGGAAAAGCAGCCAAAAAGCGTATGTATAATAAGGTGCTTGTTTTAGGATGAGAAAAACAGTGAGGCAAACGAACGCCCCAATGATGAGCAGGCAATGGTAAACAAAGGCTTTTTTTAACCCTAACTTCACCACGAGGCTATTTTTGCCCGAGGCCTTGTCGTTCTCATAGTCCCGCATGTTGTTGATGTTCAAAACGGCATTGGAGAGAAACCCCATAGCGGTGGCAGGCAACAAAACATGGAAATCCAATACTTTGGTAGCAAGATAGAAAGTGCCTGCTACAGCCGCCCAACCGAAGAAAAGGAAACAATACAAATCACCAAGGCCGCGATAGCCATAAGGATGTTTGCCCAAGGTGTAAAACAGGGCAGCCAACACTGCACCGAGACCCAAGGCGGCAAAAACGGCAAGTTCTTGCCACATCAAACCTGAGAAAACAAAAACCAGTAAAGCACCTGAAATTAGGCATAATAAAGCGGTAACGCCCAAGCCTCGTTTCATTTCCTGTTCGGTGATGGCACCGCTCTGCATCTCTCGTTGCGGTCCAACGCGCTTCACGTTGTCAGTGCCTTTCTTGAAGTCGCCGTAGTCGTTGGCGAAGTTGGAAAGGACTTGGAGCAGAATGGCGGTTAAGGCACAAAGTATGATGGTCAAGGTCCCTGAGCCTGCCGAAGGGCCGACACTATAGGCTAAGAATCCTCCCAGCAGCACTCCGGAAAAAGAAAGCAGCAGCGTCCGAGGACGCGCTGCTTTCATCCATGTTTTAAACGTAGCCATTATCTTCTACGGCCTCCTCCTCTGCGGCGCGGTGAGTAATAATCGTTGTCGTCATAACGGCTGGCGCCACGGCGACCACGGTTCGATTCCCTAGAAGAATAACCACCACCTCTTGAGGAACTGCTGCCACGCGAGGAGCCTCCTCTTGAGCTGCTGCTCTTTGAGGAACTGCTCTTTGCATTGCCACTGCTCTTCTTGGCACCAAAACCACGCTCGGCATTGCGTTGTTTGCGGCTCGGGCGGTCGTCATCGTCGATGAAGATTTCGATGTCGTCCAAATGTTCTCTCCAATCGGGGTCGAGCCACTCACGACCATCGCGGGAACGCTCCGACTTATAATACGTCCTATCGTCGTCGAAGCCCTTCTTTTTCTTCTTTGCCTTCTTCTCGGAGAATTCTTCGTATTTGGTCTTGCGCTCTTTCTTCTCGTGGAAGTCGTCTTGTTTCTCACGGTGTTCGCCGCCATGATAGTCGTCGCGGTCGCGGCGTTCCTTGCGTTCTTTTTTCTCGCCGAAGTCTTTCTTTTCGCTCTTCTTGCGCTCGGGCTGCTCTTTAGCCACCTCCACCACGATGCCACGCGGGTTGCTATGCGGGTCGGCGAAGCTCTCCAAAATCAGCGGCACGAAGCTCTCTTCCACGTCAACGTAGGAGAAGTCGGGATAGAGGTCGATGCGGCCAATCGGGATGTTCTTCGAGCGGGTGACGTCGTTGATTTTGCCGATGATTTTTTGTGGCAGGATATGGTCGTTTTTGCCCATGCCGAAGTAAAGGCGTTTCATCGTCTCGTCCTTGTGGTCGCGTTCCTTCTTGCGTTCCTTTTTGTCTTTCTTCTCGTCTTTTTCGTTCACGTTCAGGTCGACGGCATCCTTGTAATAGTCAAGGAAACGGTTGAAGTTGAGGGCCACCATGCGGGTGATGAGTTCCTCGCGGCTCATCCAGTCCAGCTTGCGGAAAACGACAGGCAAGTAGTCGTCGATTTCCTCGCGGTTGATGTCGACATGCTCAATGCGGTCGATGTGGTTGAAGAGTTGCTTCTCACACACTTCCTTTCCTGTGGGGATAATGCCCCGCTCGAAGGGACGACCGACGATTTTCTCTATTTGTCTGATTTTGCCTTTCTCACGGAGGTTGATGAGGCTGATGCAGATGCCGCGTTTATCGGCACGACCTGTACGCCCGCTGCGGTGCACGTAGGTCTCGATGTCGTCGGGCAGGTTGTAGTTGATGATGTGAGACAATTCCTTCACGTCGATGCCACGGGCAGCCACGTCGGTAGCCACCAGCAATTGTAAGCTGCGTTTGCGGAAGTGGTCCATGACATTGTCGCGCATAGCCTGTGAGAGGTCGCCATGCAGGGCAGCGGCGTTGTAGCCGTCCTGGATAAGGTTGTCGGCAATCTCCTGGGTCTCCAGTTTGGTGCGGCAGAAGATGATACCATAAATCGATGGCGTGTAGTCGATGATGCGCTTCAGCACGGAATAGCGGTCCTTAGCGGCCATCATATAATAAATGTGGTCGACATTGGCGGTGCCGGAGTTGCGCTCGCCCACGGCCACCTTCACGGGGTCGGTCATGTATTTGTTAAGGATGGCCTCCACCTCCTTCGGCATGGTGGCCGAGAAGAGCATGGTGTGGCGGCCTTCCTTGGGCATGTACTCGAGGATGTCGTCGACTTCCTCTTGGAAGCCCATGTTGAGCATTTCGTCGGCCTCGTCGAGGATCATGGTCTTCACATTACTGAAGTCGACGCGGTTGCGGCGGATCATATCGCGCAGACGGCCGGGCGTGGCCACGATAATCTGAGGTTTCTTGGCTAAGTCCTTGAATTGTAGTTCGATGCTGGCACCGCCGTAGACGGGCACAATCAGGATTTCGGGAATGTACCTGGCATAATTGCGCAAGTCACGGGTAATCTGCATGCAGAGCTCACGCGTTGGGCAAAGGATTAACGCCTGGACGCAACGTTGCTCCGGATCGATTTTGTTCAACAGCGGCAAGCCAAAAGCAGCCGTCTTGCCCGTTCCCGTCTGTGCAAGGCCCACGAAGTCTACATCTTGCTCAAGGAGTACAGGGATGGTCTTCTCCTGTATCGGCATAGAATTTTCAAACCCCAGCTCCTTTATAGCCTTCAACAGAGCGGGATTCAATCCAAAATCGGTAAATTGTGACATTAATGATAAATTATAGGTGTGAATTGGGCTGCAAAAGTAGTAATAATTAACGAATTAACCCATTGAAGTCTTTATTTTTACGGAAAAATAGCCATGAAACACCGATTTTATGTAAATTTGTCCCTCGTAAATGAAACGCCGATTCTTTCTAGTCATAATATTACTGCTCGTAGTGACAGTCGTTGTCACGGTTTCCTTTTGTGGGAGACGATGCAGCCATGAAACGCCCATCATCAATGTTGACAGCCTTTTCGTCGACTTGAACAAGGCGATTGTTGCCCAACGCTTCGAAATGGCCGACAAGACCTTTACGGACTTGTCGCGTAAAGGCATGAACGGTGTAGTGCTTTATGCCGAGCAAGGAGAAGTCGTCTATGAGCAGGCTTTCGGTTGGCGCGACTTGAGCAAGCGACAAAAAGATTCACTGCGTGTTGACGATGCCTTCCAACTGTCTTCGGACTCTAAAATGTTTACTGCCGAAGCCATCATGTTACTCAAGGCCGACGGCAAGCTCGACTATGACGACGAGGTGCAGAAATACATCCCCGAATTTCCATACGAAGGTGTCACGATACGGCATTTGCTGCACCACCGTTCAGGTTTGCCACGCTACGATTCTATGGCGGATGAGTTTTGGCCCGACCGCAAGAAGCCTTTTTCCAATGAGGCTTTGATTAAAATGCTGGCCGAGAAAAAGCCCGAACCTTACGGCACCCCTGGTGGTGGCTATTTCTACAACAACATCAACTATGCACTGCTGGCATCGGTGGTGGAGCGGGTGAGCGGACAACACTTCGAGGACTTCATGCGCGAACGTATATTCGAGCCCTGTGACATGACGCATTCCTATATCTATTCTATGCGTGACGATACGGTAGTTTCGTTGTTTATGCCTGTCGAGGTGCACGGCCACGATATGTACCGTAGAGGTCCCGTAAAGACACAAAATGATTATCTCAACGGTGTAATGGGTGACAAAATCATGTTTTCGACCGTGGAGGATCTTTATAAATACAATCTGGCCCTGGACAGTGGTCTTTTGTTGCCTGACAGCTTGCAGAACGAGGCGTTTGTGCCAGGCTCTGAGAAATGGAAAAACGACGAGAATTACGGCTTCGGTTGGCGTATGAGCAAAGAACACCCCGACACCTATTTCCATTTCGGCTGGTGGAAAGGATACCGTAGCCTCATTGTCCGCGAGGTGGCACACCGCCGTTTTCTCGCCATCCTGACCAATACTACAGTATTGATACCCAGCGAGGTGATTTGGGATTTTGTGTCCGACACCACGGTGATGTTGCCTGAATCCACGCTTTGGACAGCGGAATAAAAAAGCGCAAAATCCCTTTTAGGACCTTGCGCTTGATGCTTGTTTAGGGTTGTTTCTTATTTCACCACCAACTTGAATCCTACACCATGCACATTCTGGATGTCCACATTGGGATCATCCTTGAAGTATTTGCGCAGCTTGGTGATATAAACGTCCATGGAGCGGGCATTGAGGTAGGAATCCTCTTTCCAAATCTGTTGCAGGGCTTTGGAGCGCTCCAGAGTGTTACCCATGTTTTCGCACAGCAGCAGCAGCAAGTCAGACTCTTTTGAGGTGAGTTTTTGGACCTCGTCACCTTTGATGAGTTCGTGCCTGAGCGCATTGAATGAGAATTGGCCCAATTGGAAAAACGAAGGCTGCACTTGGATATGCATGCTTCTGCGATGGATGGCCTTCAGGCGGGCCAATAGTTCATCCATGCTGAAGGGCTTGGTAACATAGTCGTCGGCACCCACTCTGAAACCTTCCAAAACGTCGTCGTGCTCTTTCTTTGCGGTGAGGAAAACAAGCGGCATCGACGGGCTGATAGCTTTGATTTGTTTCGCCAACGCATAGCCGTCCATGACAGGCATCATGATGTCGGTGATGCAAAAATCGAATTCAGCATGGTTGAAAGCGTTCCATGCTTCTTGTCCATTGGGACATAACGTAGTAATAAAACCATTGGCATCCAAAAAGGCTTTGAGAATCATTCCCAAGCTCTTGTCATCCTCTGCCAATAAAACCTTAATCTGAGACATAACCGATTAACTAAAAATGTAAAAATGACAAAATAATAATTTAGTCTGTTCAACTAATTACAGTGATGTGTAGAATTATTTCGCAAAAATAAGGAAAAAAAGTGTTTGTTGGACATAAAAGAACATTGCTGTCCACTAAAAAATCAAAATAGTTCTTTGAAATTACTGTAAGTTAGAG
>CALEMB010000211.1 GCA_937902805.1 uncultured Bacteroidales bacterium
GAGATCTACACTCTTTCCCTACACGACGCTCTTCCGATCTCGATCTGGTGTCGAATGTGCCGCAATGCCTCGTCAAAGCCTTATGCGACAGAGGGCGCGCTGGAGAGTTGAAGAACGTCTACATCCATCACCTGCACACCGAAGGCGCAGCGCCTTACGTCAACCCAGAGTTTGAAGGTATCTTCCAGCACAACGCCTTCTTCGTGGGTGCCAACGTGCGCGAGAGCGTCCAAAAAGGCCTGGCCGACTATATCCCCGTTTTCCTCGGCGAGACCTCGAAACTCTATCGGGAACGTTACATCAAGTGCAACGTGGCCATGATTCAGGTGTGCCCGCCCGACAAGTTCGGCTATGTGTCGTTGGGTTCGTCGGTCGATGCCACCTTGGCCGCCATGGAGAGTGCCGAATTCGTCATAGCAGTAGTCAACAAGCACGTGCCGCGCACCTTTGGCGACGCATTGGTCCACATCAGCAGAATCAATGTCTTTGTCGAAGACGACACTCCCCTACTCACCGTCGACATGCCCGAACCTAACGAGGTGGAAAAGACCATCGGACGCTATTGTGCCGAACTTATCGAAGACGGTGCCTGCCTCCAAATGGGTATCGGTTCCATTCCCAACGCCATCCTCTCGTGCCTCCACAACCACAAAAACATCGGCATCCATACAGAGATGTTCTCCGACGGTATCCTGCCGCTTGTCAAGAAAGGTGTCATCACGGGCGACAACAAGAAACTCAACAAGGGCAAAATCGTTTCCACCTTCGTGATGGGTTCGAAGAAAATCTACGATTTCATCGACGGCAACCACGAGGTGCTACTGATGGACGTGGAATATACCAACGACCCTTTCATCATCGCACAACAGCCCAAAATGACTTCCATCAATTCGGGTATACAGATTGATCTATCGGGACAAGTGTGTGCCGACTCCTTAGGCGAACGCATCTATTCCGGTGTTGGCGGTCAGATAGACTATGTTTATGGTTCGTCACGTGCCAAAGGCGGCAAGGCCATCATTGCCATGCCATCCACCACGCGCAAGGGCATCAACAAGATCGTGCCCGCTTTGGATTTAGGCTCAGGTGCTGTCACCACGCGCAACCACATCCATTGGTTTGTCACCGAATACGGAGCGGTGAACCTTTATGGCCGCTCGTTGCAAGAAAGGGCCAAACTCATCATCTCGGTAGCACATCCCCAGTTCCAAGAGATGCTCGACGAGGCTGCCTTCAAACGATTTGGGCCGCATTTCCATTACCTTTGGAATAACATTGTATAAACATAGGCTGGGTATCACTACACTAACGCTTTACCGTCATGGCGGAGGAACATCCGCCATCTCCAATACTCGAGGGTGTCCTTTTCGCTCAGGAGATTGCGGATCAAGTCCGCAATGACGGCAAAAGCTGAGTATTGACCTCCCATTCAAAAAAGAAAACAAATATGTTCAGTCAAATCAACTTCGTAGAAATCTTCGGCGCCTTCATCGTGATGGCCGCCATCATCGACATCTTTGGCTCCATCCCCATCTTTGTCAGCATGAAGGAACAAAACAAGACCATCAAGGCGGGACAGGCTTGTTTGACTGCTTTGGGGTTGTTTCTGGCCTTCTTCTTTGCTGGAGACGCCCTCTTGAAACTCTTCGGCATCGATGCGGCTTCGTTTGCTGTTGCCGGCTCATTCGTTCTGTTTATCTTAGCGGTGGAAATGATTTTGGGTCGTGAAATCATCAAGAACGACGGTGGCAAGGGCGGAGCCAGCATCGTGCCGATCGCCTTCCCGTTAATTGCTGGTCCCGGTGCGCTGACGGCCTTGCTTTCGCTGCGTGCTGACTATGCTGTCGTCAACATCATCATCGCACTGTTGCTCAACATCTTGTTGGATTATATCGTCATCAGCCAACTCGACAGGATTCGGAAGCTGCTTGGAGAGAACCTGATTTTCATCCTGCGCAAGTTCTTTGGTGTCATCCTGTTGGCCATCGCCGTGAATATGTTCGTCAACAATATTTCGGTCATCATCCGCAACGTGATGAAATAAACACTATTTTTGTCAATTCAAACCAATCAAGTTGAAATCATGATGCAGCTTTTCACTGGTTCGGGCGTCGGCCCCACCATTTTATATCTTTCACTGTCCATTTTTGTCGGCCTTCTTTTGGGCAAAATCAAAATCGCCAGAATCTCATTAGGCATCACTTGGGTGCTTTTCGTGGGCATCGCCCTCAGTGCCTGCGGCATCAGCCTCAATGCCGAGATGCTGCATGTCATCAAGGAGTTTGGCTTGATCCTCTTCGTGGTGGCTGTCGGCCTACAAGTGGGTCCGGGCTTCTTCCGCTCCTTCAAAAAAGGCGGTTTGGCGATGAACCTGATGGCTTTGGTCAATGTGGCACTCGGTGTGCTGATTACCGTCCTCATAGCCAAGGTCGCCAACCAAAGCCTTTCCAGATCGAGATCGGAAGAGCGTCGTGTAGGGAAAGAGTGTAGATCTC
>CALEMB010000212.1 GCA_937902805.1 uncultured Bacteroidales bacterium
ATGGCCATGGCTATTGTATCAAAGACATCATGCTCAAACCTGGTGCTACTTATAGTCTGTATGCTCCATGGGAATAGTCCGACCCGATGATTCCAAAATTGTGTGTAACATTTATCAATAACTCATTATTATTAACATCTAAACCCAAACAATTATGCAAAAGAATTTTGTCCATTGGATGTTCGCCGCTATCCTCGTTTGCGGCGCAAGTGTGTTCACATCGTGTTCGTCGAACGACGATAACCCCACACAGCCCGACCTGAATGTGGCCGAAAAGATTATAGGTAAGTGGATGGTGGAAGAACTGGACGGTCAGGCATGTCCTACCAACCTGAAAGCTGTCATCACATTCCTGTCACCGACAAAAGCATACGGTAGTCTTTCTGATTACTATAGCGAATCGTGGAACGACCATGCCTCAGCCGATGTCATTATCAATGGCAATGATGTGACGCTCACTGCATTCGAAAATGAGCACATCAAACATGTAATGGTGGCTAACATTTCCTCAATTACAGCCAATGACATGATGTTGAAATCTGACTGGAAAGTCTTTGTTGATGGCGACCAGGTTATCAATGAAGTATATGACAAGGAGCGTTATATCCGCATATCCGACGACTACGAAAACGACATCATTGGTACTTGGGAGGGCAAGGTAACCAGCAGCGAAGACGAACACACCGATGGCGAACTGCACCGCTGGGAGTACAAAGCCAACGGCACCTACGTATATTATAGCAAGGAGAACGACGAGTGGAAGGCTGGTAACGATGTCATGGCGGACTATTTCGTTGATGGCATTCTGCTCTGCACCCGTTGGAAGAAGACCATCGACAGCAAAGAACTGCGCGAATGGTGGGAGATTGAGAGCATCAAGGACGGTGTGATGAAGTGGAAGGCCCTGCGTATGCGTGAGGATGGCACCACCTATACCGCCACCTTCGAGATGACCAAGGTACAGTAATCACTGAGAATAATTCGAAGTCTGTTGTAATAAGAGTCGCCCCTCACACACCGTGAAGGGCGATTCTTACTTTTTATAAACGCAACCTTGAACTACATTCGAGCTTGCTAAAGCTCGGAGGAATCATGGGGTCGGTTCTTCTGATCATTTTTCAAATTAAGTGAAATGTGAATGATACAAGTAATAAAGCA
>CALEMB010000213.1 GCA_937902805.1 uncultured Bacteroidales bacterium
CAAATCAAGAAGAAAGAAAAAAAGTAGCATGGGTTAATATATAAGTTGTTATATATAATAATAAGAGGATTTGGCACCTCAAAAAAAGCAACTGTCAACTGTCAGCTGTCAGACTGCTACTGAAAAACGACAATTAAAATTCATCTAAAAAACAGAAAAACAACAAGATGCAACTTCAGTATACAACTAACTTCAGTAATGCCAAGACTCAAAATCGGACAAAAAGTCCCTGTTTTTTTCCTCTAAAAGGCCTCAAAACGCCCACAAAAGCCCCTATTTCCGATGCTCTTCCCCTTCCAAACGCGCATGAGTGCGTTCCAAAAAATCAGCATTTATTTGTCAGCTGGAGGGCATTTTGGTGCAAAACGGCCTGCTTGGATGCGGAAAACGGGGGTCAGGGATGCGTTTTTGAAACAATTGAGATGCTATGATTGAGACGGTGTGTAATGCCTTCTTGAGACAAACAGCTTGTTGCTAATAGAGAAAAGGCTTGTTACTGGCAGAGAGAAGGCTTATCACTAAGTGAAGCCGCTTACTTAACCATAATTTTTTTCACTGCATTTCCTGCTTTCACGAAGTAAATACCGCTTGGAAGCTCCTGCACATTGAGGGTCTGTTTATTCTCCACAAACAAGGTTCTCACAGTGCGGCCCATGACATCGACGATGGTCACGAGGCCTTCGGCTTCGATGGTGAGGGTTTCCGAAGCAGGATTGGGATAAACGTCCATAGTGGCGGCTTCGGCCTCTCCGACACCCACATTGCCACAATCGTCATAGAGTAGAATACCCTGCCATTCCTCAGCAGCCTCAAAAGCTTCTATGCAGTTGCAAGGCACCACGATTTGCACATGGTCATTGATGTCGGCCAAGGCATCATCCCACAGGAAAAACGGCTCAGTGTCATGAATGAAGATGTAGTCGAGATTGGGGCAAGAGCTAAAAGCATTCGAGTTGATTTGTTTCATCCCCTCAGGAAGTTCCATGACTTCCAGAAGCGGACACTCGGCAAACGCATGGTAACCGATGTTCACAATATTAACAGGCAAGGTGACACTGGTAAGGTTGACACAACCATAGAAAGCTTCGCTGCCGATGTAAGTCACCCTATAACTCTCCCCGTTGATGGTCTCCATTGCGGGAACGACGATGTCGCCGGAATACGTATTCGGGTAGTCGTCGTTTACCACGATAAGGGTAGTCTCGCCGCAACCTCCACTTGGATCCTGGTGCGTAACTTTGCGGTAATAGATGCCATTGACATAATAGTCATAGGCGAATGCATCTTGGCAGAACAACGCGAGTGCCAAAGTCAAAACTGAAAAAATAAATGTTCGTTTCATACTTAAATTATTTGAATTATGTTATATGATGCAAGATATGGTTTTTAATATTAGTTGCCAAAAACATGAAATCATAACAGCACAATGCCATTTTTCGGGGAAAAAAGCGGAAACGAGTTATTTTATACCTAGACTTTGCAACTAACACTGCAAAAGACACACAGAAAGAAATGGAGTCTTCCGAATCATACGGAGCCATCAATAGCGACATTGAAACAACACAAGCCGAATTCAAAGCCCTTGCCCTTCGGCACAAGGCGATGATTTGGCATGTTTGTTCCAACTATAGCATTGGAAGCGCCTGGAACATAGAAGACTGTATACAAGAAGTGATGATCAACCTTTGGCGAAGCTTCGGGACGTTCGAAAAGCGCAGTTCAGAAAAAACTTGGGTATGGCGCATAGCGACGAACACCATGCTGATGCTGCGGCGCAAAGATGTCAGAAGTCCGCAAACGGAACCTATCGAGGCGGCTGAGGTTGAAGACAAGGTCGACGGGACGAGCGACGAGCATTACCAGCAACTGCAACAACTCATCAACACGCTGCCCGAAGAAAGCGGCGTCATCGTCCGCGCCTTCTTGGACGGATTCTCCTATAAGGAAATCGCCGAAATGACGGGGAGCTCTGTGGGAGCCGTAGCCATGCGCATTGCCCGCACCAAGCGGAAACTAAAAGCATTGTACGAGAGAGAGAACAACATTTGACTAATGAACAATAATATAAATACAATGAATCAGGACGACTTCAAGACCCAATGGCAACGCAGCCAACAATGGCAGGTGGAAGCAGAAAAGGCAGTGCCCGACGACGAAACCCTTTTGCGCTGGGTCGAAAAAGCACAACAAGCCTCAGCCGGGACAGAAGTGAATCTTTTTCCCTTTCCCTCCCATCGCCGCACACCATGGATACCCATCACGGCAGCAGCCAGTCTCCTCATTGGTGTGGCCGTCACCGGACTGACCCGACATGGCCAACCCGACGACGGACTCCCTACAGCCAAGGAAGTGACAGTGGAAAGCCAAACCGTTCGTTTCATCTGCAACAACGGCTGCTCGGCACAAGACATCATGCACTTGGCCAACAAAGTCATTAAATAACCAATACATGGGCAAGATTAGAATACATAAAAGATGCGGAACGTGGGCTTATCTCGCCGTGCTTCTTGTTTTATGGCTGTCAGCCTGCAAGGGAAGGGATGCGTCACCCGAGACGACAGCCAGCAATAAGGCGGCGATGGAGTTGTACTGCAAGTATGCCGACAACAGCAACCTCACCGTGGCCTATCTCGGCGACCTATCCGTCAACGGAAAATGCATCGATGCTTTGATGCTGCAAGCCGACAATGAGACAGATTGGGAAATGCTGAAACGGGATTTTGGCTTTATGTCTTACGACACCTCTAATTTCAATTGTCCTAACGATGACAATCCTGTCATGGTGGGCGTCGGTATCGAAACCGATTTCTTGTCCGATACCATTTTCGACACCGTGACCGACATCAGCCAAATACCTGACGAAGCCATCGAAAAATACACGCTCATCGTTGCCGACAAGATTCGTGAAATCATGAACAGCTTCCAAGCCCCCGACTCGTTGCTGCCCAATACTGCCATCGTCATCGGTCAAGGCGAAATAGAACAAGAAGCCAACAACAACTCCTACGACGACTATATCGTGACCGTCTCACGCACCGTTGTCGTCGGGATGATCAGCGAAAGGCTTGAAGCCAACTCGACAGCCAAAGCTACACACGACGGCTTCCAACAGCAGAAAGAACGAAACGACCGTATCATGAACGACGCTCATACCTACGGTCACATTGGCTACATTACTGCTGCCGACAACGAGGAACGCTCCTTATGGCTCTTCTTCTATGACGACCAGGAAGAATGCAACACCATCATCACCCATATCAGCGAAGACATGATTATCAATTACAAATAAACCATTCATCAAAATCTTTATTCTTATGAAGAAAAACATTTTATTTTTTCTGACGTGCACATTTGCCATTGTTGGCATGACGCAAGCACAAAACCGTGGTGAAATCCAATTGAAATCCATTGAGACGAACCATGTTGCCATTACACAAGAACAGCTGCCTTCGGTAGGTTCTTGGTTCTCCTATGTCGGTGATTATTCATCGCCACAGATTATCGGCATCGGCATGCCCTTCAATTGGGGTTACATGTTCCCTGCAGAACTGATGAGCGAGTACAAGAATTGCTCTTTCACCGAGTTCGCTTTCTTGGATGCTGGCGAAGAACAATTTGCCACCACCTACACCGTCAACTTCTACCTTGGCGGAGATACTGCTCCAGGCACTTTGGTTTCTACCCAAGAGTTCGAAATCACCGGCACAGTCGGTGACGTTGTCACCTTCAGACTCGACACACCTGTCGAAATCGATGGTACACAAAACATTTGGTTGACTTTCTACAATGACGGTTCCATTCAATATCCCGCTCCTGCCGTCGCCGACGTGGGCAACCCCAACAGCCGTTGGCTCGGTATTGATGGTTATGGCTGGATGGACGTGGCTTCAGTCAGCAGCGAAGTCTACAGCTGGCTGGC
Source organism: uncultured Bacteroidales bacterium (assembly GCA_937902805.1). GTDB lineage: Bacteria > Bacteroidota > Bacteroidia > Bacteroidales > F082 > Limimorpha. Next base: position 3,920 of record CALEMB010000213.1, read on the forward strand.
ATGGGTCTATGTCGACGGTTATGATTGGATTGGTGAAAGCAACGAATCCATTGCCGTTTATCCCAATCCAACCACGGATAATTTGAATATCAGCGCAATAGGCATCAACCACATCACTGTTCTGAACACTCTCGGCCAAGTGGTTTACGATAGCAACGTCGATGGAAACACGGCCACTCTTGACATGAGCCACTATCAAGCTGGTGTCTATATGGTGCGTGTAACTACGGAAAACGGCGAAAGTGTAAAACTCATCACAAAACAATAACACCATGAAAAAACTCTATATTCTCCTCGCATTCCTGCTTTTCGGTGCAGGGCTTCGCGCACAACAGACCAACCTCACCGAAGCCGTCGACTTCACCGTGACCGACTGCCACGGACAGACCTACAACCTGTTTGAAATCCTCGACCGTGGCCAGGCAGTCTTCATCGACTTCTTCTTTTACACATGTAATCAATGTCAGGTGATTTCGCCTTATATCACGGGGTCTTATCCCTTGATGGGCTGCAACATGCACGATGTGTTCTATATGGAAATCTCCTACATCGACAATGATGCCACGTGCCAGCAATGGGAAGAAGAATACGGCGTTGAATTTCCCACCGTCGGAAAGGATGGCGGCGGCAACGAAGTCTTCGACCTTTATGGCATCATGGGCTGCCCCACGCTCGTCCTCATCATGCCCGACCGTAGCATTGCCATCCAAGGGCTGCTGCAGTTGTATCCGTTCTCGGCACAAGATGTCGTCAATGCCATGCAACAACACGGGCTGCAACCCCACGACTGCAATGTCGGCATTGCTGAAAACGAATCGGCATTGTCCCTGTTCCCCAATCCCGCCAACGAAAGCGTGACCCTCGTCAGCGAGAACCTTGAAGAAGTGACCCTTTATAACCTTATGGGCCAAAAGGTCGATACATTCTTCGCAGAAGGATCGCAGTTGGTCATTTCAACTGCCAAGTACCCTGACGGCATCTATTTCGTCAAAACAAACAACGGGGAAACGCAACGTCTGGTGATTGCGCACGAATAAGCCTTGATGGCTCACATAACTCATTCTACCACATTAAAAAAACCGCCACGATGTGACGGTTTTTTTGTCTTTAATAACCTTCTTCAGATTGTTCGCCGCCACCACTGTCATCATCGTCGTCGCCTTCAGGGCGGCCGCGCTTGATGTTCTGCTGGTTGATACGGTAGTTGAAGTTGAGCGAGAACGAACGACGGTTCCAGGTGCTGGTGCTGTATTGCCAGAAGCCGTCGCCCCAAGACTCACCGCCCATGCTGCGGCTGTTGAACAGGTCGCGCACGTTGAAGGTGACCGTGCCGTTGCCATGCAAGATTTCCTTGCTCACGGCGAGGTCTATCCACCAGTTGCCCTTACGCATTCCGAGAGGCTCCTTGTGCGGTCCCATAACATGCGCCGTCAGCTGGAAATCAAACCAGTTCTTAATCTTGAACTTCGACACCATACGACCAAAGAGCATCCATGATTCGGTCTCGTAGTATTGCTCTTCAATGTATCCTCGTGTATAGGAACGGAAGAAGTTGACATTTCCGTTCAGGTTCCACCATTTCGTCATCTGCCCTTGGGCGACAGCCTCCACACCAAAGTCGTCGGCCTTGCCGAAGTTGATGGGCATGCTATAAAACACGCCGTCGTCCTCGTATGTGTAATGGCGTATTGTGTTGGTTCCGTGGCGATAATAAGCCGTGAAATTGAAGCTCGCTTTGTCCCAGAAATGGATGTAGCCCAGCTCGTAACTGTCCATATAGGTCGGCTTCAAGGCGGGATTACCCATGCGAATATTGCGGTTATCGTTGTAGGATCGGAAAGGACTCATCTGCCAGAAGCCCGGACGACGGATGCGACGCGTGTAACTCACTTGGAACTGGTTGTTTTCATTCACCGAATAATTCAAGTGGGCACTGGGGAAGAAGTCGAAATACGGCTTGCCTCCGTTGATGGAGTCGGTGCCATCATGGGCATAACCTTTCAGGTTGGTCATGATGTCGGTCATCTCGACACGCAAGCCGACTTGTCCCGACCAACGGCCCCAATCGTTGCCGAGGCTGGTGTACAATGCCGCCACCTGCTCGCTGTATACATAATCGTAGCAGTAGTCGCTCAGAGGGACATAGACACCAAGGCTGTCCTTCTCGGTCACCGTCGAGAGGCTGGTAATGTTGCGATTGGTGTATTTCGCACCGATTTCCCACTGCGCCTTGGTGAGGAAGGGATGCACATAGTCGACGCTGGCCTGCAGGTTGCGCATACGCTCGTTGTTGCTGGTCTTTTGCAACAGGGTCCACAGCGGCTCCGTCATGTCCCTGTCGGGATATAGTGTCTCGGTAATGTCGGAGCTGGCGTTTTCGGCATTGGTGAAGAAACGGACGTTGGCCTTCAGGCTGCGCCCTTTACGTTCAAAGGTCTTGTCGTAGTCCAAGGTGACTTCATACATCGGCTCCAATTCCAAATAATCTTCGGCACGGACGTCGAATGACGACTCGCCCGCCAGCGGATAGACATCGGAATACTCCACCACGGGATGGGTCTCCAACCTGCCGTAGCGGTACACGAATGCCGCACTAACGATATCATTGTCAGTGATATAATAATCAGCACCGAGGCGCACGTTGTGACCCATGCGGCGCATCTTGCGTTCCGTGGTTTGGTCGGTGAGTTGGGTGTAGATGGTGTCGCCCTCCACCATGTTGAAACGTTTGGTTTGGTTCACGCCGCCACCGATGTTGTGGCGGTTGTTGAAGCCATAGCTGGCAAAGAGGTTCCAGCGCTTGAGGCGGTAGTTGGCCGAGAGGCTCGCGCCATACATCCAAGGATAACCTCCGCGCACATTGACGGTGCCGTTGAAACCCTGGCGTTTGTCCTTTTTCAGGATGATATTGATGATGCCTGCCGAGCCTTCCGCATCATAACGCACCGACGGGTTGGTGATGACTTCAATCCTTTCAATCATGTCGCCTTGCAAAGTACGCAAGGCATCTTGGGTACTCATACCTGAAAGTCCCGACTCCTTGCCGTCGATGAGGATACGCACGCCATCGTCGCCTCGCAGGCTGACATTGCCTTCCACGTCGACCGAGACGGCTGGAATGTTTTCGAGCACCTCGATGGCGTTACCGGCAGTGTTGGAGACATCCTTACCCACATTGAAGACACGTTTGTCGAGCGTCATTTCGTAAGTACTCTGCTCTGCCACCACATCCACTTCGCTGAGCACACGGCTGTCGGGCGAGAGGCTAATCTTTCCCACGTCAACAGTCGTTTTCGTGCCGTCGAGGGTGACGTTTTTGTATTTGGTGATGAAGCCCATGTATTGCACCTCAAGGACATATCGGCCTTTCTCCAGTTGCAACTCAAAAGCCCCTGTAGGCTCGGTAATGCAACCCGAAACGAAAGTCGTGTCAGGCAAGGCGCAGGCGCGCACCGTGGCGTATTCCATGGGATGTCCCGTCGAATTGTCATACACATGGCCTTTCACCGTGATGGCGGCACAGGCAAAATGAACACTAAACAATAATGCTAATGCGATGAGAAACAATTTCTTCATAGTTGAAATAGTAACATCAGTAATATGTTAATTTTTTGCAAAAATAGACATTTTTACATCGGGTCCACATCTATTTGCACCTGAACCGACTTATATTCCGAATTTTGCTGAAAAAGACGGATTTGTTGCGCAATCAACTCCTTTACCTTCTGGGTGTTGTAGTCCCTGCGGAACTTCACCATCATTTGCTTGATATACAAGTTTTTGACTCTTGAAACTACTGGATATTCCGGCCCCAGCAAATCCTGCTTGAAGATGGGGCGCAACATGCCAGCCAACTCCGCTGCGGCAGGATTGAGTTTCTGGTAATCCTGATGCTTCATTCGGATGAGGATGAGGCGGTAGAACGGCGGATAGCCAAACTGCTGTCGGATGACCATTTGCTTGTCGTAGAGGCCACGGAAATCATTGCGCAACACATCCTGCAACACGGGATGCGACGGCTCGTAGGTCTGGATGATGACCTTGCCCTGCTTGCCTTTCCTGCCTGCCCTTCCCGCCACCTGCGCCATCAGTTGGAAACTGCGTTCGTGAGCGCGAAAATCGGGGAAGGAAAGCATATTGTCAGCATTGAGGATGCCCACCACCTTCACTGAGTCGAAGTCCAAGCCCTTGGTGACCATCTGCGTACCCACAAGGATGTTGGTTTCCTTGTCCTGAAAGCGTTCCAAGATGCTCTGATAGTCGTTTTTTGAGCGTGTGGTATCGAGGTCGAGGCGGGCGACCTTGGCCTCGGGCATGACGAGACTCAGATCCTCCTCAATCTTCTCAGTACCGAAGCCGTGCATGCGAATGTTGGTGCTGTGACAAACGGGACATTCCGTCGGCACGCTGGCTGTGTAGCCACAATAATGGCAGCGCAACACGTTTTGGCTCTTATGATAAATGAGGCTCACATCACAATTGATGCATTGCGGTACATGATGACAGTCATCGCATTCCAGACGCAAAGAAAAACCGCGTCGGTTTTGGAACAGAATAGTTTGATTGTGTTCGTCCAAAGCCTCCTTCATGGCATCCAACAAGGTGCTGCCAAAGTCGGCTTTCATGGTCTTGCGACGATGCTCCACGCGCATATCGCTGAGGATGATTTCCGGCATCTGCACGCCGCCGTAGCGCTCAGTGATTTCCACAAGGTGATAGCGCCCACTCAAAGCATTGAAATAGCTCTCGTAAGACGGTGTGGCCGAGCCTAATACAACATTCGCCTTGTGCATGGCAGCCAACACGATGGCGGCATCACGGGCGTTGTAGCGCGGCGCGGGGTCCACCTGCTTGAAACTGCTGTCGTGCTCCTCGTCGACGATGATAAGACCGATGTCGGAATACGGCAAAAGGATGGCCGAACGCGAGCCGATGATGATTTGTTGTTTTGGAGAGCGGGTCTGCTCAAAGTCTCGCACTTGGTTCCACACCTCTACCCTTTCGTTGTTGCCATAACGAGAATGGTACACGCCCAACCTATCGCCAAAGTATTCCTTCAAGCGGTTGATAATTTGTGCTGTAAGTGCAATTTCCGGCAACAAGTAAAGCACTTGCTTTCCTTTGTCAATCGCTTCCTTGATAAGCTTGATATAAATGGCCGTCTTGCCGCTGGAGGTCACACCATGGAGCAAGATAGGCTTGTTCTCGACAAAGCCTTCCTTGATGCCATCAAAGGCTCTCTGTTGGGCTTCGGTGAGCTGGATGGTGTCCACATCAGTTTGCACCTTAAACTCTTTTAGGCGGCTCACCTTGCGCTCATAGACCTCAAAAACGCCCTTGTCAGCCATGTTTTTCAGGATGGTCGAAGTGGCGTTGGCTTTTTCCAACAGGGTCTTCGCCATCACTTCGTTGTCGCAGTCGCCGCCAAGGGTGATGAAAGCCAGCAACACCTCCAATTGCTTGTAGGCGCGCTTGGTTAAATGGTCCATCAGTTCTTGAAGCTTAGCCTCGTCACGATATTCGCCCGAAAGCCTGGCAAAGCGTTCGTATTTGGCCTTGTATTTCTCGTTCAGTTCCTCTTCCATCACGAGAAGGCCCTTCTCCATCATACTGTGTATCAACGGCATCACCTTTTTGAAACCGATGATTTTGCTCACCTCGCTCACCGTTATCTTCGGCTTGATCTGCAAGGCTTCCACGATGAGATACTCGAAGTCGTTCAAGGCCACGGAATCAAGGACATAATCGGGTGAAAGTGCCACCGTCGTCTCGCTGCTCAGTTTCAGGGCGGAGGGCAAGGCGGCTTGCATCACCTCGCCAGGATGGCACATATAATAGGTTTTCACCCAGTCCCAAAACTTCAGCTGCTTGTCGTTTACAATCGGCTGGTCGTCAAGCAAATCCGTCAGGAATTTCACCTCCACCGAAGGCACTTGCTCCGTTAGGCTCACAATGAGCCCCGACATGATTTTGGTTTTGCCGAACTGCACCACCGCCCTTTGTCCCACACGTACTTGATCGTTTAAGGCGTAGGGCACACGATAGGTGAAGGTGCCTGGCACCGGAATGGGTAACAGGACCTCAGCAAATAAGGTGATTCTATCGGATGAAGGGGTGGTCATTTATTTCATTGGATCTTCGATTTGTTGTCGCTTTGCGTCATTGCGAGGAGGAACGACGAAGCAATCCAGGAATAGAGTTTCATCTCTAGATTGCTTCGCTACGCTCGCAATGACGCAAGCGTCAATGAGAGTTCACCGTAGTGTAGCCCACCAACTCATCGTAGCCTTTGAGAGATCGAGATCGGAAGAGCGTCGTGTAGGGAAAGAGTGTAGATCTCG
>CALEMB010000214.1 GCA_937902805.1 uncultured Bacteroidales bacterium
CATGAATCTCCACATGGCCCGCCCAGAGTTTGTCACCGATTTGGATTTTTGCCTCCAAAAAGTCGGGACCCGAATCGGTGTTGCGGTAGCCTGTCGCGACTACTTCAACCGACTCACCCTCTGTGGTTTGCAAGGCTTTGTTTATTAGTCGGTTCTCCCAGAGGTAGTATAGGAATTCTTCACGCATGCTTTGTTCGTTTAGAAACATTTGCACTTGAAAAACACACTAACGCTATTACCGTCATGGCGGAGGAACATCCGCCATCTCCCGAATGCGAAGGCATATCCTTTTCGCTTGGGAGATTGCGGGTCAAGCCCGCAATGACGGCAAGAGCTGTATTGTATGTTCCTGGGTCTCGTGTCATTTAATAATCCAGCAGTTCAAAGGTTCACTATCGAGCACACCTTTTTTCTTCGCCCAGTCAATGAAAAGAGAGCGCAGGTCACGTTCGCTTTGCCAAACCACATGGTTTTTGATGTCTTCTTGCTCCCAGCCGATGCCGTTGATGAGGTGGTTGCCGCCACCCATGGACCGGTAGGAGTTCATCACCACATTGTAGGCCTTGTCCATCTCGAAAGGCGTGCCATCCGCCATGCTGATGATGTTGATGCGTTCACCCATAGGATTCTTGTCGGTCACCTCGTAGATGATGCCTGCAGCGCAGTCGAAGTTATAAATCGGGGTCTTCATCTCGTAGGCATATTCAAGGAAGTCTTTCACCTCCTTGCCCGTCAAGGCCATGACTGCCAAAGAGTTTTCGAAGGGATACCAAGTGAAGAAGTCCTTGACTTTCAGTGTTCCCGCTTCAAGGTGCCTGCCGCCACTGAGTGGTGCTGCCATCGAAATGTCGGCGTGGAGGCCTTCGGCCTCGACGGTCTCAAACTGGCAGCGGTGAATCTCGTCAACCCAGAGGCAAGGCCCATTGAACGCCTCGTCGCTGCTGATACTGACGGGCAGTTCGGCCACTTCTTGGTTCTGGTAGACCTCGGCGCGGTCGAGGTAGGGCTGGAGCATGGCGAGGAAGTCCTCGTCTTTTTCTTCACCATCAGTGAGCATTAACTCAATGCTGATCTGAGGCTTCACACCTTTTTTCAATGTCACTTCAGCCTTGGCCAAACCATGTCCACGATGGCCCGAGTTGAGCACATACACAGGTTCTCCGTTGGGGTTCGTCACTTTTTCGGCTTTTGAACGGTGGTCGTGGCCGTAGAAAATCAAGTCAAAGCCAGGAACGTTTTCTGCCACCCATTTTGTGGCGTTCTCGCGGCCCAACGGATGGTCTTCTGGCAGGTTTTGCATCTGTGGTTCCCAACCCGAGTGGAACAAACCAATCATCAAATCGGGATGCTCTTTGTCTTGGATGATTTTCACCCATTTTTCAGCAGCGGCTTCAAGTTGTTCGAAACGCAAACCTGGACGTAATCTATCTGGTACCCAAGTGACTACGTATGGTGTCAGCAGTCCGAGTACGGCGATTTTGAAGCCATCACGCTCCAAAATAGTATACGGTGTGAAATAAGGCTCTCCCGTGCTTTCGTCAATGACATTGGCGCAAACCACAGGCATTTTGACCTCGGAATACAGCCTGTCGAACACCTTGCGACCTGCCTCAATGTCGTGGTTTCCAACGCCTACGGCATCGTAGGGGAAGTAATTCAGCACCTCCGAAACGAGGTTGGGATGATCGGCGTCTTGGTTGGAGCAGTATTGGAACGGTGTGCCTTGGATGTTATCACCGTTGTCCAACAAAATCAGCTTGTCGCCGAGTTGGGTCTTCATCTGCTTGATGACGTGGGCATCGTTGGCGAATTCGTCGTAACGCCCGTGAGTATCAGTGGTTTCGATGATGGTTAATGTGGTTTCTTTGGGTGCGCAAGATGCCAAAAGTGCAGTCAATGCAATCATAAAAACAGGCTTGAGATTCATAATTGATACGAGGTTTTAAAGCGATAAAATTAGGACTTTTTTCGCAATGTTACGATGAAAGAAGAAAAAATTTTCTTAAAAAACGACGCAGTATCGTAATAATGCGTATTTTTGTGCCACAATTCCAAGACCGATTGCAACATGGCCGATTTGAGTATCATAGTATCCGAAATCGAATTGAAATTGCGGAAATTATTGGATGAAAAACACAGATTGGCAGTGGAAAACAAGCGGCTTGTCGAGGAAAACGCAGCGTTGGAACAGGAAAACCTGGCGTTGCGCAAATCGACGATGGAGTTGCAGGACAAAATAAATAAATCTACAATTGTTAACGCACTCGACAACGAGGGAGAGATAGAAGAAAGTAGAAAGCTCATTAAGGAGTTGGTGAGGGAGATTGACCAGTGCGTTTCGATTTTGAACAGTAAGGAATAATTCAAATAATTGATCGTCAGCGAGATGGATGAGATTACAATCAATATCACCCTGTTGGACAGACCCTACCGCTTGTCGGTGGCTCGTGCTGACGAAGAAAAGGTTCGCAAGGCCGGCAATCTTATCAATGAGAGGATGAAGTTCTACACGAAGCATTATGCTTATAAAGACGTGCAGGACTTACTTTCGATGACCGCCTTGCAATTCGCCACTTCCGTCGTTAAGATGGATGCAGAGTTGACTTACCGCAATCAGGATTTGGAACGCAAGCTTCAAGGTATCAACGACTTACTGAGTGAACAAGCATAATGTCTGCTTAACGCAGCATGTTCTTTGAAAAACTGGGACTGCCTGTTCGGCGCATTGGTAAACTCAACAGTATCAACACATCAATCGGTCTACTCGCGCTCTGTAAAAACAGGCCTCATTCCCTTCGGGGAAGCACTTTGGTGCCGGTGGACGTTTGCGCAACGCGGTGGCCATAAGCGTATTATTTAGGGGTTTACGCATATCCCTTTGAGCAGGCAGTTTCTTTTCTTTCTTCCTCTTTATTCGGGTAAAAACAGAGTTAAAATGTTATTACTCATCTCAAACACTACTTGGATTATTATCGCCGTGGCGGCTTTGGTCGTGGGCCTTGCGGTTGGTTACCTTATCACGTCCACACTGCTGAAGAAGGCAGTCACCAAAGAAGAAACGGCATTGCTTGAAGAAGCCAAGGAAAAGGCCGAAGTCATCAAGAAGGAACGTATCCTACAAGCCAAGGAGAAGTTCCTCCAAATGAAGGATGAGCATGAGAAGGCTTGCGACGAGCGCAAGCGCGAACTGGCCAATGCCGAAAACCGCGTCAATCAACTGAAACAGGACGCCAACAAGAAGATGGAAGAGGCACAGCGCAAGGCCAAAGAGGTGCAGGCCACGCAACAGAAACTGGAAAGCCAGATTGAGACCTTTAATAAGAAGAAGGCCGACCTCGACCGCATCTACAGCGAAGAGACGAAGAAACTGGAGTCTATCTCTGGCCTCTCTGCCAAGGAAGCCAAGGCACAACTCGAGGAACTTATCAAGGAAGAGGCCCAGGCCGACGCCATGGTTTACGTGAAGGAAGTCACCGAGGAAGCCAAGATGAGCGCTGCCCAGACGGCCAAGAAGATTGTGCTGGAGACCATCCAACGCACGGCTTCGGAGACGGCTATCGAAAATACCGTCAGCGTGTTCAACATCGAAAACGACGAAATCAAAGGTCGTATCATTGGTCGTGAAGGCCGCAACATCCGCACCCTTGAGTCGCTCACTGGCGTTGAAATCATTATCGACGATAGCCCGGACGCTATCCTTATTTCCGGTTTCGACCCCATCCGCCGCGAAATCGCACGTCTTTCCTTGCAGAAACTCGTCGTCGACGGCCGCATTCACCCCGCCCGTATCGAAGAGGTGGTGCATAAGGTGGAAAAGCAAGTGGACCAGGAGATTATGGAAATCGGTAAGCGTACCTCCATCGACCTCGGCATCCACAACCTCAACCCCGAACTGATTAAGATGATTGGCCGCATGAAGTACCGTACGTCTTACGGTCAGAACCTGCTGCAGCACTCTATAGAGACCGCCAAGCTCTGTGCCACCATGGCAGCTGAACTCGGCCTCAACGTGAAAGCAGCCAAGCGCGCTGGTCTCTTGCACGATATTGGTAAGGTGGCCGAAAACGAGGAAGAACTGCCGCATGCCATCCTGGGTATGAAGGTTGCCGAGCGCCTCAAGGAGAAGCCCGACATCTGCAACGCTATCGGTGCCCACCACGAGGAAATCGAAATGGACAACCTGATTTCGCCCATCGTCCAGGTGTGCGACGCCATCTCAGGCGCCCGTCCCGGTGCCCGCCGCGAGGTGGTGGAAGCCTACATCCAGCGTCTCAACAAGTTGGAGGAGATGGCCATGTCTTACCAAGGTGTGGTGAAGACCTACGCCATCCAGGCCGGCCGTGAGTTGCGCGTCATCGTGGGTGCCGACAAGGTGAGCGACCAAGATGCCGACCGCATTGCCTACGACCTGTCGAAGAAGATCCAGACCGAGATGACGTATCCGGGCCAGATCAAGATTACGGTCATCCGCGAGACGAGAGCCGTGCAGTACGCGAAGTAATTTAACTATAGCCCATGGCCTATGGCTTATGGCCTATAGCCTATGGCTGCTTTCACCGAGGTTACGAGCATAACCTATTTGGGAAAGCAGGCCATAAGCCATAAGCTATGAGCCATAGGCCATAGTCCAAAAAAGCAAAACCATGATCAGAGAAGAAACCGTCTTCGGCCCCATCCATAGCCGCCGTCTTGGTAGCTCATTGGGGATCAATTTGTTGCCGGAAAAAGGAAAAATCTGCTCCTTCGACTGCATTTATTGCGAATGTGGCTGGAACAAGGATGGTCGCAATGACACTCAATTGCCGTCCGCCGAAAGAGTGCGTCGTGCTTTGGAAGCCAAGCTGAAGCAATGCAAAGCAGATGGCATCCGTATCGACTCCATCACCTTCAGCGGCGACGGCGAGCCGACCCTCAACCCTGAGTTTCCGCAAATCATCGACGACACCCTTCGCCTCCGCGACCAGTATTATCCCCAATCCAAGGTGACGGTGCTCTCGAATGCCACGCGTGTACACCTGCCCGAGGTGTTCGATGCCTTGCGCAAGGTCGACAACCCGACGATGAAAATCGACGCCCCGACCAACGCGCTGATTGAAAAAATCAACCACCCCGCTCCGGGTTACGACATCGATAGGGTGGTGGAAGCCCTGAAACAGTTCAATGGTAACTTCATCTTACAAACCATGTTCCTGAAGAGCAAGGACTTCGACTCCTCAAGTCCTGAGGTCTTGAACGGCTGGATGGACATCGTTCGTCTCTTGAAGCCGCGCGAAATCATGGTCTACACCATCGACCGCCCCACGCCCGAGGAAGGCCTGCAGAAGTTCACCGTCGATGAAATGCGCCGTCTGGTGCAGCCGTTGATTGACGAGAACTTTTCTGTGCAGATAAAAGGCTGAGGAGTCTCACTCGCCATACCTAACAGGTCGCCTTTGCCAATTCTAGTGAAAAATCAGTCTAAAGGTAAACTATAGCGAAATATTAAATCTAAAACTATGAAAACCATCGTGTTTTCGCTTGGGCTGGCAGCCCTGACGCTGACAGCCAACAACATGAACGCCCAGAACGACGGCAGCCGCGGTATGTTAGGCAGAGGTGCCTCTTTTGAAAGCGCGGAGCAGGGCAGCGGAAAGCTCTTCTTCAATGAAAATGTTAACAGAGGTGACGCGAGCATCTCTGGCGGAATCGCCAACGACGACTTCGGCACTCCCCTTGGCAGCGGCATCGCCATCCTGCTGGGCGCCGGTCTCGGCTATGTTGCACTCAAAAAGAAGGAGGACGAACAATGAGAAGAAAGCTTTATTTCGTGATGGCCTTGGCTTTGGTGCTGGGCCTCAGTCAGTGCAAGAAGGAACAGCCTCTCGAACCCACAAATGAAGGCAACGGTGTGCGCATCACCTTGAACCTGGAAAACGGCAATGGCGCAAAGGCGGAAGTTGTCCCTCCGCGTGTCAATTTTGTTGAGGGCGACACGATTCTCGTGGCCAGTGATGGTAAATATGTAGGTTACTTGGTACACAATGGTGCGACTTTCAGCGGTGACATCACTAGCCCTACAGAGGGCCAACATCTCTATTTCTATTTCCTTGGCAACAAGATAAAAGTTTCCACTCTTACTGCTGGAACTACCGACGAATGCACCGTGAACATCAGCGACCAGACGGGTTATCCGGCTTTGCCTGTGATTTCGATGGCACCGTCCGTAGAGACCTATCCTTCTAATGAAAACGTTTACACTGCCAGCCTGCACAACAAGTGCTCATTGATGAAGTTCAACGTGACCACGGACTCGGAGGCTCCCATCTGCATCACCGGGATGAACAATCTGGTAACCGTGAACTTCGCCGACCCGGAAGGCATCACCAACGGTTTCACCTACGGCAAAGAGGGTGAAGGCATAATAAAAATGGCTGGTGGTTCTTTTGAGGAAAGATGGATAATCGTGCTTCCCCAAGCTGCTTTGGAGGAAACAGGTGAGGCTTTTTCTGAGGATAATGCCTATTTTGGCACTCGTCCTGCCCTTTCGGCCATAACTACAGACCAGTATCTCAGCAGTGGTGTTTCCATGACGGTGAATACTCCCGCTTGGAATGGCGACCTCTCGACACTCACTGCTTCTTCCTCTGAAAGATATGCTACAGCCACCGACGGCATGACTATTTCAGGAACGCTTACAGCAGACGTGAAAGTCTCCATTGCCGACGGTGCCTCCGTGACGCTCAATGGGGCAAATATCAACAACAGCTCAAAAAGCGGAAGTGTAAGCTGCGCAGGAATCACCTGTGTAGGCAGTGCCACCATTAATTTGACAGGCGGCTCCATAATTAACAGCTCTTCTAATAACTATCCCGGTATTCAAGCGGGCCCCCAAGGCAAAACGCTTACCATTCAGGGTACAGGCTCGCTCAATGTCCAAGGCGGAAGCAACGCCGCGGGTATTGGCGGTGGCAGTGGAATTACCTGCGGCAATATCTCCCTTAAGGGCGGCGCAATAACTGCTTGTGGAGGTCAATATGGTGCTGGCATAGGAAGTGGCCAAGGCGGCACATGTGGCAACATCGAGATTGTAGGAGGTGAAATAACAGCCACTGGTGGTGAAGGAGCTGCCGGTATCGGTAGTGGTTCGGGTATCGGTAGTGGTTCGGGTATCGGTAGTGGTTCGGGTATTAATACTGTCTGTGGCAACATCTACCTTTATGGCGGTATAATAAATGCTTGTGGTGGTAATGGCGCCGCTGATATCGGTAGTGGTCAATCTGGACATTGTGGCAATGTCGAGATTGAAGGTGGAAGCATAAACGCAACTGGAGGTGAAGGAGCCGTCAATATTGGCTCGGGTGAGGACGGTGATTGTGGAACTGTAACACTTCATCCTATCAACGGTCTGTTTAGCGTCAGCAGTACCAGACAAGTGCGTTTCTCACGAGGCAACCTACAGAGTGACGGTACTTTTGCCGTCAACCAGTACGATAACGATAAAACTAAGCAATTATTTAAGTCAGATAAATGGCAAAGTCCGTCAAGTGACTGGTACGTATTGAGTCCTGGCGAGTGGGATTATCTTTGCCATCGTAGTAATAAAGTAGGATTTGCAACTGTCAATAATACTCCTGGCTTAATCATCCTTCCCGACGACTATTCTGGTTCTGTTATTCAACCATACGACTTTAATAATACGACATATACTACAAATCCGTATGAAGACAACATTTACTCTGGTGATACTTGGGTTGCTATGGAGAACGACGGTGTGGTCTTTCTGCCTGTTACTGGTTTTCTTGACAGCGGCCAATATTGGTCGAGTTCTGATGGGTCGAATTCCAATTATTTTGATTTCAGTTGTACTGGGATAGGTAATAATATTGGTAGTAATTATAACGCGAGCATTTCTTTCGATAATACCCCCTCATCGAATAGACAAACGTGTTCAGTACGCTTAGTCAAAACAGAAGAAACTAATTAGACTGTACAAACACGCTCAGCCGGACTTTTCCAGACGGATAAATATATGCAAAAGGCAACCTTCGTTTTTTGAGGTTTTTTTTGGTAGGATTTGTTATTGAAAACTAATCTGTTTCGGTTTTTTTTGTAATTTTGCACCCTCAAAACAGAGCAAAAGCAGTGAAAAACCATCATAAATCATTGGTTATCAATAGAATGAGTTGTTGTTGGGGGGGGTAATTTTCCAACTCAGGCTTTTGCGTATCCTCTATCCAAGGCAGGGCTATTCGGCGCTGTCTTGGATTTTTTTTGTTTGTCGCTTTGCGTCATTGCGAGGAGGAACGACGAAGCAATCCAGAAGACAAGTTGACAGCCTGGATTGCTTCGTGCCTCGCAATGACGCGAAGCGTGTCTGAAATCTGAAATCTTGAAATTAGAAATCTGAAATATTAATTCAATCTAAAACAATGAAAACCAACAAAAAAACTCTGAAAACCATCGTGTTTTCGCTCGTGCTGGCAGCCCTGACGCTGACAGCCAACAACATGAACGCCCAGAACGACGGCAGCCGCGGTATGTTAGGCAGAGGTGCATCCTTTGAAAGCGCGGAGCAGGGCAGTGGAAAGCTCTTCTTCAATGAAAATGTTAACAGAGGTGGCGCGATCTCTGGCGACTACACTAATGAAGACTTCGGCGCTCCTCTCGGCAGCGGCATTGCCATCCTGTTGGGTGCCGGCCTCGGCTATGTTGCACTTAAAAAGAAGGAGGACTAAGCCATGAGAAGAATGACCTATTTTGTGATGGCCTTGGCCTTGGTCTTAGGCTTCACCCAATGCAAGAAAGAACAAGTCAATACTCCTGAAAACGAGACCAAAACCGTGAATATTACCTTGAATGTGGGTGGCAACGGTGGTGGCTCAAGGCATGATATCAATACCACTACTGGAGCCGTCGATTTCAAAAATGGCGATGTCATCTATGTGGGTAACGGCAGCACCTACATTGGCACTTTGACCCGCAATAGTGATGTGTTTTCAGGTAATATCATTGAACCTGCCGATGGAACGGAGATTTATTTCTACTTCGTTGGCGGTCTCACGACTGATCCCGCAGATTTATCAGGACAATCCTCGTTTACGGTTAACATCAGCGACCAGACCACCAAACTGCCCGTTTTGTCGCTCAATCAAGCGACATATCATACGAATGTTACCGACTATTCTTGCGAGTTAAAGAATCAGTGTGGTCTGGTAAAATTCCGTACAAACGTGGCATCAGGTACGGTTAGTGTTGGTGGTATGAACACTGTAGCAACCATCACTTTTGGGTCGAATACCATCACAGCTGGTACTTCAGGAGCAGTAAGCTTCGCCACTGACGGCGACGGCAATGGTTGGGCTATCCTTCTAATGCAAGATGGTGTTGATGAAGCAACAGTAACAGCCGATGGCTACTTTGATGGCAAATGCGACGTTCCTGAGATTACAAGGAATATGTGGTACAACGAGGGTGTCGAAGTGTCGTTGGAACCCAAAACCATCAACCTTTCAGAGGTTTCGGGCGACAAAACGATACAAGACGGTTATACTGTGACTGGCACACTCGGTGCTGAAGTGAAAATCTCCATTGCCGACGGCGCCACGGTGACGCTCGACGGCGTAAGCATCAATGCCGAAGGAACTTGGAAGTCAGGCAATTATGCAGGCATCACCTGCTTGGGCAATGCCACCCTCATCCTGAAGGACGGCTCGACGAACACCGTGAAGGGATTCAATTGGAATTATCCTGGCATTTATGTCCCTGATGTCCCTGAGGGCAGTACGCTCATCATCAAGGGCGGAGCCGCAGGCACAGGCAAACTCACGGCCAGCAGCAACGGCTATGGTGCCGGCATAGGAGGAGGATACGACGAAGGAGATTACGAGATATCCTGTGGAAACATCGAGATTCAGGGCGGCGACATCACGGCTACTGGCGGTGAGCAGGCTGCCGGCATCGGTAGTGGTTGCTATGCTTCTTGCGGCACCATCACCATCTCTGGCGGCACTGTCTCGGCTACTGGAGGTGAGCAGGCTGCCGGCATCGGTAGTGGTAGTGACTTTGCTTCTTGCGGCACCATCACCATCTCTGGCGGCACTGTCACGGCTACTGGCGGTTCT
>CALEMB010000215.1 GCA_937902805.1 uncultured Bacteroidales bacterium
GATCTCGATCTCAGTTAATATCGCAATGCGACGCGGGGCTTCGCCTTATTCCGCATTCCTCATTCCGCATTCCTAATTAAATCAATATACACTGGAAGGTGGTCGCTGAAGCCGCCAAGATAGCGTGGGCCGATATAGGTGCGGAAAAGCTTCTTCCCATGATAGGCCTCGTCGTCCACCAGCATGAAATCGGCATGGAAGATTCTTGCGCTACCCTCTTGGTAATGAAGGCCTTCCCTATCGTCCATCACGGCTGGGGTGACGATGATTTGGTCGAAAATCTGCCAGTCGGCCTGATACTTCAAGGTGCCCTCAAAGCCCAGTCCGTCGTTTTTCCCGAACAGGTTGACGAAGCAGCCGTCTTCCCTCTCCGAGGGAGGACGGGCGCGCAGCACGTCGTAGACACTCGGGTCGGTGGGACAGTCGTTCAAGTCGCCCATCATGATGACTTTGGCTGGATAGCCTTCAGGCATAGACGCACAAATCGAGTCGACCTTGGCGCGCAAAATGGCCGCCAAGCAAGAGCGTGAGCCTACCGTCTCCAACTCACCGCTGTAACGACTCGGCCAGTGGTTGACGAAGACGTGGAGGGTATCACCCAAAGCGGTCGGCCCTTCGACGCCCTTCGACAGGCTCAGGGACCTCTCAGGGGCCTTAAGTCCTACAGCGGTCGTTGAGCCTGTCGAAACGCCGCCCTTTACCGCCACAAATTTCGCATACAAAATATCTCTGGAATGATGCGTCGTATCCTCTGGGTTATAGTATGGAAACACCTTGCTTTCAACCAGTTGGAAATGGTCAAGGGAATAGACAATGGCCGGGTCGATGCCACGTATGTCGGGGCCTTCGTAATGCACCCAGCGGTAATTATGATTCTTCAGGGGTGTAAACGCAAAGAGGGCGCGCAGCACGTATTCGTTTTCCACCTCGCACATGCCGATGATGCCCAAAGGGCGGTTCTCCGACATGGCCAGGATGGCCTTGTACATATTGTTGCGTTTCTTGTAGAAACGGTTCTTCGTCCAGTGTTGCATGCCGTCCTCGGTGAAAGCGTTGTAGGTCTTGGTACTGTCGACGAAAGGATCAAAGAAATTCTCCATGTTCCAGAAGGCGATACGGATGGCCTCATTCTGAGTTTGGGCTTGCACGACGAAGCCAAAACACAGAAAACAAAGAAAAACCCAGGACTTTTTCATTCGAACAAGGCGTTATTTGGAGGCAAAGATAGGGTTTTTCGGAAAAAGTTCGTAACTTTGCGGCGTAAAACAATAACATATTATGACCACAATGCAAATGGGTGCTCTGAATGCGGAAATATTTCACAACATTGGAGCGATAGCAGAAGACGAAAGCAAACTCAGAAAGTTGGCAAAATACTTACGTCGTTTGGTGAAAGAGGAAGCAGACCCGACATTGATGAGCAAAGAGGAGTTTTTTGCCAAGATTGACGAGGCTGAACGTGAAATTGCTGAAGGGAAAGGCATTACTTTCAACAATATGGACGAAATGAATGCTTGGCTTAATTCGCTTTGATTATGTACACAATAACTTACGCCCCAAAAGCCAAAGAGGGCCTTGAAAAACTGAAAAAAAGCGAGCCTTCCTGTTTTAAAAAAGCAATAAAGCTGCTTCAAGAGATAGCTTTACATCCGACATCAGGGACAGGTCATCCCGAGCCACTTAAAGGAAAACCCGAGAATCGATGGAGCCGACAAATCTCAAAAAAGCATCGAATAGTATATCGCATTCTTGAGGTTGAAGTACATATTGATATTCTTTCCACTTACGGTCACTACGACGACAAGTGATTAAAAACCTTTTCATAGGATTATTGTTTATGGGTTTGTCATTGTCTAATATCCAAGCCCAAAACACCCATTTCTGGGACGGCATCGAAGCCTTCGACGGCCCGACGGACGACAACCCAGTCTTGGCCGCACAATTGGATTTCTATTTCGACAAGATGGTGGCTCCCCTACCCGACTCCATCACACTGGAAATCACTCGATTGATTGACCGCACAAGCAACAACACCAAGCTCCGCGACTTCATCCTCTGGCATCTCCTTGAAAGATACCGCCACCCTGAATACATGAGCCAAGACCAAGTGTTCGTCTGGCTTTATGACGAATACTTCTCCCAGCTGGAAATCAAGGATTTATACGACACCAATCTGGCGATGATTCGAGAAAAGGCCGAGCGTTTGAGACGGCTGGCGCTGTTCAACCTCGCCCCCGACATCAGAATCAACGACAGCCTTGTGTTGCAATCCGTTGAGAGCGCATATACGGTGCTGTTTTTCCACGACCATGACTGTGAGGTATGCCAACAAGAAATGCGGGACTTGGATTCGGTCTGCGCGGTACATCCCGAAATTACGGCACTGGCCATCGACATGAATAACAATGCACAAGGATTGGATGAATTGTATGATGCCTACGACATCGAAACGACGCCGCTGATTTATGTCCTCGACAGGGACAAACGCATCATTGCCAAGAAAATACGGGCCAAACAAATACCGTTAATCATGTAGGGACACACCGCGTGTGTCCGCCAATAAAATGCGCAATACGCACGGCGGACGCATTCGATGCGTCCCTACAGGAGGATCCGTTTCATTTCATCCAATTTCTCCATCGCCTCCTCATATAATTTCCATTGTGCCCGCGTGCGCACCAGATTGTGGATGGGATATTTAATCTTGTAATAGGTGTTGCCGTTGATGTAATCCGTCAGGAAACGCACCGCCTGCATATAGGGGAACAACGTGGCCGCATACGGCAGGTTTTCCTTTTCTATCGGCAAAAGGAATGATTTCGTGCCTTCCAGATAGCCTTTGGTGAACGCCTCGAAGATTTCCATGTTGAAATGGATGTTGTCCAAATCGGGGTCGTCCTCGGCACCTGTGTTGGCTGCCGAACGCAAAAAGTCACCGAAATCTGAGAAGACGAAACTCGGCATGATGGTATCCAAGTCGATGATGCACAACACGTTGCCATCCTTGTCAAAAAGCATGTTGTTGACTTTGGTGTCGCAGTGGCAGATGCGTTTCGGGAGCTTGCCCTCACGATAGAGCCTTTCGCCCAGGCACATGTCGTCGGCCACCGCCCGAATCCTATATACCAACTTCTGCACTTCCACCTCGCGCATCATCCCGACGCGGTCTTTGGCAATGGCATCTTCCATCTGCTTCAGGCGGAATTCGATGTTGTGGAAATCAGGGATAATCTCCCCTATCGGTGCCTCCAAGTCCGTCAGCAGCGACTCAAAATCACCAAAAGAACGCCCCGCATAATAGGCATAGCCTGGGTTGACGGTCTCGTAGGTGTAGCTGTCGGCAATGAAGTCCATCACGCGCCAATACTTGCCATCTTCGACGACATAGGTCTTCCCCGTGTCGGCTTTCAGGAAATGCAGCACCCGACGGTCTATATCCTTCACACCCTGGCTTTCATATTTTTTCCGAATGTGTCCTGTCACTGTTTCGATGTTGTTTTGCAGCATGTCCACGTCAGTGAACACGGCGTTGTTGATGCGTTGGAGGACATATTTCGGATGAGTTTCGCCATGCACCATGATTTTATAAGTGTCGTTGATGAGGCCGTTGCCCAAAGGCTCGATACTGGCAATGCTGTTGGGGTCAATGAAGTGCCCCGCGATGGAGAAAAAACCGTTCATAGAGTTAAATTTTTTGCGAAGATAGTGTTTTTGAGTTTTAAATTCCTATTTTTGCCTTGAAAAAATAAGATTCCCTTAGGGAATGGAGTTCGAATCATAATTATAATGCGGCGGTTAGGGTAGCTTAAAGAAAGTAGGTTTTCATACCGCCGCAATACCAAAACAGACAACCTCCATTCCCGAAGGGAACCCCGATTCAGTGAAACAACAAAACGTTATGCTATGAAAAACAAAATTTTACACCTCTTCATTGGCCTTTTCGTCATGGCGCTGTTTGCTGCCTGCTGTGAAAAGCAAGAAGCCGAAGTCCGCAAGGGCAACTATCGCATCGTCGACAACACTATTGTCTTCGACGAGCCACAACGCATTGAAGGACAAAAGAGCGTCCTTCAGTTCGCCGTCGACCCCATCGAGAACGTGCGCATTGGCTTCATCGGCCTCGGCATGCGTGGTCCCGATGCCGTCGACCGCATGACTTATATTGACGGCGTGACCGTCGTCGCCTTGTGCGACATTGAACCCGACCGTGTGGAAGCCGTGCAAACCAACATCCTCGAAGCCAAGGGCTTGCCCCGTGCCGCCGCCTACTCTGGTCGTGAGGCCTGGCGCGAACTCTGCGAGCGCGACGACATCGACCTTGTCTATATCTGCACCAACTGGCAAACCCATGTCCCGATGGCCGTCTATGCCATGCAGCAAGGCAAACACGTGGCCGTCGAAGTGCCTGCCGCCACCTCCATCGAGGAATGCTGGCAGCTCGTCGACGTGGCTGAACAGACCCAACGCCACTGCATGATGCTGGAGAACTGCTGCTACGACTTCTTCGAGCTGACTGCCCTCAACATGGCCCAGCAAGGCATGCTCGGCGAGCTCATCCACGGCGAAGGTGCCTACATCCACAACCTTGAGCCCTACTGGCACGAATACTACGAAAACTGGCGCCTGGAGTTCAACCAGAGCCATTCGGGCGACGTCTACCCCACCCATGGCCTCGGACCCCTCTGCCAAGCTTTCAACATCCACCGCGGCGACCGCATGAAGACCTTGGTCAGCATGAGCACACCTTCGTACAATGGCAAGAAAGTCGCCAAGGAGATGATGGGTACCGAAGACTTCGCCAACGGCGACATGACCACCACGATGATCCAAACCGAGAAGGGCAAGACCCTGCTCATTGAGCATGATGTCTACAACTACCGTCCCTACAATCGCCTTTTCCAACTCACCGGCACCGAAGGCTTCGCAAACAAATACCCATCAGCAGGCTTCACTGTCCTCGAAGACAAGCTGCCCGATGGCTTCTTAGCCGAAGGACAACACCTTGACCCACATGGTTTTGTACCTACCGACGTGCGCGATAAGCTCTTGAAGGATTACCTCCACCCCATCGCCGTGGAGATTGAAGAGAAAGCCAAGGAAGTGGGCGGCCACGGTGGCATGGACTTCATCATGGACTACCGTCTGATTTACTGCCTGCATCATGGTCTGCCCCTCGATGAAGACGTCTATGATGCCGCCGAATGGTCCTGCCTTGGTGAGCTGACGGCAGCCTCCATCGCCAACGGTGGGATGCCCGTTGCCATGCCCGATTTCACGCGCGGCGACTGGGATAAGATTCAAGGATACCACCATGCGGAATAAGCCTCAAGATTTATTTCGCCGCCACTGACCTGAAGAAAATCTCAGCGTCTTTCCAAACGGTGTAATCGCGAGCATAAAGCAAATTCATTTGGTTGAGGACTTCAGTCTCGATGTCCTTTTCCATATACGATGCTGGATTGTATACACCCTTACGGATCTTGGGTAGTTTCTGTGTCTCGTCGGCAGGCGAGCAATACCCCACCCATGTACGACGGCCAAACAAGACCAGGAAGGCGTTTTTCAGGAACTGGACAGGCTTCTTCACCACCAAGGCCAAAGGCAGCCAGAAAACGAGGCTGAAAACGCTCATCACCACGTCAAAGAGGCGCTTGTTGCGGCGGTTGGCCACCGTATCGATGGCTTTGATGTCGACGGTATAAAGGTCGCCACGCGTGTTGATGCTGTTGCTTCCTATGATGGATAAACTATCCTCAGGGGCAATCTTATAGTCCACGTTGGTGGCGTGCCAGTCCACCATCTTGTCGATAATGACCTGATGCGGCACGTCTTTGGAGCAGAAGATGACCTCAGTAATGTTATAAATCTCGATGATGTCGGGCACTTGCGAGAGGTTGCCGATGAAACCTTCAGGGGCCTCACCTTGTGTTTCGGAACTCACCAAACCAATGAAATCCGGCTTGATGGAGGTGCTTTCCAAGATGGAATTGACCCGTTGCGTCTCCTCGGGGCTGCCGATGACAAGGAAACGTTTCTTTTCCGTCTTCTTCGACTGGAAGTTCTCGTTGCCCAACAAGATGCCCACAAAACGTATAAGGCTCATCTCCAAAGCCAGCCAAACCATACCGAAGAGAATCAACGCCCTGGAGAAGCGTAGGCTCTCTGGCAACAAGGCATACAACACCAGAATGACGGCACTGCCAAAGGCCACGCCAAGCACGGCTTTAGCGATGCTGTAAGGCTTATCATAACCTCCTGCAAAATAAGCGGATAGTAGCCATATCAAGATATACACTGGCAACACGGCTGCAAAAAGCACCACAGGATAGGTACCCACACCGCCATAAACGTTGGCATGACCCCAGAAATAACTGATGGCTGCCAAGCCGCCATAGCCCAACACGGCATCAAGGAAAGGTACGGCCGCCTTATGGAAGAACTGCGACACCAAGGCAAAGAAGGCCTTGATGTAGATGGCCATATTAATAAGGAAAGAGAACGACTTGGCCCAGGAGTTGCCGAAATGCTTTTTGGCGAAAATCTCCATGGCACGGTAGAAGACGAACACGTAGTTGACGCTGGTCTTCTTGGTACTCTCACCTTTGTAGTGGATGATGCGTGTCTCGGGGAAATAGTAGTTCTTGTAGCCGCCTTGTGTGATGCGGTACGACAAGTCGATGTCCTCGCCATACATGAAGAAGGTCTCGTCGAGCAAACCGACCTTGTCCAAGGTCTCGCGCCGCATGAGCATAAAAGCACCAGCAAGAATCTCCACTTCGTTGGTCTCGTCGTTGGAGAGGTGACCCATGTAATACCTCGCAAAGCGTTTGCTATGCGGGAAGAGCTTGCAGAGGCCGAACATCTTGTAGAAGGCCGTCTTTGCCGTAGGCAGGCCGCGTTTCGACTCAGGCAGGAACTGTCCCTTGCCGTCGACCATCTTCACACCGAGACCTCCCGCATCGGGGTGACTATCCATGAAGGCGATACACTTCGAGAAGGTGTCGTCCTCCACCACCGTATCGGGGTTAAGGAGCAGCACATATTCGCCTGTCGAAATCCTAATTGCCTGGTTATTCGCCTTGGCAAAGCCTACGTTGTCCTTGTTGGCAATAACCTTCACCTCGGGAAACTTCTGTGCCAGCATCTTCAACGAGCCATCGACGGAGTTGTTGTCGACGACGAACACCTCCCCTTCTATGCCTTGCATGGCGCGGCGCACCGAATGCAGGCATTGCTCGAGGAAATACTCGACGTTATAGTTGACGATGACGACAGAGAGTTTCATTCCCATTATTCATGTTTGGAATCGAAGTTGATTTTCACGGAATGGATTACCGAGCCATCATGTTCGGGGATGCTGTCTGTAATGTTCTCGTATCCGCAGGCATTCATGATTTTGGCTTTCAAATCACGGTTCTGCATCCAGCCGGTGAACAGCTCTGCGCCAGGACCGTAGGCATAAACCATCACAGGCAGGCAGGTATGGCTGCCCGTTGAATAGTTGAAGCTCACGCTGCTGTAATGACCGTTCGGGTCGGGCAAGGTCAGGCCACCTGTCTCATGGTCGGCAGTGACGACGACGAGGGTGTTGTCGTGCTTCTTGGCATAATCAAGCGCCACCTTGACGGCATAGTTGAAATCCACCATCTCGTCCATCATCCAAATGGAGTCGTGGGCATGACAGGCCATGTCGATTTGCGAGCCTTCCACCATAAGGAAGAAGCCGTTTTCAGCGCCGTTGAGGGTATGTAAAGCGGTCTTCACGGCACGCGGCAGAAAGTCGCCACGCTCAGCAGCATGCGGCATGTGGTTTCTGTTGGCCATAACCGCGTATTTCTTGCAAGTCGTGTCGATGTCGGCAAGGGTGTCATACACCTTCCAGCCCAGTTCGTTCTCCATGCGCTCGACGAGGTTGATACTGTCCTTGCGCTGGTTGAAGTGCTTCATGCCACCTCCAATGATAAGGTTAAGATAAGGGTTCTCCGCCATCTGCACGGCGATGTCCTCGTATTGCTTACGATGCGGCACCTTGGCGTAAAACGCTGCTGGTGTGGCATGGGTGACATAGCTCGTCACGACGATGCCCGTCTCCTTGCCAAGCTCACCAAACGCATCAAGGACAGTCTTCACCGGGATGGAATCAGGGTTCATGCCTACCATGGCGTTTTTGGTCTTGTGGTCGCTGGCAAGAGCCGTGCCCCCCGCTGCCGAATCAGTGATGTCGTTGCTGGCCGAATGCGTGTCGACCACGCCAATGTATGGAAATTGCGAGAAGGTCATTTCCTCATGCGATGCAAGCATGGCGGCATAGACCTGAGGCAGTGCCATGCCGTCACCAATCAAATAAATGACATTTACGGCCTTGGGAGATTCTGGAGTTGCTTCTTTCTTATCGCAACAAGCAGACATGATGCCCATGATTACGAGGGCGGCAAGGGATAGAGTAATTAGTTTTTTCATATTGAGGTGTTTCAATTGTTTAACTGACTGCCGCTTCGCGTCATTGCGAGGAGGAACGACGAAGCAATCTAGGGTTTTAGCTTGTTTTCTAGACTGCTTCGTTCCTCGCAGTGACGCAAAGCGACACAAAAACAACATAATTAAATACAGTTTTATTGTTTGCGCGCCATTACTTTTTTCACAGCCTCCACAATGTCGGGCGTATCGAGGTGGAAGAACTTCAGCAGCTCATCGGGCGTGCCGCTTTGTCCGAACACGTCGTTGACGGCCACCATCTCCATCGGGCAAGGCATATTCAAGGCCAGTGTCTGGGCGATGCTGTCACCGAGGCCGCCATTACGCTGATGTTCCTCAGCCGTGACCACACAACGGGTCTTCTTCACGGATTTCAGCACGGCCTCCACATCCAAAGGCTTGATGGTGTGGATGTTGATAAGCTCAGCATTAATACCCATCTCCTTCAGAATTGGCAGGGCTTCGACGGCTTTCCAAACGAGGTGGCCGCAGGCAAAGATGGTCACATCGGTGCCTTCTTGCAACATCTGGGCCTTACCAATGACGAATTTCTCATCCACGGGGGTGAAGTTCGGCACTTTCGGGCGACCGAAACGCAGGTACACGGGACCATCGTACTCGGCGGCGGCGATGGTGGCGTTCTTGGTTTGGTTAAAGTCGCAAGGCACGATGACGGTCATGTTGGGCAGCATCTTCATCAGGCCGATATCCTCAAGGATCTGATGCGTAGCACCGTCCTCGCCAAGGGTCACGCCAGCATGGGAGGCGGCAATCTTCACGTTCTTGTTGGAATAGGCCACGCTCTGGCGGATTTGGTCATAGACACGTCCTGTCGAGAAGGCAGCAAAAGTACCCGTGAACGGCACGAAGCCGCTCAAGGCCATACCCGCCGCCATGTCAATCATGTTGGCTTCGGCAATGCCCGTCTGGAAGAAACGCTCGGGGAACTCCTTGGCGAAGTCGCCCATCTTCAGTGAGCCAGTGAGGTCGGCACAGAAGGCCACCACCTTGGGGTTGCGGCGACCCACTTCGAGCAGGCCTTCACCGAATCCCGATCTTGTATCTTTTTGGTTTTGAATTGTAAAGTCCATGGTGTATGAGTTTTATTGTTTACACTGAGTTTCCCTTCGGGAATGGAGTACGTTATCTATTTATGAAACAAGACAACTCCATTCCCGCAGGGAATCTAATAATCACCTAAGGTTTCCTTCAACTGTGAAAGCGCATTGGCGGCTTGTTCGTCGTTAGGCGGGGTGCCGTGCCATTTATGTGTGCCCATCATGAAGTCGACACCCATACCCATTTCGGTGTGGGCGAGGACGAGTTGCGGTTGGCCTTGGAAAGCGTTCTCGCGGGCAAATTTCAGAGTGTTTACTAAAGCCTGCATGTTGTTGCCGCTGACTTCGATGACATCCCAGCCGAAAGCTTCGTATTTGGCACGCAGGTCGCCAAGGTTAAGCACGTCGTCAGTAGAGCCGTCAATCTGTTTCTTGTTATAGTCGATGATGGCAACAAGGTTGTCAACACCTTTGGCGGGGGCATACATGGCGGCTTCCCAGACCTGGCCTTCCTCCTGCTCGCCGTCGCCCATGAGGACGAAGACGAGGTGCTTGTCGCCGTTCAGCTTTTTGGCTTGTGCCGCACCGACCGCAACGGAAAGGCCTT
>CALEMB010000216.1 GCA_937902805.1 uncultured Bacteroidales bacterium
CGCCGCCTCTGAGTTTGCTTGCAACGTGGACGGCAAGTGGTTCTACGACTGTCGCGAGTTGAAGAACGGCACGAAGAAAGACCCCAACGGCAAGCGCTTCAGCTCCGACGAGCAGGTTGACTTCCTCGAGGAACTCATCAACAAATACCCCATCGACTCCATCGAGGACGGCATGGGCGAAGAAGACTGGGACGGCTGGAAGAAACTCACCGACCGCATTGGCGACCGCTGCCAGCTCGTCGGCGATGACCTTTTCGTCACCAACGTGGACTTCCTCTCGAAGGGCATCCAACTCGGCTGCGCCAACTCTATATTAATTAAGGTGAACCAAATCGGCTCGTTGAGCGAGACTTTGGACGCCATCGACATGGCCCACCGTCACGGCTACACCACCGTCACCAGCCACCGTTCGGGCGAGACTGAGGACGCCACTATCGCCGACATCGCCGTGGCCACCAACAGCGGCCAAATCAAGACTGGTTCGCTGAGCCGCTCTGACCGTATGGCCAAGTACAACCAACTCCTCCGCATCGAGGAAGAACTGGGCGACCTCGCCGTGTATGGCTACAAGAAACTGAAGTAATCCTCTGATTACAAACAAAAAAGCCGTGATGATTGCCACGGCTTTTTTGTTTATCCAAATACGGCTTTCAGCCTTCGCATCGCCTCCTCCACCGTAGAACGCGGACAGGCCAGATTAATGCGGAAGAAGCCCTTACCTGCTTCGCCGAAATCCCTGCCTCGGTTAAAGCCCAGTTGCGCTTCTTGCGTCATCTTTTGCCATAATTCCTTTTCCGACAAGCCATAACCATTGAAGTCGAGCCACATCATGTAGGTGGCCTGTGGCTTGTGGAACTTCACTTTTGGCAAATTAGCAGTCAGGAAATCGGAGACATAGTCAATGTTACCTTGGACATAGTCAAGCAACTGCTCAAGCCATTCATCGCCGTAGGTCATGGCGGCTTGTGTCGACACCTTACCAAAGATGTTGCCGAGATGGGCCTCCATATCTTCGACGTAAGCGACATAGGTCTTACGCAGTTCCTCATTGGGGATGATGGCTGTCGAAGTGGCCAAGCCTGCAAGGTTGAAAGTCTTTGATGCCGCATGGAATGTGATGCTGTTTTGGGCAAACTCTTTGTCCAACAACGCGAATGGATGATGGCGGTAGCCCGGCAGCACCAAATCGCAGTGGATTTCGTCGGAGATGACCAACACCTTGTTCTTCATGCAGATTTCACCCAAAAACAACAGCTCATTTTGTGTCCAGCAACGACCCACAGGATTGTGAGGATTGCAGAGAATCAGCATCTTGGCAGTCTTGGTTTGTTCAACCAATTGGTCGAAGTTCAGTTCGTAGCCATCGCCTCTGTCTACCAAAGTATTGTAAACCAGCTTCCTGCCATGACTGGACACTGCATGATGGAAAGGCGGATAAACAGGCGGTTGTATGATAATCTCGTCGCCAGGATTCGTGAAAGCCAGCACCGCCATGTTGAAGCCGCACACCACACCTGGGGTGAACGACATCCAGTCCTTGTGCACATTCCAATGGTGGTGGCGCAAGATCCATTTGCGGATGGCCTCAAAATAAGCCTCATCCTTAAAATGATAGCCGTAAACAGGATGTTCCGCACGACGCATCACGGCTTCGCGAACGAAGTCAGGCGTTTCAAAATCCATGTCGGCGACCCACATCGGAAGCACGTCGGGGTTGCCGAAAACCTGTTGCCTCAAATCATACTTGACGCAGTTGGTATCGGCTCGGTTGATGATTTTGTCGAAATCGTATTTCATTGTATTTGGGTTTGATGCTGCAAAGTTGCAAAAAATTTTGTGGAGTTTTGCCGCAGATACAGAAAAAAGATGTACTTTTGCACCATTAAAAAAGAAAAGACGTTCTTTTACATTCAGGGGGAGTCGCATAGTGGCAATTGCAACAGACTGTAAATCTGTCCGGGTATCCGTTCGGTGGTTCGAGTCCACCCTCCCCCACAACAATCAAGCGAAGCGAAAGCTTCGCTTTTTTATGTACATCTAAAGCCAAACAATTTAAAATCAGAATCTTATCTGCTTCTAACTACCTAAAACCTTTAATTATCATTTTATCTATGAAAATCTTTGTCGCTAAATTAGCATTTAAGACCACTGCAGAAGACTTGAGAGCCTTGTTTGAACAATTTGGAGAGGTGGAGTCCTGCAAAGTCATTATGGATCACGAAACAGGCCGATCGAAGTGCTATGGCTTCGTAGAAATGCCCAACGATGCAGAGGCTTATAAGGCTATCGTCGAGACAGACGAGACCATCTTCATGGGTAATGAGCTGCAAGTCAAGAAGTCGCGTCCGCAAGTCACGCCTGCCGCCAAGCCTGAAAAGCCACTTAAACAGAAACGTAAGCGCCATCCATACATCCCTCCGACACAGGAATTCCAAGTCTAAGTTGAATTTTTTCGCTTAGAAAGACCCACAAATTGAAAAAAAGCCGTATCTTTGCAGCGTCATTCCGTGGAAACGGAAGTGATGGTCTGGTAGCTCAGCTGGATAGAGCAACAGCCTTCTAAGCTGTGGGTCTTGGGTTCGAATCCCAACCGGATCACCATAGAAAGGACTTCTTCGAAGTCCTTTTTTATTTGTTTACGGCAGAATCGAAGAATAATCGTACCTTTGCACGCCAAATCAATCAAACATGATTCAAGCAACAGGCATACACAAATCTTACGGATCGCTTGAAGTGCTGAAAGGCATTGACCTGCATATCAACAAGAAGGAAATTGTCAGCATCGTCGGCGCTTCGGGAGCGGGCAAATCTACCCTACTCCATATCATCGGCACTTTGGACAAAGCCGACCGCGGACAACTCATCATCGACGGTACTGAGATCGGCAAACTGAACGACACCGCATTGGCCGCTTTCCGTAACCAAAAGATTGGCTTCGTGTTCCAGTTCCACCACCTCCTGCCCGAGTTCACTGCCCTCGAAAACATCTGCATCCCTGCATACATCGGTGGCATGGGCAAGAAGGAAGCTACGGAAAAGGCCGAAAAACTGCTTGAATACCTGAATCTTACTGACAGAAAAGACCATAAACCGTCACAACTCTCTGGCGGCGAGCAGCAACGCATCGCCGTGGCACGCGCCTTGGTCAACAACCCTGCCGTGGTGCTGGCCGACGAGCCTTCGGGCAACCTCGATTCGAAATCCGCACAAGAGTTGCACAAGCTGTTC
>CALEMB010000217.1 GCA_937902805.1 uncultured Bacteroidales bacterium
CCCCCTTGAAAAAGAGACAATGTATGTCGCTTTGCTGCTACGCAAGGATAGCCAGCATCCGCAAATGATAACGCTCTTTGAGGAAAAAGAGATACAAACAGAGTCGGATAAGATCTGGAGTAAACTGCAGCCGTGGCTGAAAGATGCCAAACGAATCTGTTTTGCTCCGTCAGGAGGTTTGCATCAGTTGCCGATTGAATATGCTTCCTATGATCAAAACAGCACATGGGCGGACCATTACGAAATGATTCGTCTCTCTTCCACGCGTGAGTTGGTTATGCCACATAGATGAAGAAGAAGGTCTTTAGGAGCAGTACCAACTCAGAAAACAGCGAACGCTCGGTTTCGTTGAGGTTGACGGGCACTTTCTTGATGAATTTCTTGAGCCAGGCGTTATAGATGCCGTCGATGTTGGCCATACCGATGCCGAAGGCCAAGGCTGCAATGGCGCCGCTGAAGCCCATCCATTCGTTGATGCCGTAGATGATGAAAACGAAGGCGGGGGTGGTGAGGATGGAGTATTTGATGTTGCGCACTTGGTCCAAAATCAAGGCCCAGAAAATGGCACCCAGCAGGCCCATCACTGTAGCAAGGATGAACGAGGAAAAAATGTCACCGAGGATAGCGCCAAATTCCACGTGTCTCGACTTGATGGCTTGCATCAGCGCCAAGGCCAGAACGATGCTGAACACGTTGCCGATGGCGGCTTCCAGGATAAGCATGATGGCGGGCTTCTCCGACATGTGCATCTGCCTGACGATGGGGATGACGACCGCAGAGGCTGTACCTCCCAGCATACAGCCCAAAATCATGCTGACGATGGGGTCCAAGTCCAAGACCAGCCAACCTACCAGCCAAATGGCGACGGCGGAGAGGATGAAATTCAAGGCGGTAAGTTTCAAAGCGCCTTCAAAGGAGTCTTTCAATGCGCTGAATCTCAGTTGTGTGCCGCTTTCAAAAAGGATGGTCACCAAGGTGATGCCCGAAAACAAGCTGCCGGCATTGCCGAGGCTTTCGGGCGAAATCCAATGGAACACAGGACCGATAAGCAAACCGATGATGATGAGGAACAGCACGTCGGGGATGCGCTTGCGGCTGAAGATTTCGCTGAAGAGGTGGGCCGTGAAAATCAGCAGGCCGATGATGGCGATGGTCAGACCGATTTGGCGCGATGAGCTGCTGTTGGAGATTTGTTCGGCAACCGTGTTGACCAAACTGGGGTTCGCGATGGTGTCGGAGGCATGAACGAGGGTGTCGTGGATGCCCGATAGGGTGTTGGTGGTGGGGATGAGGTCGGTTTGAATCATGGCGGCGGGCTTTTAGTTGAACAATCTCCAGTTGACGCCGATGTAGACTCGGCTGTCGCGCATGGGGTAGTGGGGGGCAATGAATGAGTTGCGGATGCCTGTGAGCAAGAACATGTTGCTATAAGCCGCATAGATATGCGCCCTTTGCACCTTGATGGCCAATGCCACATCGATGAAGGGGTAGTTGCCGATTTCCACCTCGTTTTGCAGGTAGAAAGTGCGTGTGGCGGGCATATAGGCGTCGGCGTAGTACTTGGTGAAGTAACGCACTGTGATGCTAGGATACAGGGTGGCTTTCTTGCGGAACATAGGCTGCGCATAGCCGATTTTCAGGCTGGCTTGAACCAAAGGCAGGTGCACGACATTTTCATTGTTCGACTTTTGCAGGCTCGCAAAGCCCTCCAACTCGAAGCGCCACAGTTTTTGGTAGAAGCTGAGATAGGCCTCGCGGATGCTGAACATACCTTCGTTTTGGACAGGACGGGCATCGGTGCCAAAGTAAATGAAATTGTTAATACTGGTCTGCCTCACGCCGATGCAATAGTCCCTAAATTGGTATTTCAGGTTGAAAACAAGGTATGTGGCGGCCTTGAAGTCGTTTTCCCAACGGAAATGGTTGGAGGTGTACGATGTCTCGAACCAGTTGGCAGACTGCCGCTTGAATTCCACATCGAAGACAGCCAGGCCGAAGTTCTTTTGGGCGGTGCCTATATACTGCTTCCATTGTCCCTTGATGTCGAAATCGCCGATTTGGTAGCCAAGGGTGACGAGGTCGGCTTGTCCCGTGATGCGTGCCGACTTGAACAGGTTGACGATGACACCGCCGTTCACGCTCAGTTGTTGGTAGTTGCGCGCTGGCATCATCTCGCCTTCCGTATAGTCGAAATACTTCACGTTGTAGAAACCGTGTGTGATGCCCGCGTAGACGTATAAAGGCACGTCGTCGTTATATTTCTGGTAGCCAAGGCTGTTCCATTGCAGCGTGTTCTTGATGGCCCTCACCAGCGTGGTGTCGGTGGTTTTACTTGGGTTGAGCAAAGTGTCGTATGGCTGGTAGAAAGCAACGCCAGGCGATGATTCATTATAATAAAGCTTGTTGTTCAGGTAGCTGAAACTGTGGCAGAGCCTTCCCAAGGTGAATTTCCTGACCTTTTGCTGCACGACGACTTCTTGGGGATCAGGATGTGGGAGACTATCCATCGACAAGGTGTCAACCAAAAGGCTGTCGGCCAGTGGGGCGATGGTGTCGTTTATTGCCGGTGTGCTTTCTGTCTTGATGATCTTCTTTTGTGGCAAAAGGTTGAAATAATGCTGGAATCCAATGCCACTGGATATGACATAATTGCTGGCAGTGGTGAGGTTGACATTGATGACGGAATTGTCGGATTCGGCATGGGAGGTATAATCTTCGTCGTTGGCGATGCCGCCGTTTTCCTGCATTTCAAGTTTGTTGCGATACCAAAAGGCGCTGATGCCGTATCGCTTGTTTTTAGTGAAATAGTGTGCGTTGACCCAAAAGTAGTTGTTCAAGATCTTGGTATTCTTGAATGTGCCTGGCGAAAGGTCGGTGTTGAATTCGAACGAGACGAATAGGCGAGGGGTGAACTGTCTGCCGAATTTGGCATTCAGATGCAGTTCCTTGTCCATAACGCTCATCAGGTAATGCAACTCGGAGTAGGGGAGCACGGATTGGTAGGCAATGAGGTTGCTCTCGTTCTTTATGATGCCGGAGAAAGAGGGCAAGGTCATGTCAAATCCTGTCGGGCGCAGATTGTTGAATCTCATCGATTTATGTGCCATCCCGAAGTTGCTTAGGGAGCTGTAGATGGTATTTCTGCTTTCCAAAACGTCGAACTTGGCCATATGGAAAGTCAAGGTATCGATGACCTTTGAGCTGTTCAGGAAAATGCTGTCGAACTGGTAAGCATTGTAGGTGACGAAAGTGGAATCGATGGGTCGGGTGGAGGAGACAGTGGTCTTTTTCGGGGCAATGCTGTCTTGAGCAGGATTTTGCGAAAATCCTAACAAACTGGAAATCAGTATAATGAAAACAAATACCAATTTCTTGGCCATATTCCTGAATTTGGCTGTAAAAATAGTAAAAAGTTGGAAACGAAAGGATAAGGAGGGAATAAAAACAGATGACCCCGCCAGCATGTGCTGACGGGGTCTCCGTTGTGGGTGGG
>CALEMB010000218.1 GCA_937902805.1 uncultured Bacteroidales bacterium
AGCTCGGTAGTGGGGTTGGGGAAGACGTGGCACGCGGTCACGGCATCTTCGCTGACGCCCCAAGTGGGGTCGTATTGTCTTTTGAGCAAGACATCGTCAACATTGACCATGAAACGGTCGGAGCAGTTGAAGTGAACGATGGCCACATAGATATCCTGTCCCTGATACTCTCTGAGGTCAATGTTGAACTCATGCCATTCGCCGGCAGCCTTTGCGGTCAGGTCAACCTCCCAAACAATGGTGAATGCCTCGGGGTCATCGCCCACGGTGGTCGATACGGCTACGCCGATGTGCTCTTTCGGATGATAGGCGTCTTGGGCGCAAGCGCGGAAAATAACTTGCTCGCAGTCGAGCTTATAAGGGGTCACGAGGTAATTCTCGGGGAACAAGGGGTTTTCATAGATATCGACCGATGCCGATGTCACGCTATAGGGGTTCTCATTGTTGTTCCAGTTTTGGCGAATTTCCCAATTGTAGCCGTCGCCGTCGCCGTCAATGGTGTTCATGTGGATGATGCCATCGTTGAAGTCGAAGAGGATGTCGCCCTCTGGTGGAGTGGGAACCACAGGAGTATATTCGCCTAAAGCATAGATGCCGATGACATTAGGGCTCTTGTCGATGTCGCCGAAGAAATATTGCGAGCCATTCACTTCGCCGATGTAAGCGCCGCCGGCTGAGCAAGCCGGGCCCCATCCGGGTGTCGTCGCGAAGTCGAAATAGGTTGAGCTTAACGCATCGGTGTCGATGTTGTAGTCAAAGACATGATCCGTGAAGCCTTGAACGGCATTCAGCAGGAGGTGGTGGCCGCCATTGTCGTCAACGAAATAGCCAGTGCCATGCACGGTGTGTCCGCTGAGGTTGGCAGCTGTGGCTGTCTGCATCACCTGGCCGCTGCGGCTGACGAGCTTGAGGTCGAGATAAAGAGTGCTCGAGCCTGCAGCTCTCTCGCCAACCCAGAAAGCGTCGTTCTCAGGGTCGTAGGAGCAAGTGCCAAGTTCGTTGAGGCCGGTCTCGATGGTGCCGACCAGGACTTTGTTGCGAAGGTCGTAGCACCAGATTTTGCTTGAGTGGGCGTCGCAGCCATACACATACTGGCCGTCGTAGGTCATGTCGCGCATGTAGTTGTCGGAGTTGGTGTTGCCATTGAAGTCAACGTCGAACTCCTCGATGAGGTTGCCATCCATGTCGTATTTGTAGAACATGGAGAGCACGGTGCTCGACTTGCCCCAAGCGGCGGTATAGATGTTTTCGCCGTCATAGACCACAGCGTGCTGGCGGCCTGTTGCGCAACTGAATGAATTGACGAAATTCCAGTCTTGCGCGTTTGCTGTCACCATCAAAAGCAGTGACGCAACAAGAAATAAGGTTTTTTTCATAGTGATTATTGTTGTTTTGTTAATGATTTATTTGTTCTTTTTTTTCAGTGCGTATGCAGCGCCAAAGCCGATAAGCAGCAGGACTCCTGTGCCCAGCGGGGCTGTTTCACCGGATTGGTCGGCGCCAGCGCCGTGAATATGGGGCAGCATGAGCGGTCCTGAGCTGTTAGTAGTGGATTCGTATAATTCGTTTCCAGGCATGGGGCCTCTGCCAAATATGCCTCTGTCTTCCTGTGCGAAAGCGCCAATGGTCATTCCGAGAACGATTGCGAGGGTTAAAACAGTCTTTTTCATTTTATTTCGGTATTATTTTATTCTTTGATTATGTTTTTTTGCTATTGCGTTGTCCGTCATTGTGAGCGAAGCGCAGCTTTTATTCAATAACTATTTTCTGGGTTTTTGTTTCATTACCAATCAGTTTCACGACATACACACCAGGAGTCAATTCATTGGTGCTGATGCGTTCTTCGGTGCTCTTGGTGCTGACCACTCTACCAGTCATGTCGATGATCTGGAGCGTTCCCGTGCCGTTGACGATGAGCTGTCCGTTGCTGATGAAAGCGAAGTTTGCAGAGCTTGTTGAAGTGCCGTTTTCTTCGATGCCGTTGGCGGCAAAGAGGAGGCGGAAGCGGCTTGCATAGTCGGTAGTCTTTGCGTTGAAGGTGTAGCTCGGGGTGGCGAGCAGGTCAATGTCAGCGCCTGTGAGGTTATCAACAAGATGGAGGTAGTCCATTTCCACGTTCTCAGGGTTGACGGTGATGGTGTATTGACCGTTCTTGGCGGCCTTGAAGTTGACGGGCATTTCGCCTTGAGCTTCTTGGATTGTCGCGGCGGCATAGTCCTTGCCTTCGCTCATCACATACACGTGCGACACGTTGTCGTTGATGGTCATCTTGCGCAGGGTGTTGCCTTGACCGATTTGTACGTAAGCGCGGTCCATAAAGTCGGCGTTGCCGGCTTCGATGCGGATGAAGGAGGACTTTGTGGCTGTTTCGCCCTTCGACGAGGGGTTGAATACCAACTGTTGGTTTTCGCCAGTGGCTTGCACTAAAAAGCCCTCAGCTGGCTTGATGGCTCGGTCTGCAAGAGTGGTTGAAAGGATCTCCGATCCTCCTTCGACGTATGAATAGGCAGAGAGGGGGTTCCCTCCGATGGTAACGTTGCTGGTGAGATTGTTGGTGAATGGGTTGCCTACGAGGTTGAAGCCTGGCATCGAAGCACCGCTGCTGTAGCTCAAATCCACGGCGACATTGGTCGTACAGGCAGGCATCAGTCCGGCAAAGCTAAGTTCTGTATCCTCGGAGTTGGCATATAGGTAGCCTTTCGCAGGTTCCATGGAGAAGTGATGGTAAGCGCCTGCTTGTTCATAATTCCTCCACATCACCTGCGCCTCATCGTAGAGGAACAAATCGTATGTGTTTGACAACAAGTTGGTGCCATCGGGATTATAGCTGACAGGCGAAGCGATGAAGTACCAACCGTCGGTCTTGTTTTCGCCTTGATTTTCTTCAACGGTGTATTGCGTGATGTTCTTCTGAATGGTGGCCTCAACAGCGTTGTTACAGATGAGTTGGCCGCCGTCAGCGATGGTGAGGGAGCCGTTGGGACCTAAGACGATTTTATCTGCAATACCTGTGTAATTATTTGCAATTTGACAGGCAGCATTAATGACAACATAATCGGAAGATGTAGGAACGCTACCTGACGACCAATTTGATGAATAGGCCCATGTACCAGCTGTTTTATAAACATTTACTCCAACTATGTTGCTCGCATAGGTTGACCAGTTTGTAGCTGCTTTATAATTTTCAACTTGATTAGATGGTACATAGATTGTTAAATTATCGATAATATCCGAAAAGCCTTTGTGAAACACTCTCGTCCCAAGTGTTGTAGTTTCACCTAATACTGTAACTTTTTCAAGATTTGTACATGCATAAAATGCCTGATTTCCAATTGATGTTACTTGCGAAGGTATTAGTATGCTTGTAAGACCAGAACAACCCTGAAAAGTATATTGACCAATTTCTTCAATACCAGATGGTATTATAAAACTTGTTAGACTTGTACAGTCCTTAAAAGCATAGTTTGATAAAACTGTAGGTTTTGTTGTATTTATAGTAATACTTCCTAGATTCGAGCAGCCTTCAAACATGTAGGTGCCATAATAATTAACGTTATCTGGGATGGTTATTTCTGTCAATCCAGTACAATAACTGAATGCTTTATTGCTAATAGAAGTTACTGTATTGGGTATTACTGTGCCATTACAGCCTACAATAAGAGAATTATAGTTGTTGATAATACAATTAGCTCCATTTCCTGAATTGAAATTTGTATTGCCTTCTGCTACAATGATTTCATTTAATGCTGAACAACCGTAAAAAGGATTAGCGTTAATTGTTGTAACTGAAGCTGGTATTGTGATTGTTGCTAGCGAAGTGCAGCCTTCAAAGGCTTTTTCTTGAATGGTCTTTAAACCCGTGTTTGAAAAGTTGACCTCTTGAAGACTTGAACAGCCTTTGAATACATCAGTATTTAATGTGGTTATGCCCTTTCCTGAGGCGAATGTAACAGATTCAAGACTTTTACAATCCAGAAATGCATTACCAGATAATGAGGTTACGGTTGAAGGTATGATTATTGACGTAAGACCACTTTCTGTAAATGCATTATTTTGGATGGATGTAACACTCGATGGTATTATAAATGATTTTAGTGATGTGCAATTACCAAATGCTTGAGTTTGAATGGATGTAACATCTGATATAGTAACATTAATCATTGACGTACACCTATCAAACACATACGATCCTATGGATGTTACGCATGAAGGTATGTCTATTGACAAAAGACCAGTACATCCTGCAAAAGCACTATTCCCAATAGATGTGAGGTTGTTTATTCCTTCAGCAAAACTTATATATGTAATGCCTGTGCATGAACTGAAAGCATATTCATCGATTGATACTACTGTATATTCTGTTGAATTATATTCAATTGTTTTTGGGATGATAATGTTTCCTGCAGGTTTAGTAAAAGTTAATGTACCACTACCATAAGGGCTATACTTGGAAGAGTTTGGATACGTTACTTTTACTGTTGTTTCACTGACAATTGCATAATAAACATTTTGGGCATCGGAAAAATCGGATGTGGCCCATAGTTTATTCACAGCCCCTCCCCCTAGTATCAAGGCGGCGAGCAAAAACGTCAAAAGTAAATTCTTTCTTTTCATAAAGTTTAAATTCTTTGTTGTTTTGTTAGTATTATTATTTGGTTGAAATTCAAGGTGATGGAAAAGAAACCCTACCGCCACAAACTATCTCCAAATCGGACTGCAAAAATACATATTTTTTTTATATTATGATTAAAACCAAGCAAAAAAAATTGGCTGTCCCACTGTCCCACCTGTTCCTCCCCTTGTGACAGTGGGACACTTGCTACATGATTTTTGACGCGGGACACGGATCTGGGAGGAAACTGAGAGGAAACTGAGAGGAATCACAGTGTTACCTCGGAG
>CALEMB010000219.1 GCA_937902805.1 uncultured Bacteroidales bacterium
CGATCTTAGCCTTTGCGGGTGTTGTAATAGTAGTAATACAGCTTGTAGCAGTTATTGGTCTCCCAGTGGTTGCCTTCGGTCAGGTCGGTCATCACCTCACCGCTGTTACGGTCGATGGTGACAAACATGAAGTTATAATAGCCTTGCTTGAGCACCATGGAGCAGGTGTAGCCACGCAGGCGGTAGTCGTAGCGCATCTTGTTGCTCTCGTTGAAGCACCAGTCGTTGAGGGCGCCCATGATGTAGAGGTCTTCATGTGTCAGCGGTGCCTCGCTCTTGTAGAAGAAATTCACGCGGCAATAGTCGGCCTCGGTGGCATTGTCAAGTTCCTCGTTCTCCACATAGATGAATTTCTCGCCATGGATGTCTTCAAACGAAGCGTATGCTTTTCGCGCCCTCGGCTCGCAGGTCGTGATGTCTATCTCAAACGACTCATCGGTTTGACGGATATGCGCCAGGTTTTCCGACTGGAAATAGAAGTTGCTGGAATTGAAGCGCCTGTATTGGTTGGTGGCCTCAAAAACCGTCTGGGGATGATGTTCAAAGGAGAGGTAATCGGGATAGACGTACGTGGGCTTCAGTCCCTCAGCGGCATTGTCCCAGCGTCCATTCTGGCGTATGGTCAGAAAGCTGTATTGCTGGGTGTTGCCCGTAAGATAATTATTCATGTTCACCCTGATGTCAAGCTGCTGGTGGGTATCGGTGAGCGCCAAATCGTCGGGATAGCGCGGCACGGTGACGCTAATATGGGCTTTCTCGTCGACCACCATGAAACGGCGCGTGAAATACAAGTCATCCAGGTCGTCGCCAAAAACGATGAGGAGATAGTTGCCCGAAACGAGCGGCATCATATCCTCATTGGGGAACTTAAGATGATAGTTGACGTATTCTATCAAGGTGTTGCGCGAGAAGGCGTAGTCGTCCAAACGGTCCGAGTCGAAGCCCGAAGCATATTGTATGCGTTGCATATCGGTAGGCTGCCAGTCGTGGCTGCAATGGATGAAGGTGTAGTTGAGCACCTCACCCTGCCCGTCAATGATGTCGAACGACAATGTCAGGCGTTCCCTCATGTCGTCCAAAGGAATGATGGGGTCTTTCAGCTGGTCGCCGTCAGCGTAAAGCTGCACGGTCTGCACTTCAGGCTTATAGATGAGGTTGCCGCAAAGCAG
This sequence comes from uncultured Bacteroidales bacterium, assembly GCA_937902805.1. Taxonomy (GTDB): domain Bacteria; phylum Bacteroidota; class Bacteroidia; order Bacteroidales; family F082; genus Limimorpha. The sequence continues at coordinate 1,170 of CALEMB010000219.1, forward strand.
ATCGAAGCCTTGCGCAACAAGGCCCGATGCCAAACAAAGCAGTCCTATTAATAAGGTGTATCTTTTCATTTTACATGGGTTTATTATGCGCAAAAATACAAAAATTATTCCATGTAAATGGATTCCCTTTCGGGAATGGAGCAGTTCGCAATTAATACAACTACGGCGGTCAGATAAGTCCATTAAACCACGAACCTAACTGACCGCCGTCCTTTATTGACTATTTCTTACTCCATTCCCGAAGGGAATCTCCTTAAAGTTGCGCCACGATGCTTTTCTGCACCTCAACGAACTCTTCCTGGGTCAGCTGTACATGTTCCTTCTTGAAGTCCATGTCGCCTTCCTTGGTGATGGGGATAAGGTGAATGTGGGCATGAGGCACCTCCAAGCCGATGACGGCCACAGCGATGCGTTTGCAAGGCACGGCCTTCTCAATGGCTTTGGCCACTTTCTTGGCGAAGACCATCATGGCGCCAATCTCGTCATCGTCGAGATTGAAGATGTAGTCATCCTCGTGCTTGGGCACCACCAAAGTATGGCCTTTCATCACGGGGTTGATGTCGAGAAACGCGAAGAAGCGTTCGTCTTCGGCAATCTTATAGCAAGGGATTTCACCTTGGATGATTCTTGAAAAGATGGTTGCCATAGTTCTTGCTTTTAACGGGTGATTTCAACGATTTCGAACTGCACCTTACCAGCGGGCACCTGAATCTCGGCCACGTCACCCACTTGCTTACCCAGCAGGCCTTGGCCGATGGGCGAGTTGATGGAGAGCTTGCCTTCCTTGAAGTTAGCTTCCTTCTCGGGCACGATAGCGTAAGTCATCATCATTCCCGACTTGGTGTTTTTGATTTTCACGGTCGAATAGAGCAACACTTTCGAGTTGTCAATCTTCGACTCGTCAAGGATGCGGGCGTTGAAAATCAAGTCTTGCAACTCTGCAATCTTGGCTTCAAGCAGGCCTTGGGCTTCCTTGGCAGCGTCATACTCGGCGTTTTCCGAGAGGTCGCCTTTGTCGCGAGCCTCTTGGATAGCAAGGACGATACGCGGCCTCTCGCGAAGGATAAGGTCATCGAGTTCGTCTTTCAGTTTCTGCAACCCCTCAGGGGTAAAGTATTTAATTTCTGACATGACTTAGGTTTTACTCAAAAAAGTGTCAAAAAAGGAGACCCTTACCGAAATAAGGGTCTTCCTTTGGTTTGCGAGTGCAAAAATACGAATTATTTCTTTTCCTTGCTAAGAATTAGAAAATAATTCTTGCACCAACGCTGTGCGTACCGTTGAAGGTGTACGTGTCTCTGTAAGAATAGTCGATGGCAAGTTTCACACCGTCTTCTTTCTTCGACAGCGGCACTTGCACGGAAAGACCAGCGCTAAGACCTCTGTTGATATTCATGCAGTTGAGGTCATCGAGGATACCAGCCTTCGACCAGATACCATTCTCATAGGTGTAACCGGCACGAAGCAGCAGGATTTCCTTCCAGCCATATTCCAAGCCAAGGGTGAATTGGTCGTTGGTGAAGGAGTTGGAAGCGAAGTTACCTGCAATGGTGATCCTGTGCTGTTCGGCAAACAGGAAGTCGTAGGCGGCAGAGATGCTCAATTGTGTGGGCAACTCGAAGTCGTCGACGCGCTGCACCATGGTGAACTGTTGCGTGCTACCCTCAACGAGGAAAGCTCTGAACGAAAGACCGTCACCCGAGAACTTCATGGTGGGTCCGATGTTCTTCAGCGTAACACCGAAGTGGATGTTGTCGTAAGGACCAGTGACATACTGGATGGCAGCGTCCAAAGCGACACCCACACCGCTCATATCCTTAATGGACTCGCTGATGATCTTCAAGTTGACACCGCCGCTGATACTGTTGGAGAACGACTTGGCGAAGGACAAATTGATGTTCATTAGGTTGGGCTTGAAAGTACCAAGACCACCATCAGGGTTCTGAGTAGTATTGATTTCAATCGCACCGATGGAGAAGGTCATGAACGACAGACCCAACACGCTGGATTCGCCCACACGGGCCAAGACACCGAACGAGGAGATTCTCGTGTCGTTACCGCAGCCCTGCAGCCACCAGGTATGGCTGAAGTCCAGATCGATGGTATGGCATGAGGTGATACCGGCCACGTTGCCGAAGATGGCATCGACGCCATGCACCATTGACATGCCTGCATTACCCCAGCCCGACGAGGCTGCCCATGGGTTGATGAGCAACTCCGAAGCACCAGCTTGGCCTGAACGGTCTTTATTTCCTGCAAATGCCTGAGGAGCACTTAATCCCATAAGGATTACAAAGCTCAAGACGATATATCTAAATGATTTCTTCATGATGATAAGTTATTTACGGTTAGCAATTACATTAAATTTAGAATGTATTCAGGTCAACTTGACGCATAGCACCAAAGAACTTGATGACTCTCTCGCTACCGCTGGTCAAATCCTTGATGTGGATCAAGTAGAAGCCACTTGCGATAGGAGTGTTAGCGAAGTTCGTGAGGTCCCAATCGATGTTCGGGCTGTCGTTATCTTTACGGAACTGACGCACCTTCGTGCCACTCAGTGTGTAGATGGAAACCACGCACTTTCTGGGCAGGTTGGCAATCTTAACCCTGTTGGTTAGGGCATTGCCTTCGTAGGAGTCATAAGCATAGTAAGGATTCGGCACCACTCTGACGAGGTTGAGGTCACTCTCGGTCTTCTCCGGATCGTTGGCAACCGGATCCCAACCTTCAATGGCGAACTCATACTTAGGATTCAGGTTGTTGATCATCAGGTCTTCGTTTTCGGTCTGCATCTCATAACCGTAACCAGGAGCGTAAGGCTTGGAGATACGGATGCGGATGCGGCAGTCGTTGCCGTTGGGCAGCCATTCCACGCCTTCGATACCCATTGGCATACCAATCCATTCAACCATCTTATAGAGAGCGGCATTCAAGGAGTTGGCAACACCAGTGTTCGAGGTGGACTGGATGTAGTTCATCGTGTTGTAGAGCAACTGACCACCATCGTATGCGAAGTTCTTCACTTGTTTGTAAGGTGACGAAGCAAGCAACTGGATGGAGTCCATACGCCAGACGTAGACGAAGTGCTTACCGCCAAACACAGGCTCGCTGTCGGAGCCACGGAAGATAGCAGGATCTAAGAGTTGCGACTGCTCACCGTAAAGTTGGTCGACAGTGGCTTTCTGCAACTTGGCAGGGTTGAACTTCATGTCGCGACCGCCCAAGTCCTCAAGGTAAGAGTCTTCACCGTAGGCGATGTTCAAACGGGCACCAGTTTCAACGTCAATGGCATAGCCCGGGAACCAGCCCATACCTTGTTCGGCAATGTAAGCGGGGTTGTTAGGATCGGTCGGATCGGGTTCGATGCCGAGATCTTCGCAAGTCTTACCAGCGGGGTTGATGGACGCGTGCTTACGGATGTAGAAGCGGTTTGTATTACCTTCGGAGAGGTTCTTGTCAGTACACATCTCAATGACGGGGCAGCGGCTCCACTTCGTGGTATCGGCAGTGAAGACGATATCGACGCTTGCCGTCTTCTTGAAGCCATTGTCGTAGCGGGCGTTACTTCCGTAGAGAGGTCCTGGGTTGTCGGCATTGCCTTGCTTCCAGAAAGAGGTGAGCAGAGCAGGTGCCCAAGTGCGTTGGGCTAGTTTCTCATAGTTCTCGTTCGGGTCCCAAGGTTTGTTAGCACCCGAAGCATTCGATTCAGCGGAGCAATCATAGTCGTTGGTATACTTCTGGTCAATTGAAGCATAGGTTCCGGAACGGATCCAGTTCAGGTAGGAATCAGGAATATCAACGTCGCGAATACCATCTAACCAAGGACTGGTAGGATCTTCAAATTCAATCGAGGAGACGATAACACCGTTATTGGGAGCAACCACAGTATAATAGTCGTGCCAGTTCTCTTCATGTTCAGGACCATCGGTACCACCAGTGGGAACATCGTAGTACTCACCGACCCAAATACGACCGTTGTCGTAAGGCTGGCCGATGGTGATGGAGATACCGCGGTCGATGAACATCTGCTCGTTCGAGTAGACAGTCGTGGTATCGCTATAGATGGTATCATTGTCATCAAGGTCAATCAAGCACCAGTTGTTAACCATACGGGCAGCAGAGTCGCCTCTGATTTCACTGTTCATAGTGATATTGTGCGTGTATTTCTCATACATCTCATCGAACAAAATCTGGTAGTGGTGTGACTTCACATTCAACGGGTCGACAATCTTGACATCGATAGGACCGAAGCCAGCCTTGTAGACGGGATGGTAGGAAATCGGATAGTTAGGGCTACCGAAGCGGTTGGTGGTGTCGTTGGCGATCTTCACATTGCCGTTTTCATCGAACAGGATCTCGTTAATGGTCTCATCGGTGAGTTCGAGTTCGTTGCCACCATTACCCACACCGACGATACGAGTAACAGAAGGACTGTCACCGTAAGCGGCTCTCAGCACAGTACCATTGACGGTCTTATGCGGAACAGCGGAGTAGAGTTGGATGTTCTTTCTACCCTCGAGGTAAGGCTTCTTCTGGCCTTGCAGACCGAGAGCGTCATCTTGGTTGTAGGGCAGATAATTATTATAGGAGTAAGCCACAGCCATGAAGTAATAGGTCTTGTGGTTCACCAGGCTCGGGTTGTCGCCAGTGGCAAACTTGTCGTCAGTCAAGACAAAGCTATGGGTGATACCGGCATCGCCACCCACGACTTTCATCTTAGGCACATTGGCGTGCAACGATTCATCGTACTCGTAGTTGAGCAGGCTGGTCACGTTATTGCGAATGTCGCACTGGAACACCAAACGAGCCTTGTCGGTATTACTGAGTTCGTCGGCACCGACTTCGTCATTAGCAAGCTGATAGACTTTATAACCTTCGAAGCGATAGTATCTGTCGTAGAAATACTCAGTGGTGTTGAATTGTTCGATAGTGCTATAGAACACGGAATCGACACCATGATAATTAGCGTGGACAGTGTCATAATAGCCCTCCGATTCAACTCTCGAAACCGGGATTTCGGGGTCAAGTTCGATGTACTTTTCCTTGTAGTTGTTCGAGGAAGGAGTGTTCGACAGATAGATAATCAGCTGTTGGTCAAGCTCACGGATGGTCAGGTCAGGAGCATTGGGGCCGTCGATGACCTTGAAGCAGTTGTCGAACAAAGCTTGGCACTTGTCGTCGACCACGCGCAGCAGTTCGACAGAAGCCCAGGCACCGCCCGAAGTGGCACGTGCCCACGGCACACCGAAGGTGATGTAGTTAACAGCACCGGGTTCCAAGGTGAAGGGGCCAGCGGACTGCATGAAACGACGGTCGTTAGGTGCATTGCCGCAGGTTTCTTCCGACCAGAACTTGCCGTCCTGGTTATAGCCACCCGCAGGAGGCATGCCACCGGTACCCCAGTTCCACGGGTCGGAGTCGCCAGGGAACATGAAGTCGCACTCGGGGCCGACCACGTCGTTACCAGAGAAAGCGTTGCCACCATAGCGCATCTTGGCACCATTCTTCCAAATACCACGCAGGTAGTTGTAATACTGGGGAGCAGTCTTCGGGTCACCGTTGTCTGTGTCGGAGTTGTTGTGATACACGAAACGGCGCATACCGAAACGTTCGTCGTCAATGATGCCGTTGCCGAAGTTCACACCGTTGATGCTTTCGTCAACCATTTGGACGGAGTCGGTGGCCACCAGGACGGAGTCGCCACTGACGGGGTCGAGCACTTGAACATAAGTATAAGAGTACTTGGGGTTATCGATACCATCGGCATCCATGTAGGGACCTTGGAAGAAGTCGATACCGATCGCCGGAGGCTGGTTACCGTAGGCTTCGGGTTCACCGCTGCCGTCGACAGCCTTACCGTTGTAGCCGTAGCCGAGACCACGAGCAACGTCGCAACCTACATAGTCGTCCCAACCATAACCGAGGTCAACGTCGGTCCAAGGCGAGAAGTAAGTTCCCGTCAAGGTGTAGGTAGAACGGTTGATGATTTCGTAGGAATAGAAGGTCATGTTGTTGATTTCGTCGTTGGTGGCGAAAGCAAAAGCTTGGGCACGCACCTCGATACCGATGGCCTGGCCGCCGGACTCGGTGTGTGAAGCACCTTTATCATTGAAGATCCACCACAGGGTTTGGTCACCCTTCAGCACTTGGTCGGCGAGGATGGAGCCATGCATCGTACCATACTCTGCTTCTTCCATGGTAGCAACCTTGGTGTGGCAGAGTGTGTTGTCGATGTCGTAGTAAGGATAGTCACCTTTTTCGGGTTCGTATTTACCATTGCCATCATAGTCGTAGAAGGGAGCCAAATAGTTAGAAACACCTTCATCTTCATTACCGGGATGTGCAGGCCAGTTCTTGATGATGGACGGAATCTCTTCGTCGATACTTCCGTCGGCAAAATCGTTAAGGAATTCATCGACTTCAGCACGGGTAATCTTGAAGATCTTGTCCCATCTGGCGCAAGTAGCGTTGTCGATAGAGGCCTTGCCGTCGACGGTCAGAGGGCCAGTGTAGTAGTCGTTACCGACCTGACGGAAACGCAAGGCGGCGCACTTCAGCTGGTCGTTGACATCGACACCAGCGATCCACAGTGAACCTGCGAACAAGGAGGTAGTGGGGCTGTTGGCGGGGATGTAATACTTTGAACCCGTACCAGCGGGAAGGTCCCACCACATATCACCACCAGAGTTGATACGTGTCCTAACGTTGTTGATGTCCAACCATTCAAACGAAGAGGATGGCGTACATCCGGCTGCGGTGACGGCACGCTGGCCTTTGTTGCCAGATTGCTCGTACAGGTACTTCTCAGCCTTTCCTGGAATCACAGCGCCTACGATGAACAGCGCTGCAAACATAATTCGAAATATATTCTTCATAATACTTATAATTTATCGTTATGAATTGTCTCGCATTTTAGAAGTTGATACTCAAACCGAGTCTGATGTGACGAGGCATCGAATAGTTGCCACCACTGTTGACGTACAATTGATACATTTGGATGTAGGACTGCGGGTCAACCTGGCTTTGGATTTCACGCTGCCATTCAGGAGCTGAGAGGTAACCGTCGTCGTTCGGGTTACCGGTAGCGGCATAAACATTGGTGATGTTCTTCGAGTTGAGAAGGTTCAGCACCTGGACATATACATTCACGAAAGCTTCGCGGCCCTTCGACTCGCCTTCCTTCTTGCCACCAATTTTGAACTTGAAGTCCTTGTCGACACGGAGGTCGAAACGGAAGGAGGCAGGGATACGGGAACCGTTGTAGGTACCTTGCAGCAGGTTGCTACCACCGGAGATCGGGGAGCTGACCGTACGTGAAGCGGTGAAAGGAGTACCGGAACCACCGTTGACTTGCAGGGCGAAGCCGGTGTTCGACAGGAACTGGACACCCTTGATGGTAGGACCGTTATAGTTCTTGCCTTCGCTGAAACGATAGTCAATCGTCAAGTTGAAGCTGTGACGACGGTCGGCATTGGTCGGGAAGGTGGACCTCAGGTTAGGCACACCAGCGGCAATCAGAGCTGCAGCAGTGGAGGTCGAAGAACCGGTCATGTCAGCAAACTGCAGGGTGTAGGCGGCACGAACACGGACGTTCTTCGTACGACGCAGGTCGTAACTGGCAGTCAAACCCTTAACAGTACCGAAGTCGAGGTTGCTGAAGGAGTTGTAGGCCTTCGGGTAAGCACCATTGAAACGGTACATCTGGATCATGTTACGCAATTCGTGGTAGTAACCCGAAATGGTCAACGATGAAGTGTTGGTCACCTTCTGAGTGAAACCGAGTTCATACTCAATGGTCTGAGCGGGTTTCAGGTTGGGGTTGGCGAGGGTGCCAGAAATTTCAGTGAAGTTATAGTAGTACAACGGGCTGCAGTAGAATGAGCTCGAAGGACGTTGGGTCAACACATCATAGTGGGCGAAGAACAAGGCTTCGTCGGAAATCGGGAAGGAGAAGGAGATACGAGGCATCACGCTCCATGCGGGATTGTAGTCCACAAACGAATTCTTGTCGACTTTTTGTTTGTTGGGGTCTTTCACCCAAGGCGAAACACCAGTACCCATGTCGAGGACGTTCGGGTCGGCAATTTCGTCACCAACGGCGTTGTACCAAGTGTTGCCGTGACGATAACCGATGATTTCGGTGATTTCACTAAGTTTGTTCACATAAGGGACATAATCATCACCGATGTTGCTCGGAATGTTGATATCGCTCACTTCACCAGCAAAATTAAAGTCCTTACCACCCACAGTGTTAGTGGAAACAGCATTCCTGACATCACCGACGGTGTTGAAGTCATAAAGGACATACGGGTCTTTCAGCACATCTTGGTTGGCATCAAAGCGGTCGACGCGGATACCGATATTGAAGATCAGGTCCTTGAAAGCGAACTTGTCTTGGATGTAACCGGCCATATAGACGGGCTGCTGGGCACCAATCGGGCGGGTCAGGATACCATCACTGTCCTTTGCATCGAAGAACTCATCGAGTGAAGGACGCTCGGTGAAGCGGTACTTGCGGCTGCCGTCGTAGGTGTAACCATAGTAGTACACGTAGAGGTTACCGTCTCTGGTCAATTCGTCGGCGCTGAACATGCCGAGGTCGAGGCCACCATTCACCTTGCCTTTTCTCAACTTGCCGTTATCGTCATAGTACATGATAGAGTTGTCGTTGAAATCGTAGGTGTCGATGAGGATGAACTCAGTACCTTCAACAGGCAAACCCATGGCCTTACGCAGACGGGCATCGAACACATACTGTGAATTCTCGTCGTACAAACGGTTATACATAATGGTGTCGACAAATCCGTCGCAGCTGGTGGCATACGGGTTGTCGAGGTCAAGTTCTCTGATGTGGAAGTTGGTCAGGTCTTGCATCAGCGTCCAGTAGTTGGCGCTGTACGACATGGCCGAATTGTTCTGCATTTCGAATTGGAAGCCCAACTTGATATCGTGTGAGTTGTCACCTCTACCAATGGTCATAGAACCGTTGACATTCACGGCAATCTGGTCGTTCTTGGCGATGCTGTAGCTCGACTGTATGGTGCCAGGAACAGCATACATGCCATAGACATAGTTCGGTGAAACACCGTTGATCAGACCATTGTTGAGGCGGATGTTGGTCATGTTGTTATAATAACCTGCAGCACCGAAAGGACGATACAGGTCATAGTAGTTTTCGACATAAGTCGACAGCAGGGGGTTGAAGTCGGCATCTTGTCTTTCGAAGGTAACGAGGGTATCGTAGTAGTTATCCATCACCCAAACATTGCTGAAGTTCTGGCGGTTGGTGGTGTCGCCGTTGACGATCACATCGTTAATCATACCTTCTGAGAAGTAGTAGTTGGGAGCTTTGTAAGTGGTGAACTTACCCAAGTTGCCGTATGCGAAGATATTGTTCCACAAATCGGGGTCACCCGATTCGCTCATAAAGTGCGAATAGTCGGCCTGAATGCTGTAGTACACATTGGAGACTGCCGAGGTGCTTTCAGGATCGGAGGGGAAACGCTGTGAGAAGCGGATGTAACCACGATAGGTGCCCTGTTTGTAATACTCGTTCTTGGCAGTATTGAAATAATACTGGCTGCGGCCCGCTGGGCTATGTCCATTGGCTTGCACCAACGAACCACCGATGGTAAGGTTAGTGGTCGGGCCCGTACGGACGTCAATCTTAGCGGTCATGCTAAGGTTCTGGTTGGTCGAGTTGTTGAGGAAACGCGTGTGGAACATGTTGTCCTCCGGGCGGGTGAAGGCAGCGGTTTGATAGGTACCAGCCGTCACTCCCGAAAGGGTCAAGGGGTTATTCTCGATGTTTTCCATCCACTCGTCGTTGGCACGATAGTATCCGACTGCCGACGAGCTGCCATACTTGTTGCGGTTGTAGTCGAAGGCGAGGAAGAAACCGAGGAGGGCTTCCTGATCGTTCTTCTTGCTCTTGATCAGGGGACCCTGCAAACTACCACCGACGCGAAGGTGGCCATAGCCATCGACCGAATATTCGGCTTCGAGACCGCCACCCCATTGACGGCTGGGGCCTTTGGTGGTCATGTTGATGATACCACCCATGGCGTCACCATACATGGCAGGCGTACCACCCAAGATAACGTCGACCTGGTCGATAGCACCTTGAGGCACGGATGAACTACCAATGACTTTCACACCGTCGATGTAGTAGACGGCACCTTCACGGGAACCACGGATGGAGCCGACTTCACCGTCGGCTGAGAACACGCCACCGACGCTGGAAGCGACACCTTCAGCCGAACGAACAGGCAACTTCGCGATTTCCTCCGCAGTGATGGAGGCACCCGTTGATGTGTTGTCCTTCGAAATCAAAGGAATCTCATAGTCGACGACAGTGACTTCATTCAGGTTAATGGCGCCACTGACCATCTTGATGTCGTAGAAGGTGATCTTATTGGCCGGAATAACCAGTCCGCGCAACACGAACGGGTTCAAGCCAATGCAGCTCGCCTTAAGGTCATACGTTCCCGGAGGAATCGGGTTGATGTCGTAGTTACCGTCAAAGTCAGAGGATGCACCACCCACTTGCGTTCCGCCCTTTTCAACAATGACGTTTGCAAATGGTACCGGCTCTCCAGTGTCATCGGTAATCTTGCCTTTGAGTCTTCCTTGCGCTTGTGCCATGGTCATCGTGCAGGTGGCCAGGATGACGGCAAGGGTCATTAGTAAATTTTTAAACATACCTTGTAATTTTATGTAAATACTACTTTGTTTAGTGCATTAAAAGTCGTCAAAATTACAACCTTATTTGAAAGTACGCAAGAAAAATGTGCTTTTTCTGCGTTTTTTTCTCGAAAAAAACCTCTTTAAATATTTATACTTTTGATTTTCAGTCATTTGTAAAAATAGTATTTGAGCAACTTTTTTTGCCACTTCAGCGGCAATTTTTCAGTTACATCCCATTTTCTACCCTAATCAACGGATTTTGCGCCACCCAAAAAAGCGGATTTTTCCCGCTCAAAAGTCTAATAGTAAGGATTCGACCTGTGACCCTTACGCATACGCTCGGCACGACGTTGGTCCTGTTTCATCATGCGCTTGGTTTTCTTCGCTTGATGCTTATAGTGGGCCGACTTGGCCTTGTCATATTGTTTGGCGGAGCGTTTCGCATTTTGCTCCATCTGACGCTCGGCCTTGCGCATCGCGCTCGACCCCGACGAGGCACACGAGCCGAGCAACAGCAGCAACGCCAACATGCATAGTATTGCAAACTTTCCTTTTTTCATGGCACTATATTTTGAAGGCAAAAATAATATTTTCCCCCGAAAGGATACGAATTTGAGAAAAAAAGCGTTTTTATGTCGTTATGAAAGCCAAAAAATTACACCTATTAATATTAATAGTGCTTCTCCCCTTCCTTCACGGGTGCGAGAAATACCCCGAGAACCCGATTCGGCCCATATTGCCCTACCCGATTACCATCTACCCGAACACCTACCAATATTATGATTTGAACTTCATCAGCGGCTGGGCCTATATCACCTCAGAGGTGGAAAGTACCAGCCGAGGCATCATCGTCTACCGCCAAAGCGAAACGGAGTTCCTGGCTTACGACCGACTCCCACCCAACGAGCCGGATGCCTGCGCCGACAGTCAAGGCAACACCACACGTCTGGTGGTGGACTTTCCTTTCGTTGTCGACCGCTGCAACAACGCCTACTATAACATCTTGAACGGGCAAATCATCATCCGACAGCCTGACATGATTCCGAATTTCCCCACGGACGGCACCACGGTTTTCCCTCTCATCCAATACCACACCCAATACGACGGCAACAAGCTGACCATCACCAATTAATGGGTTCCTTCTTCCATGATGCGGCTCTGCCTTTCGATGGAGGCCTGATGGACGGCATCGAACACCTTATTAATTAATTCAGGCGACAGCCCCATCTCTATACCCGTGGCCATGTGGTCATCGAGGATCTTCTTCCAGCGGTCCATCTGCACCACGGTGACATTGTGGCTTCTCTTGTATTCACCAATCTGCGCACTGACTTCCATGCGTCGCGCCAATAGCTGCAGCAGCTCACTGTCGATATCATCGATTTCGCCACGCAAGCCAGCGAGGTCGCGCTCCACATTGCCCGTCCGCTTGGTACGGAAGGTCAAGTTGGCCAGCAAAGCCTTCAATTCTTCAGGCGTGATTTGCTGCTTGGCATCGGTCAACGCTTCTTTGGGATTAATGTGGCATTCTATCATCAAACCGTCGCAAGCGAGGTCGAGGGCCTTCTGCGCCGTGGCTTGCAGCAGTTCCCTGTTGCCGCAGATGTGGCTGACATCGGTGATGAGCGGCACATTCAGCCGCTGCGTCAACTCGATGGGGATTTCCCACATGGGGAAATTGCGGTAGGGTGTCTCCTTATAATATGAGAAGCCACGATGGATGGCTGCCAGCTGCTTCACGCCCGCCTTCTGGAAACGCTCGAAAGCGCCCAGCCAGAGGTTCAAGTCGGGCGAGACGGGATTTTTGATGAACACGGGGATGTCAACTCCTTTCAATGCATCGGCCAGCTGTTGCACCGAAAAGGGATTGACGACCGTTCGGGCACCGATCCACAAGGCATCAACGTCATATTTCAGGGCTAACTCCACATGTTCGGGTGTCGCCACTTCGGTGGCCGTAGGCAAACCCGTTTCGCTTTTCGCCTCACGAAGCCAGACGAGACCCTGCTCTCCCCTACCCTCAAAGGCATCAGGACGGGTGCGGGGTTTCCAAATGCCGCCTCGGAGCAACTTCACCTCTGGGATTTGCGCCAAGGCACGTGCCGTGGCGAGGATTTGGACTTCGCTTTCCACGCTGCAGGGGCCGACGATGATAGTAGGTGTAAAAGCAGGGGATGAATCCGCCTGCTTAATGTCCATCACCCCTACGGGGATCCGCCCAGTCCCGTAGGGACGCAGGACATTAAGCAGGCTGTGCAACTCCTGCTGACCACAAATCGCCGACTCTGTCGGAACCCCGTAGGGGTGACAGGAATCCATCCGCTCAGTCTCCAAAGGCATATCGTTCATCATATTCGATTCCATACGCTTTCAACGTATCGCAATACTCATCGTGATACGTTTTGGTTTTATGATGTTCAGCTTGGCCAAAGATGTATTTAGTGGTTCGCGCCATCAATGACGGACTAACACTGAACGCGCCATAACCCTCCTGCCATTGAAACGGCTCATAATAGGCATCCACCGTCTTTAACCATTTGCTGCTTTTCGCCTTGATGACACGCACAAAATCTGACATGGCAACCGTCTTCGGCAACGTCATCAAAATATGAATATGGTCAGCAACACCACCAACAGCAAAAGGAATCGATCCTTCGCTGCGGATAATGCCACCTATGTATTCAAACACGCGGCTTAAATCCTCATCGCGCATGATGATACCAGTGCTTTTCGTGTGGAAAACGATGTGAGTGTATAATTGTGTATATGTATTGGCCATAATGTTTGCAAAAGTACAACATTTTCAGACCTGCATTGCATTTTTTTGTAACTTTGCACATTATTTAATATTGGCAATAAAGAATAGCATTATACAATGAAAAGAGTAGAAATCAAGCAAGCCTTGCAGATGCAAGCCTCTGACAATGAGATTACTGTAATGGGCTGGGTGCGCAACAAGCGCGGCAGCAAGAACGTGGCCTTCATCGCCCTTAACGATGGCTCCACCATCAACAACCTGCAACTGGTCATCGACCTGAACGTCATCCCCGAAGAAAAACTGGCACTCATGCACGCCGGTGCATCCCTTTGGGCTAAGGGTGTTTTGGTCGCCTCGATGGGCAGCGGCCAAGCTGTGGAACTCTCCGTGAAGGAAATCGGACTGTTCGGCCCAGCCAACCCCGATGAATACCCGTTGCAACCCAAGAAGCACTCCTTGGAGTTCCTGCGTGATATCGCCCACCTGCGCTTCCGCACCAATACCTTCGGTGCCGTGATGCGTCTGCGCCACGCTATGGTGTTCGCCATCCATAAGTTCTTCACCGAGAGAGGCTTCTACAATGTCCACACGCCGCTCATCACCGCTTCGGATGCTGAAGGCGCTGGCGAGATGTTCCAAGTGACCACCCTCGACCTCAACAATATCCCTCGCGACGAGCAAGGTAACATCGACTACAAGCAGGACTTCTTCGGCAAGTCGACCAACCTCACCGTGTCGGGACAACTCGAAGGCGAATTGGCCGCCACAGCCTTGGGCAAGATTTATACTTTCGGTCCCACCTTCCGTGCCGAGAATTCCAACACCACGCGCCACTTGGCCGAGTTCTGGATGATCGAACCCGAGATGGCTTTCTACGACATCAACGACAACATGGACCTCGCTGAAGAAATGCTGAAATACTTGATCCAGTACGCTTTGGACAACAACATGGACGACCTCCAGTTCCTCAGCAAGCGCCTCCAAGACGAAGAGAAGGGCAAGAAAGAGGAAGAGAAGTCGATGGAACTCATCAGCAAGCTGCATTTCGTGCTCGAGCATGAGTTCGTGCGCCTGACTTACACCGAAGCCATCGACATCCTGCGCAACTCCAACTACAATAAGAAGGGCAAGTTCCAGTATCCCGTCAACGGCTGGGGTGTCGACCTGCAGTCGGAGCACGAGCGTTACCTCGTCGAGAAGCACTTCAAAAAGCCCGTCATCCTGACCGACTACCCGAAAGAGATCAAAGCCTTCTACATGAAGCAGAACGAAGATGGCAAGACCGTCCGCGCTATGGACGTGCTCTTCCCTGGCATCGGCGAAATCATCGGTGGCTCCGAGCGTGAGACCGATATTAATAAGATTCTCGACCGCATGCACGAAGTCGGCATCCCCGAGGAATCCATGAACTGGTACCTCGACAGCCGTCGCTTCGGCTCGGTGCCGCACTCCGGCTACGGCCTCGGCTTCGAGCGTCTGCTGCTCTTCATCACCGGTATGACCAACATCCGCGACGTCATTCCGTTCCCGAGAACACCTAAGAACTGCCTATATTAATGCTGAATGATGAATGCTGAATGCTGAATTAGGGGCAAAGCCCTGCATCGCATTGCGAAATTCCGCATTCCGCATTCTGCATTGACTTCGTCGAATACTTCGTATTTCATAATTCAATAAAGAGATGCCTAACCAACGATTGACTCAAACCCAACGGCAGGAGCTGAAGCTCTCGCCGCAGCAGATCCAGCTGATGAAGCTGTTGCAGCTGCCATTGATCGAACTCGAACAACGCATCAAGGAGGAGATGGAAATCAACCCCGCCCTGGAAGATGTTCGCGAGAACGACTATGATGACAACGAGTCAACCGTTGACGACAGCGACAACGGCGAGAACGACGACTACAACGACGACGAAGTCGACTTCAACAAAGACGACGAGTTCGACTTCAACGACTACCTCCCCGAGGAAGACCGCGATGACTATTCTTACAAGCTGCGAGCCAACAACTACAGTGATGACGACGACCCCTACGAGGCACCCATCGTCAACGAGGAGACCTTCCAAGACTACCTCAAACAACAGCTGTCATACCGCAACCTCAGTGAGAAGCAACTTGAAATCGGGGAATACATCATCGGCAACCTCGACGACAATGGCTACCTCAACCGCCCCGTGCCGAACATCGTGGACGATATGCTGTTCACGATGAACGTATCCACCACTGAAGAGGAAGTCGCCGAGGTGCTCCACATCGTCCAGGAACTCGACCCGCCCGGCATCGCCGCCCGCGACCTCCAAGAGTGCTTGCTCATCCAGCTGCAACGCCATCAGGAAGACAATCCTTTCGTCGACTACAGTCTATCCATCCGCATTATCAAGGACTTCTTCGAGGAGTTCACCAAGAAGCACTACGACAAGATTGCCAAGAAGTTGGAAGTCAGCAACCGAGAGTTGAAGCCCGCCCTTGACGAAATACTGAAACTCAACCCCAAACCTGCTGACGCTTCCAGCAGTGGCACCAAAAATATCCACTATATCACCCCTGACTTCTTCGTCTACATCAGGGATGGCAAAGTGGAGTTGTCGCTGGACGGCCGCAATACCCCTGAGCTGCACATCAGCAAATCGTACCTCAAGATGCTGGAAGAATTTTCCAATAGTAAGGACACCCGCAGCAAACAGGAAGCCGTGCAGTTCGTCAAGCAGAAAATCGATTCTGCCAAGTGGTTCATCGACGCCATCAACCAAAGGCAGAACACGCTCTATGTGACGATGAAGGCCATCGTCGACATCCAGGAAGAGTATTTCCTCACTGGCGACGAGACCAAACTCAAGCCCATGATCCTCAAGGACGTGGCCGACAAGGTGGGCTTGGACATCTCCACCATCTCGCGCGTGGCCAACAGCAAATATGTGCAGACGCCCTACGGCACCTTCCTGCTGAAATACTTCTTCAGCGAAGGCATCACCAACGACGAAGGCGAGGAAGTGTCCACCCGTGAAATCAAGAAAATCCTGAAAGATGCCGTCGAAAACGAGGACAAAGCCAATCCCATGACTGATGAGCAGCTGATGCTGGTACTGAAGGAGAAGGGCTACCCCATCGCACGCCGCACCGTAGCGAAGTACAGAGAGCAGCTGGGCATTCCGGTAGGCAGGATGAGGAAAAAGATTTGACTTTGTGGGGATTGCAAATCCCCTATTCCAATCTGTCGGATTACAAATCCGACCGAACGACGGAAAATAATATTTAGGAAAGATTCTCGTTTTGAATACGTGAAAACGAACCTCTATACAAACAAGAAACGCTGGAAATGGGCTTTGGCCGTCATCGCCTTGGTCGTCATTGCAGCGTCGCTGTGGTACACCAACCGCCTCGTCAGGTCCATTGCAGAGCAAGAAGTCAAACAGGTGAGGATGTGGGCTGCCGCTATGGAGCAGCATGCGGTGATGATGAAGTCGACGGAAGAGTTTTTCAATAAGGTAAGCGAACAAGAACAGTTGCGCGTCGACCTGCTCGCTAACGCCTATAGGCATGTCATCGACATTTCAAGCAACGAAAACACGGACATCTACCTTTCCATCTTCCGCAACAACATCAGCATTCCTTTGGTCATCACCGACAACAAAGGCAACATCCTCAACAAAGCCAATCTGCCGCCTGAGCAAGAAAACAAGACGACCTTCGACGACGAGATGAGACGAGCCTATTCCAAGTTTGCCCCTATCAAAATCAACCCTGGATACGGCTCCGTGCAATACCTCTATTATAACGAGTCGCGCATCTACACCGATTTGAAGGCCGTTTTGGAAGACATGTCGGACCACTTTATGGAAGAGATCACGCTCAACTCCATGGGTGTGCCCGTGATTGTCACCAATGAAGACCAAACGCAAATCCTCAGTTTCGGCAACCTCGACTCCATCATGATGCGAGATACCAACTACGTCAAGCAACAGATTGCCATCATGCGCGACGAAAACGATCCGCTGCAAATCGAGTTCATGAACAAGGGCAAGGCCACCATCTTCTACCGCACCACCGATTTGGTACGCCAGATGCGCTACTACCCTGTCATCCAGTTCGTTGTGTTCGCCTTGTTCCTGCTGATTGCTTACCTGCTGTTCAGCTACGCCCGCCGCTCGGAGCAAAACCAAGTGTGGGCCGGTATGGCCAAAGAGACCGCACATCAGTTGGGCACGCCGCTGTCGTCGTTAATGGGCTGGATAGAGCTTTTGAAGATGCAAGAAGAGCCTTTCGTGGGCACGCACGAGATGGAAAAAGACATCGAACGCCTGCAAATCGTCACCGACCGCTTCTCGA
>CALEMB010000220.1 GCA_937902805.1 uncultured Bacteroidales bacterium
AAAATCCAGCCCGAAATTGCCGTTGAAGGTGCGGTTGCGGCTGTGCCCCTTGGTGCTGATGATGGAGGATAAAGTGCTGTCGGGCGCCAGCAGACGGCTGTCGCTCGAAGCGTCGCCCTTATAGCTGTCGTAGTCGCCGCTGACGAAGACATTGAAACGTATTTTCTCATTACTCCACACATAATCCACCCATGGGCCCACCTGCGGTTTGCTGTTGGCGTTCAAGCCTATGCAGAGCAATTCGTTGCGTTTCACCTTGGCGGTGGTGACGATGTTCACCACACAGTTCTGCGTGTGGTATTTGGCGGAGGGGTGGGCGATGACCTCGATGCGCTGCAATGTGCCTGCGGGCAGCGATTTGAGGTATTGCTTGAGGCTTTCGGCCTTGAGGTGCGAAGGTTTGTTGTTGATCCAGATGGTGACCTCGGCGCCGCCGCGATACTTGATGTTGCCCTCGGCATCCACCTCCACGCCAGGGGCGTTCTGCAATGCGTCAGTGGCATTGCCGCTTTGCACGCTGGGGTCGTCGTTTACATTATAGAAGACCTTCTCGCCATCGGCGGAGTAGAGGGGGCGCGAAGCCGTCACCTGCACCTCGTTCAACGAAGTCGAATTCAGGGCTATCTTGATGTCTCCAAGGTTTTTGTCCGTCTGGACGGACACGGGCTGCCAATGGGTTTCGTAGCCGATGCAACTGATGCGGAGTAGATACGAACCCGCCGCAATGCCTTTGAAACAAAAGACACCATTGTCGTCACTCGTCACACCGTATGCAAACACGCTATCGGTGGAGTGGAGCAACACGCAGTTGGTATAAGGCATCATTGAACCGTTACTGGCATCTTTCAGGTTGCCTTTGAGGGTGAATCTTCCCGTTTGGGCCTCAACTGTGCCTACTGCAAACAGTATCAAGGCGATTAACAAATACCTAATATTCATCGTTTTATCATTTTTTCAAACCTAAACATTTCGCCGTCTTCCTCGAAATGGTCGTCACGCATCCCAAACTCCTCCGTGGCGCCATACTTGAACGCCCATTGGTTGTCGAGGATGAACTGCACTTTGTCGTCAGGCTCCAACGGAGCCAAAGTCACCTGTGGTTTGTTGCTCATGTTAAGTAACTTATAAAGAATTATATAGACGCGGGACACGAGACTACGGGACACGAGACGAGGCAATTGTCTCGCGTCTCACGTCTCGCAGTCTCGCGTCTTTTAGTCTTATTGGGTGCATATAGTTATATTTTCGAGCTGCAAAATTACGGAGGTTGCCTCAGGCGGATGGCAAACAAATCAGCCTTTCAATGTCACTTTTCAGTCTAAAACGGGTTGTTTTTGGTGAAAAATGCCTATTTTTGCGGCTGATATGTCATTTTTCAGTCCAAATAACACTTCACCGACAGTTTGTGGTACAACCGATTTCAGCGGATTGCTCCACATGGTAATTTCCGTCAGTGGGTGTACGCTGCTGCTATGTACGGAAGGTTGCGCCCTCGCCACATCGCATTTTGAGCCTGTCGCCATTCGGCGCGGGACGCTGATGCCGCTTTTCACCCACTCGCGATTTGTCGTCGAACGCACCTCGTCGCTTTTTTCCTGCCGTTTTGTAGAGATGAGCGACCCTGCTATTGCCGATTTCACCGTCAACTTCAACTCGCCCGTGTTTTGGGACTTCCTTTATCGGCATCCCGTTTTCACCATCGAGGAGTCAGCACAACGGTTTGCCGAAGAATGGTTTGGACGGATGGAATGGATTGCCCGAACTTTCGACGGCGATATCTGCCAACAGATGGTTTACAGCGAACTGCACAACCTCTTTATCGCCATTGAGCAACGGATTGCCCAGCTTTTCCCGCCCGAGGTTCACGATGAGAAATCAGCCGTTTGGAGCATTCCCGACCGCCTCACTGCGCTTTTGGACCAACATATCCATCATGAGCGAAGTGTCAAGTTCTATGCTTCCGAGTTGTGCATCAGTCCTGACTATCTGAACAAAGTCTGTCACCGCTTGATGAAGACTTCTACCAAAGCCCTCATCAACGACACGGTCATTTATGAACTCAAACGGCTCCTCGCCGAAACCGACCTCACTGTTGAGGAAATCGCCGCCCAGATGAACTACGACAACGTTTCCTACCTCTGCCGTTTCTTCCGCAACGCCACGGGACAATCGATGATGGAATTTAGGCGGAAACAGAGGTGAAGACACAAAAACTATTTATCCTTCACTGGCGAGAAAGGACATTTCTTGCCGATGCATTGGTTGTTGATGTGGCTGCGGGAGCATTTCACTTCGGGCTTCTCCATCTCCACGCCGAGGTGTTCCTTCACGAAATCTACAGCCGTCAGTATCGATAGGTATGAGTCGCGCTTGCAACAACGCGGGCCACCATTTAGGGCGACCTGTTCAAGAGCTTTGGCAGTCATCAGGTTGCAAAGTTGCCAGGTTTCGGTGGAAAGTGGGGTGTTGCGTGTGACGACCGACATGAAGATACCCGTACTGATGGCTGCTCCGCAAGCGCCCATGTAACCACAGGCGCCACCAGGCACTTGCTTTCCGCGGCTCATTACTTCGAGAAGACCAGATTGCAGGTCAACCTTCATTGTATCGGCTACAGCGTTGTTGTAGGCTGTCAACAAAGCGGCGCCCACCAGCACATGGTGCTCAGGACCATGCATGTGGCAGAACGACTGCGACATCATCTTCTCCAGAATGGCGATGGGGTCTTTGGAGGTCTCTGCCATACACAAGGCCATGATGGAATCCATGCCGGCAGTGTGGCAGTTGCTGCAAACATAGTGTCCCTTGATGCAGCGGGTCTTGCTGGGTTCTTTCTTGTGGCAAAGGACGCATTCCATCATCGTGTCTTGCTCAAGGTATTCCAATGGCGCACCACAAATCAAGCATTCTTCGTTTTTCATAACGGTTGATTCTTTTTCAGGTTCGTTTTCCGTGCAGGCCGTCAGGACAAAACCCAGAAAAGCCGCAAGGATGATCATCGCATGCTTCATTTAGAACTAAATTTGCTGCAAAAGTACTATTTTTGCACAAATTTAAAACCGATCATCATGATTCAAAGAATAGCCATCCCCTCCAATGAGGGCATACTGTAGCAGCACTTCGGAAAGGCTCCACAAGTCACCATTTTCAATGTCGAAGACGGAAAGATCATCGATTCAAAGGTGCTGCAAGCACATGAGCACCGAAATAAATCCATTATCTCGCGCAAGCGGCTTACGACATATGCGTCATAGTATTCCATCATAAATAACGTTCTCTCAGTATCTCGAAATCTGTATCGGTCAGGCCCAAAACATGGCGTAAATAAGTGTCCATTGAACCATATTCTGCATTGATCAGGTCGAGGGCTTTGATGAAATTTTCCGTGTTGGCACCGATGAGGGCTTTCACTACGGCAAACTCTTCTTCATTGCCGCCTAAGAATTTCACCCTGTTGCAGAATTTGCGAACATCCTGGGCATAGACTTGATTGGTCTTGTCGAAATCGGAGACGATGGTCTCTCTGTCAACACCTAATGCCGATAACAGATAGGCCGTCGCGAGACCGGCACGATCCTTTCCCTGGGTGCAGTGGAAGTAAATGGCTCCTTGGGGAGTATCTATGACTTCTCGAAGAAAAGCGGCAAATTGTTTCTGACATTTTGATTGCATAACCAACCTGGAATACATTTCCTTGGCAAAGACCTTTGCTTTCTCATTGAAGGCCGCCAATAAGATGAGTTTGGAAATGTCAAACGACTTGTGATTGCTTATTTCCTCAGGAGTGTTCCCTTCATCAATAGGTTGGATGGGTAGACAAATATAGTCAGCCCCGGGCAACGACCTGTTTTCTTTGCCTTTTTTCTCGAAGTCTGTTCTGAAGTCGATGATTTTGACCACAGGGAAGGTTGCCAGCATTGTGAGGTCGGAATCTTTTGCCGTTGCCAACGATGCACCGCGGATGAGCATCCCCTTTTTGATCGTCTTGCCCTCTGTCGTTTTATAGCCACCGAGGTCGCGTGCATTGGGGATTCCTTTCAGAGGTAGAAAACGTTCGTCTAATGTAGTCATAATTGTTATTTTAGTTTTATGAAAGGCAGTATTCACGGAAGGCTTCAATATTCATACAGTTTATCAGTGGTTTTGGATGTATTCGATGGCGGCATCAATCTGAGCCCTGAAGTCGCCGTTGTGGTTCTTACGAAGCACTTCTTGATCGGGTGTGTGGCCGGTGCCTTCAAGCACTTTGCCGCTAATCTGGGCCTCGAATGTGGAGGTGTAAACGTAATGGTGCATGGAGTTAATGTTGCCAAACGGACCACCATAGTTAAGGTCGATAGATGTGGCGGGTTGCAACGGTCCTGTGGCACCAAAGGTGCGCTCACCGATGACATGACTCGTGGGTAACACAGCCTTGATGGTCGCAGGCTCTATCTCGCCCATGCTGATGGAGAAGATGTCGGTGATGATGACGTATGGGATGTTCTCGGCGGTGATGTCGCGGTGATATTGGGCCAAAGGCTCGATGTAATAAGGTGTCCAAACGGAGTGTTCCAACCTGCCGGGACCTTCCTTGTAGCGCGTCCTGAGGATTTCTGTTTTCTCATTGAGGAACGAGCCAATCAGATAGTCGAGGTCGTCCTGATAGCCGCCCGTGTTGCAGCGGTTGTCGAGGATGATGCCAGCCAACTGCTCACGCGGCGTCTCCTTGATAGCCGTCAGCCAATGGTCGATGACAGCAGCCGCAGCACTGGCAGGATCTGAGCCACCCAAAGTGTGCATGACGGGTGTGAGGGCCGCCATCGATTGCCAGAGATAAGGAATCTTGCGCCCGTCGGGAAGGGTGAAAAGACAGTAATGGTAGGTGACTCCTGCACCAATCTCCTGCACAAAAGCTGTAGCCGATTCATGTGCCGCCAACTCGTATTGCGCATTAATGTCATTGTCGAGGAAAGCAATCAGATGATCTTGTGCGTCCCGCAGCGGCTCAAAGTAATAATCCCTTTGCTCCACTTCCATCATCCCGGGACGGATGTTAAAATAGGGGGTGGTGTCGTCGGGCGAAGGAAACAGGTTTCTCACCGCAATGTTCATGTGGTGGTCTCTCAAGCCGCCCATCGCTCCCTTGTACAAGGTCTTCAACTCCGAGAGGGTCACGTCCTGACCAGCTTCATGTTTTGCATCCAAAGCAATGAACTTGGGCATGTATTCGTTGTAAACAGCATCCCAGTCGGTTTTGTCAACGTCCCAAAACACATAACCCGTGCTGATGCATTTCCAAAGGTATTCAAACTGGGTGGCATAGTTGTCGTATGCCAACTGGTCGGTCTCGCCGATGTAAGGATGATAGTCGGCCTCTTTGCGACAACCGCTGAAAATCAAGGCAACCAATGCCAAAAGGATGATATTTCTTTTCATGTTTGTAACGATTTGAGGTTTAACAATTTAAAAAGAATGCGAAAGGCCAAGGGTCAGCGAAAGTGTATTCAAATAGCGCGGGTCGCTCAGGTGTGCGTAACCTTTGTGATGGCTGACGAGGTCGTAGTAATACAATGCGTCAAGGGTGATGACGGGACCGGTCCCGTTTGAGCCAAGAAAAGCATAGCTCAAACCCAATCCACCGACTGCACCCGCGATGAAACGTTGGTCTTCACTATTGAACTCGCGTTGTTCTTTGAAGTCGTCGAAATAGACATAATAATCTGTCATCCAGTAGGTTTTGCCTTCCATCCAAGCTTCCATCCAATAACTACCGAAGCCGCCAGCATACGCGTGACCCCGCAGTTTCCTACCCCCAAAAGAGAAGTCAGCCATCATAGGCAGCATGATGTAATCATTGGAATACTTCGTATAGACAGGGTCAAGGTAGTGGAGATTTCGGTCCATGCGGAAGGAACGGGAAGTGAGACCCAAATCGGCACGCACAGCCAACCAATCGGTCAGTTGGTAGCGTGCTTGCAAGCTGGCATCATAATTGCCAAGCGGAGAATAAGTCTCGTCGATACGGCCCAAATTGGAGCGGTCGATGTTGGTCCAATTCCAGCCGCCTTTCACGCCAACGGTCCATCTGGAATTCATTTGGGCATTGGCCTCCACAGCCATCCAGCACAACAGGACGACTGCGATCAGTTTAAGATAGTTTTTCTTCATAGTATAGCTGTTTTTTCTATTTGTGATATTTTTGCTCTTCGATTTCCTCGTTTAGCATCTCCTCGAACATGCGCACAGAAGTGGCCAGACTGTACTTTTTGGCAGCCTTGACGTAGGCTTTTTCCATGCATTCACGCTCTTTCGGGTTGTCGAGCCAGTAGTCAATGGCACGGGCAAGGTCTTTCGGGTTACCCGGCAGGAACAGCGATCGATCATCCAACGCAAACTGCGGCGTGGCTGAGAGTTCGCTATTGGCGATGACAGGCACCAGACCCGTAGCGAAAGCCTCAATGCACGAGATAGCCTCGCTCTCCATGTCGCTGGCATGTACGTACAAGTCGCACTGGAGAAGCAGTTTTATCAATTCATCCTGTTTGACATACACAAACTGCGGTGGATTGGCAAGCTTTTCGCTCAGTTTCACGTATTTTTCATATTGCGGTCCCTTTCCGGCAAAAATCAACTGTATTTTGTCGGTATATTTTGAGTAATTCACTGCATCAATGATGACATCTTGCCGTTTTTCCTTCGCAAGACGTCCAACCATCATGATCACAATCTTGTCCTGGTATTCCGGCAACTTCGGCGGCCTGCCGTTGTCAATCTTGTTTTCCCCGGCCTCCATGAACGCATCCTGTATGCCGTTGCTGATGACATGAATCTTCGCCTTGTAATCCCTCTCCTCAAGCATACGCCCCATAAAGGCCGACGGCACATGGATATGGCGGTACTTGTAGTAAAACGTGTTACGGAAAAGCCGGTAAAGCATGTTTTGTACCCATTGCACTTTCCCACAATGCAATGACATCGTTATGTTTTCGGGCTGGACATGGAATGCCCCCGTGTTGGGTTTCCCAATCTTTGCCGCATAATTGCTTGCCACCATTTCAAGCGGGAAAGGGAAATAGGAGTGCACAACATCTGCCCACTCTACCGCCTCACGGATGATAGGTCTTGACCTGGGCAGAAAATCACCGTATGCGAAACCATGTTTCTTGATCAGCGAGTCAAACAAAGGTACTATAAATTCCGGTACATTGTATTTCCCTGTCACTTCCACTGGCAATGCCACGCCTTTTTCATCCGTCTCCTGAGGGTTGGCACATAATACTCGTACCTCATGTCCACACCGCTCCAATTCCTTGGCAAAACGCTGTGCCGAGATGCTTGTCCCGTTGTTGTGGGTATCTAAAATGTCTATGACGAAGAGGATTTTCATAAAAGGGTATATTTATTACTTAAAATTTTCATTGGAAGTCCTTGGTTTCAGTAAGTCCAACGCCGTATGGCAACACAACCGATACCGTGAGGCTATGTTGGGGCGTATTCTTGATCCATGCCACATCCACGGTATTGTTTTCAGTAGAGAGGATGACACCTCCTTCGACCCTCCAGCTGGCCTTCAGGGGGTAAGGCCTCACATAATAATGGCCGTCTTCCCCCTCGATTTCGATTTTTTGTGGCACGATAATGTCGTGGAAAAACTCTGACATCATGTCTTGGACGACGTAGAAATTGTCGTTAATGACTTTAGTTTTCGGTTCCACGTGTGGCATGTGTTTGTAGCCTGCAAAAGTGACCAGGCGGGCGTGATATCCCAGTTTGGTGGCGCGGTCGACAATGCACGATGCGCCGAAAATCGGGTCGGCTGCCAGCCTGTTAAATGGTTTGGCGACACTAAAGGGACGGCCATATCCGTAGGGCATGACGTCATCGGCATCGCCATGGAAGGCTAATATCGAAACATTGTGTCCACGGAGAGATGAGGTGTCGGGCATGCCTCCCCACATATCGACGACGCCCTTGATGTGGAATTTGGTCCGGAATGCGTTACCGCAAGTGTCGATGTCACCGAGGTCAGGACGAAATAATCTTTTGCGGGAGTATTTAGGGCGGCCTTCATTGGTCATGAAGGCGAGACTGAGCGCGGTGATGGCTCCAGAACTGGATCCGCCCACAAAAATCATGGAAGTGTCGATGCCAAAGTCTTCATGATGTGAGACCAAGAAACGCATGGCAGCATGTGCATCCTGCAGCGCGCGGTAACCCGCCCGTTCGATACTGACCTTGCCAGGAAAGAAGCCTAACCTGTAGTCGAGAGAAACCGTCACATAACCTAACGAGGTGAGGTGTCGGCACCATTGGGTGATTTTTACATCGTCTTTCGACCCGAAGTAATACGCGCCACCGTAAATCAACATCACCAACGGACGTTTTTTTAATGTGTCGTTTTTTGGCTTGAAAATGTCAAGACAGAGGTCCAAAGGGACTGTTCTTCTGGTATCAACTACTCGGAGAATCTTGCTAATGGCTTTGGTGTTGTCGTCTATTTCCGACCAAAAGCCAGGGGAATTGGCGTAGCAGATGTCGCTGATTTTCTCCACCGCAAACAAGGTGTCTTGATAACGTTTGTTCTCGAAATCCTGAAAAGCCGGTGCCTCATGAATTTGAAAACAGAAAATGGCAGTGTCCGATGTGCTTAATTGAGCATAGCCATAGGCCTGTCGCTCATCCATGAATTCAACACAAGGACGGAAAATCTCCTCGTGGTTCTCGTAATAAAGGACTGCATTCAGACCTTCGGCTTCCATCTTGAAAGGAAGGGTGTCGGTCATGGTTTCCTCCAAAGACATGTAGTGCCCTTTAATGTTCAGGCTGTCGCTGTATTCGATGAAAACAAGGAAGTCCTTGCCTCCAACAGTGCTTTTGAAAACGGAGGGGGTCTCAATGATGGGGAAACAGTCCCCTCTCTTAAACTTGATAGGGCCGGGTGTGCTGTCGTTACCAAATAGATGGACACAAAATAGCAGACACATTAAAATTTTGGTCATGGTTGCTTATCTAAAATGGCTGCAAAAGTACAAAAAAATCCGCAATACAAGCTTTCGCTCGGATTGCGCTCAATTAATCAACCAAGCCACTCCGCCGCTGACCACATAGAACTTCCCAAGGTTCATGAAGTCCAAGTCGGCGGCAAGATCGAGCTGCACACGGCGTGACGCCAACCAAGTGAAACCAAACTGGGTCAAGTACTGGTTGCCTTCAGGATGGATGTAGTTGTAGGTCTCCACAAAGGTGCCAATGTGTTCCGTGATGTCGAAATAAACCCCAAAGCCCAGATAGGTTGTTGGCGTGGCCGTATCGCCATCCCATTCCGCTCCGACATTATAGCATATTCCAAACCAATCGGTAAAGGTGTGTTCAAACAAAAGGTGTAAGGATGGTGCCAGATGAGCGGGAAGAAGTTCTTTAGTTCCAACATGGGGGGACTTCAACTCGACCAACATTGACACGGAAGGCAGATAGCCCGTGCCTTCATAGAATCTTGTCTTCATCCCGATGGTGAGCGGGGCGATGCCGAAAGAGGGCTCCGTCGCTTGTCCGTCGTTCCACATCAGGAAATCCGTCCCGACGCGAAACTCGGTGTTTTTAAAGAGGCCGAATCTCAGCAAGGTGGTATTGAGGGTGAAGGTGTGCGGTCCGTTTTTCCTCGATTCATATCCCATACCCGTTTCCCATTGCAGTTTGTGTAACGGCATCACGTCAGTTCCGGTCAAAGCTCCGGGACGGTCAGCGGAGATGTTAGGCATTTCTTCTTGTGCATAGCAAAGGCCGCAGATGAAAACCAAAGCTATCAAAAGGTGTCTTCTTGTCGTCATTGTTTTATCGTATTTCCAACGTTGATCAGATGGTCGGCGATGCGTTCCGCGTTTTTTGCCAAGGAAAGATATTCCGCCCCGACCTGTGGCGTACATTCACCATTGACAAGTCGCTGGATGTGATTGCGCTCCATCCTTTTGGTCAGGTTGTCGACTTCCTCTTCAATCATGTAAGCTCGCTCCAAAGCATTGCTGTCATTGTCGTGATAGGCTTGCTGGATTTCTTCATACAAGGTATTGATATACCTTTCCATCTGCCGTATCTCTTTCACCGCCTGCGCCGAAAAAGAAGCGTTCTGCGCCTTTAGGCTCTCTGCATATTCCACGATGTTTTCGGCATAGTCGCCAATGCGTTCCAAGTCGCTCACACTACGGATGCTCGCGTTCAAGAATTGATTGTCAAATTTGCCGAGCGGCTTGTCCGACAAGAGCACCATATAGCGCAACAACTCACTATTGAGGTAATTGAGCTCTTGCTCGGTCTTGGCAAACTTTTCGGCTTCGCTGAAATCCATAGTGGTAACAATATTGACTGACCGCTTGAAGTTTTCTATTGCCAAAGCCGCCATGTTTTCAATTTCCGCTTTCAGTTGTCTCACAGCCAAAGCGGGGGTCGCCAACATCGAATCGTCAAGGAAATGCAAGTGGAACTTGTCGTCCCTGTGGTCGTAAACATGTTCTGGAATGATGCGGCATACCAAGCGAACCAACGCTTCGGTGAGAGGCAGGGCCACCACTGTGGTGCATACGTTGAAAACCGTGTGGAACATGGCCAACTGCACCTGCGGCGTGTGTGGAAACAGGACTTCAAACACTTTCCCGAAGCTCCAATTCCCTTGGGTGAAAAGATGTAGCAGCACTGCGATAAGCAGGAAAAACACAACGCCCATCACGTTGAAAAACAGATGAATGAGCGCTGTTCGCTTGGCATTCCGTCCACTGGTCATACCTGCCATAATGGCCACCACGCACGAACCGATGTTGGAACCCATGGTGAGGTAGATGCCCTGGTTGAGCGAGAGCAGCCCTGCCACAACCATCGTGATGGCGATGGAGGTGAGCACCGAAGAGGATTGGATGACGGCGGTGAGCAAGGCACCCAAGAACACAATCAGCAGCGGGTTTTTGATGCTGGCGAGGAATTGTTTCACCGAATCGAGTGCGGCGAAATCATCCATGGCGTTCGACATCATGCCGAGACCCACGAACAGGATGCCGAAGCCTGTCAATATGCCGCCCGTGTGCTTCCACGACTCGCGTTTGGCGAACATCAGGATGAAGGCTCCCACACCGGCGAGGGCGGAGAAGATGATGGTGGTCGAAATGCCATTGCCGCCGAGCATGCCCAAGGCCACCAATTGTGCCGTCACGGTAGTACCGATGTTGGCGCCGTAGATGACCGTGGCGGCTTGCGCCAGCGACATGATGCCGACATTTACGAAGCCGATGACCATAACCGTCACGGCTCCCGAACTTTGGATGGCCGCTGTGCCGAGGGCACCGATGCCCACACCAGTCCATTTGCTCCCGCCCACACGGGCAAAGAGCTGCTTCAGTCGCTTGCTGCCCGCACTTTCAAGATGCGAGCTCATCAGGTGGCAAGCCATCAGGAAAACGCCGATGCCCGCCATCAGGGTTAGGATTGCCGTAAGGATACTGATTGCATTCATAAGATTGTTGTTTGGAAAATGGAACGCGACCCAGGTTGTCCAAAGCCGCGTTCCGGGTTATGAAGAATTATTGATGTTGCTGATTACTTGTCTCCAACCTTAATAACATTGAAATCCTGGTCGAACTCGATTTCGACGCCATTGTCTAACTCGATTTCCCAGCCTCCGTGGTGCGTTTTCTCGATTTTGTCAATATGGTTGTTGGGATAGTTGGCGGTCACATAGTCGGTGATTTGCGTGGGAACCAGCTCTGTGGGGACGATTCCATATATCTGACTGTGCTCGCAGTCAATCATCTTCCAATCGTTGTTGAGATAGAAGTTGATTTCGGTCCTGTCGGCCAGTTCAACCTCTATTTCGTCATCATCAGCCTCTACCTTCAAGATGGTCGTTTGAGGGAAGTAAGTCTCAACGAAGGTGTTGATTTCAGGGTAGTCAGGGGTGACTCCGCCGCCATTTCCACCACCGTTTCCGCCTCCATTAATAACGTTGAATTCGCTGTCGAACTCGATTTCAAGGTCATTGTCCAATTCGATTTCCCAACCATAGTTGTGCTTCTCAATTTTGTCGATGTGGTTGTTGGGGTAGTTGGCGGTCACGTAGTCGGTGATTTGGGCGGGCACAAGTTCTGCAGGGACGATTCCATATACCTGGCTGTGCTCGCAGTCGATCATCTTCCAGTCGTAGTTGAGGTAGAAATCGATTTCTGTCTTGTCAGCAAGTTTCACCTCGATTTCATCGTTGTCGGTTTCTATCTTCTGGATGCTTGTCCGAGAAAAATAGGTCTCAACAAAGGTGTTGATTTCTGGGAAGTTGGAGTTGTTTCCTCCATTGGGGTCGTTTTTCGTACAGGCCATTCCCAAAAAGGCCAATGCTGCGATGGCAGCGATGATGCTTAGTTTTTTCATTTCTTTTTAGTTTAAATGATTAGTAATTAGTGCGTTAGTTTTAGTTAATCGTCATATCGAAGGAATTCACCATTATTGTTGAAGACGAGTTCCAACCCGTTGTTCAACTCTGCCTTCCATCGCAAGTCGTCCTTGCCCCATTCGGTGATGAAAGCATCCGGATAATTTGCATTCACGTAGGCAAGAGCTTTCTCGGGAATAAGCCCGTCAGGAACTTTTTTTTGTTGGCTATCGATTTTTATCAAGTTGCCATTGCGGTCGAATTCTAGCTCTGTGTTGTCCTTGAGTTTTACCTCATACTCTGTCAGCAAGTTATCCTTGTCAATTGTGACAAGTAGAACTTCTTCTTTGTTGAAATAATTCTTAATCGTAGTTTGCGCATTTTGCGGTAGTTGGTCGAAACCGATAGGCTTACCGTCTGTACAAGCCCCAAGGCTAAATGCAATGGCCGTGAGCAAGATTGAAAAAAGCAGTTTTTTCATTTGAGATTAGGGATTTGATTAATAATTGAGTGAATTGCATAAAAAAAGTGGCATGGAACGATTCCACGCCACTTTTCATGATTGACAAAAGGGTATAGTTATGGCTGTCGGAGAGGTTGTTTCGGGGCGAGTAACGTCTTACCTGTCCTCTCAGCAAAGCCTGTGAACACTTGCTTCCCTCAGTCTTTTGTCCAATGGTTTCAAGCGTCGGGATGGATGTCCAAGCCTTGTTTTCAACAAAAGAAATGATGACTATCTCATCGTCATCATCATCCAAATCAAAATCATCGGCAACAACAACTATGCATGTTGAAGATGCCGTTTGTGTGAGAAGTTGTTGCGAGTCGCCATATTCATCGGCAACAAGACACACCATCACCATGCTCATCAAAACGAGTATGAAAACGGAACCATATTTCCTTAATGCTTCAAACATGGAGCCAGTTGTGTTCTTTTTTTTTTGATTAACGGCGGTTTTGGTTGTTTATTGCTTTGGTGGCTAAAGAATCCGCCCCTCCAGCCTTCGCCCAGATTGCGGAAATCATTCATCAAAACGCAAACTCGTATCCCGCGTCAATCGTTTCGGGAACAATGAAAACGTTGAGCCAGTTCATTTCATATCCAATTTATAATGCACACAATCCGCGTCACGATAAAACTCTTTGGCACCCCAACGTTGCCAATATTGATGGGTCTTGAGGCGATGCAGCACTGGAATGAAGATGAAATCGTAGTTGGCTTTCAACTCAGGCATGATTGACATCAGCATGTCATAGTTCAATCGTGTGCCACGATATTTTTCAGCAACAATGAACGAAAAGACGGCAATATAACGCTGAGCATTGAGGCTTTTTGTCAGCTTAGGCTCCTCTGTCAGTATCTGCGGCGTTTCCTCCTCGATATGGTAGTCACTCATATTGAGCAGCCCGATTACATCACTGTTTTCATCTAAAGCTTTTACACTCAGTGGCCAGTTGAAATGCAGGTATTGCACCCAATCCTCGACTTCAGCGCGGTCAAAACCGTATTGACGCACCATCCAGTCGACGGTTAACGGTGCATCTTCTTCAGTCATTCTTTGTAATATGTACGACATTGTAGGTCAATAGTATTTCAGGGTGATACGACAATTTCGCTTGGCGAAGACCCGGAATTCCCATGTCTTCTTCGCGGTTAAGATAGATATATTGCTCGGACAGATGCTCGGCAAACTGCTGGTTGATGATGGCAAAAGCACCCTCCACATGGCGGTCGGCTTTCTCCACACAGACGTCCAAAGTGTCGGTTGTAACAGCGGAGCCGTAGGCGAAAGCCACCATACGATCGTTCACGAAGATGCTTCCACCTATCATGCCAAGAGTGTCCCAATGGTTAAAAACGGTTTCCATCACTTGATGTTCTGCGGCTATAGTCTTGCTCTCATCCTTTTCCTCCTGCCATATTGCAGTAAGACGGCGACATTCGTTGAAGAGTTTCGGCGTAAGAGGACGATATTCAAAATCAGGATGTTCCTCACGGAAACGATGGATGTGATTACGCTTGGCGTTGAGATGTCTGCCATGAAGCGTTGCAAGATCAGTGCGACGATAGATGTAATCGTATTGGTCGCGAACCGGCTCGATGGAAATGGAGAGTTGAGAATTGAGAGTTGAGAGTTGTTCCGTTTGCTTGTCTTCAAGTCCAATTAGCGTAAGCTCTCCTTCGCTGTCGTTCACCAAAGCTTCAATCAGTTCCAACGAAATATCATCAGCTGTGCAGACCATATATGCCCGCTGACCGTCGAAGGTATAGCGCAGTACCACGGTGTTTTCGAGCACGCACACCTCGGTGTAGTACCAAAACTGCCAACCCACGAGGTTGGCAAAGGTGTAGTTGCAGTTACGCCGCCCCGAGTGTAGCATCACCGCCTGCATTGCCTCGCGGTCAAACAATGTCAACTGATGAAAAGGTAGTGTCATTGTAATCATGTGATTTAGGTGGCAAAAATACAAAAAAAAGCCGCACCCCAAGCCTTCGCCCAAGTTACTGTTGTGCTGACAATCAAACAGCAAGCGCCTCCAGAATCGTCTGGGGGCGCTTTTTTATTGGGAGGTTTTCAAAAAACGTCAAAACGTCAAATCGCATGAAGTGATTTTGACGATTTTCTGCTTTAGAAAGCATTATTTTGTACATATTTTCTGCTTTGGAAAGCAGAGAATTTTCTATTTTTATGCTTTGGAAAGTATAAAATTCGTATTTTTGCATATCTAAAATCGATGAAATATGGAGTATAAAGACATTGAACAAATTGTAAATCAGTTTAATAATAAAATTTTACAGATAAATCTCGATTTCAAGCGATATCTTCATGAAAAAATCAACTGGAATTCGAGGTTGATAGGCATTAAAGGAGCACGAGGAGTGGGAAAGAGCACATTGCTGCTGCAACACATCAAAGAAAGTTTCCCTGACTTGCAAAACGTTTTTTATGCCTCTTTGGACGATCTTTGGTTTCGCACACATACTTTGTCTGAACTGGTCGAGTATCTTTATACGCACGGTATCACGCATCTATTTTTGGATGAGGTTCACAAATATGAGGATTGGAGTTTGAATATCAAGAACCTATATGACACATATCCCAAACTACACATCGTTTACACAGGTTCATCCATGTTGGAGATTGACCATTCAAAGGTAGACTTATCGCGCAGGCAGGCGCTCTACACAATGAATGGACTTTCTTTCCGTGAATATCTTGAATTTGAAGGCATTGTGTCATTACCTACCGTGAGTCTCGAGGAGTTGTTACGCTCTCACTTGCAAATCGCCATGAACATTGTTTCACAGACGAGCATTTTGCAGCATTTCGACCGATATTTGCAGATGGGCTATTATCCTTTCTACCGCGACACTGATTCTGCAACCGACTATCATTCCCGGCTACGCGAAGTGGTTAATGTAGTAGTGGAAAGCGACATGCCTGCTGTGGCCGACATTACATACGCAACCGTGCAGAAAGCCAAACAGTTGCTGATGGTCATTGCGCCCAATGTACCTTTTATGCCCAACATCAGCCGATTGAGCCAAGAGTTGGAAGTCACACCTTCGCAATGCTTGAAAATCCTCTATCTATTGGATAAAGCTGGCCTGCTGTTCCTTTTGACCAAAGAACAGAAAGACTACAAACATCTCTCAAAACCTGGAAAAATATTCTTAGGCAATGGCAACCTGATGTACGCCTTATCAAACACAGTGAACCTTGGCACATGCAGGGAGACTTTCTTCGCCAACCAATTATCCGCCATCGGCGATTTGACTATGCCCGAAAAGGGTGATTTTTTGTTAGACAACCGCTATCTCTTCGAGGTTGGTGGCAACAGTAAGGATTTTCGCCAGATTGCCAACATCCCCGACAGTTATCTTGCCATTGATGATGTTGAAATGGGGCATCAAAATCGAATTCCTTTGTGGATGTTTGGGTTGATGTATTAGTGCAACTCATTGAGGAAGCGTGCTGCCTAGAAACTGAAAAAAGCCGCAGCCCGAAGGCCACGGCTTGTAGTTCCTGCCATTAAAATGATTACTCTATCGGAATCTGGATCACCGACAGCCATTTCTCGGGGTCGTCTTGGTTCCACGCACCGTCGATATAACAAGTGCGATGCTGTCCGGCAGTCTTATAGCCATGCTCCTCGATGTAGCGGAAGGCTTCGGTGTACGACTCATAAAAACGCTCGTATGGGCCAACGTGCTTCATGCATAGTGCCTTGGGTACGGCGGGCAGACGTTTGAACTGGATGATGGCACTGTCGGTGTCCATTTCCTCTACTTGTTCGCAGTACTCGATGTCAATATCCGACGGCGTGTACTCCTTGTTGTGCTCCACGGTAAAGCAATAGCCAGGCGGCGGACATTTGCAGCCGAGGCGTTGCATCTCGGGGCCGATGACATTAACGCACAGCGGGCCAAGAGCCGCATAGTTGGGGATGACTTCACGATGGCTTGCCACTATGATTTCGGGCAGTGATTGGATGCTGAATTTTTCCATTTTAGTGATTTGTTTGCGAGAGTCTCTCCATTTGAGCAGCTGGTCGCGACGTGCCTTCAGTTGCTTCAGCAGCTTTTCCGTCTCCTTGACTTTCTCGTCCATCTGCTGGATATCTGGTGCGTGCGAACCGTCTTCGTACAGCTCCTTGATTTCATCCAACGAGAATCCGAGCCGTTGCAGGTCGCGGATGGATTGCAACTTCTGCATCTGGTCGATGCTGTAGTAGCGGTAACCCGTCCACTCGTCCACCTCATCAGGCGTGAGGAGTCCCTTCTGCTCATAGTGACGCAAGGTCTTCACGGTGACTTGCATCAACTTGGAGAACTCTCCGATTTTTAACTTTGTTTTGTTACCCATTTCGTACGATGTTTTTGCTAGCGGGTGCAAAATTAAAGCATGACCTTAGGGACGAGTCAAGTGTTTTTTCATAATAATTGTGAAGTTATCTTCTCCAATGCGTTGAAGTCAACCAAATCCACATGTTGGCCGTATGTTTCAAGCATGGCTTTGGCATCGGCTGTCCGTTGAGATTCCGGCGTCTTCAATACCATCTTGTGGAACATCGACATCATGAATCGATGTTTCATATCCAACTGGCTGTAATCTTTCTGTTTCCATTATCATTCTAATACGAAACTGCGGGGATAGAAATCGCTGTAGAAACGGCCGTCGGTGGCGGTGAACTTCAGGACGCAATAGTTGGAATCTGTTACGCCATCAGGATAATACTGCTCGTCTCCCTCACGCCATATCATCTCTTTGCTCTTGGCATCAGTCAAGACTTCCATCGTGCCGCGCAGCATCATGCCCTTGAAACCCTCGTTATCGCTGAAATAGATGCATGCCTTGGCATTGGCCTTGTAGTGGGGTAGAACACTTTGATGCCTTCACGAACACGCGGTGAGAGCATCGCCTTGGTGCAAGGGAAACCTTCTTCATCGACTGAAGAGATGTATGTGATTGGTAAGCTGTCGGCCATTTGTGCTATCAGCGTCTTGACAGGTGCTAGGGCGGGGTTTTCAGGCATAGCATCGTCTGTAACCTTCATTGCTTCGCGCCAACGTTTCAGATGCGGGAAATACATCTTCATCTGGCCGATGTATTCTTCTTTCGTGATGGGTTGGGGCAGCCCCTTGTTGACCTCGTCCACAAACTGGGCACAATGCTCAATCATCTCGTCCATCGTGCAGTCTTGCAGGAACTTGCCATCGGCATAGCAGTACTTGCAGTAGTCAAAGTTCTTGCCGCCATCGGCATTCGTCCCACAGTCTTCATTCTTAGTGAGCGGCATGCCACAACTTTGACAAAACTGTGGCAATTGGCCGGGCTGCAAGGTTTTCTCTTTCTTTGGGAAAGTCGCTTCGTAAGCCTCGAAAGCCTCTGGGTTTTTATCAGCAACGAAATATCCTTTGGGCGGACAATAAACACCCTCGCGATTGCCCCAATAACCAGAGATGAGCTCTTGGGCAAGGAAATAGGGCACTTCAGCATCTCGCGGTTCGGCATGATAGTGTATCTTCAGTTTGCTGGCAAGGTCGAAACCTGCATGTTTGTAGAAATCAATGTTCCCCTCCATGCTGAGCAGGCCTATACCCATTCCTTTGGCTTTCTCCAGTGCATAATTCAAGAGTTTCAGCCCATATCCCTTGCGTTTATAGTCAGGGTGAATGCTGATCGGCCCGAAAGTCCATGAAGGGAAGTGATTGCCATTGTCAAGGATGATTTCGGCTTTCGAAAACATTACATGGCCGATAATGTGACTGTCTTCTTCCATCACGAAATCCAACTCGGGGATGAAGTCAGGGTTGCTTCGATATTGGTTGAGCACATAATGCTCAGTGCATCCTGGACGATAGACGTTCCAGAATGCCTCGCGCGTGAGATTCTCCACTTCGCGCCAGTCTTGTGGTTGTTCTAATCTGATATTCATTGGTTTTCAATATATTAACTTATTATCTCTATTCTCATTTCGCAATCTGTCCCACCACCCAATATGGAATGACAAAGCGTTACGGTGAAGTTCTTGTCTTTCCACAAACTGTGTAGCGAATAAATCACGCTTTGGCGTGAACATTCACAGAGCAAAGGCGTATTGACGTGCCACCATTCACACAGTTTTTTCCACATTCCGAGAAGAAAACAGACCGTTGCTCTGGAGAGAGCCGTGCTATACCTTTCTCGAAACCCTTAAACCAATTTGATATT
>CALEMB010000221.1 GCA_937902805.1 uncultured Bacteroidales bacterium
AGTTGTTTTGATATTATTGGCATTAAATTCATAAGGAGAACCAACAATATCACCAATAATTGCACCTATCATCTTTTTCTCCTTAATATCATAAACCCCTTAAACTCTCCACTCTCCACTTCAAAACTGACTCTCAACTCTACACCCTCAACTCTCAACTAAATTTTTTCCATGCAGGAAAAAAATTCCTATTTTTGCAATCGCAAATAAAGACACAACGGCATGGAATACAAGCCAAATAACCGTATCTATCTTCACCTCGCCCGCATGAGTGACTCAGGCCTTGAACAGCAATACATCAACGAGGCCTTCGCCACGCGTTGGGTGGCGCCTCTTGGTCCTAATGTGGACGGATTTGAGAAAGATCTGGAGGGTTTTATTGGTCATGACATGCGCGTCGTGGTACTGTCGTCGTGCACTGCCGCCCTCCATTTGGCCTTGTTGCTGCTGGGTGTAGGCAAGGACGACGAAGTGTTATGCCAGACGTTCTCTTTTTGTGCCTCTACCAATCCAGTTGTCTATTGTGGAGCGAAACCTGTTTTCATCGATAGCGAGCCCGATACTTGGAACATGGATCCTGTCCTATTGGAGTGTGCCATTCAAGATCGCCTTGCCAAAAATGGGCGCCTCCCAAAAGCCATCATCGTTGTGGACTTGTATGGTATGCCGGCAAAATGGAACGCATTGATGGCCATTAGTCAAAAATACGGCATTCCCATTGTTGAGGATGCCGCCAATGCTTTGGGATCGTTTTACGATGGTAAACCATGTGGTACTTTCGGTACTATTAGAACGTTCTCGTTTAACGGCAACAAAATCATCACCACTTCGGGCGGCGGTGCTTTGGTGTGCAATGATTCGGAAATCAAGACAAAGGCCATCTTTCTTGCCACGCAAGCTCGCGAAAAAGCACCCTACTACCAACATGAAGCTGTTGGATTCAACTACCGCATGAGCAACATCTGCGCTGGCATCGGTAGGGGACAAATGACGGTGCTTAATGACTATGTTGCGCGCCACAAAAAAGTTCACGACCTTTACAAAAAGTTGCTGAAGGACGTTGAAGGCATCAAGGTCCACGATAACTTCAACGATTTATATGATTCGAACTTCTGGTTGACAACCATCACCGTTGACCCCGAGATACGTATCAAAGGACAAAACACAACCGCCATTGATGGCGAGCCCAACCCTAATATCGAAGCACTCCGCGTCTATATGGATGCCGCTGGCATCGAGGCTCGCCCTGTGTGGAAACCGATGCATAAGCAGCCAGTGTACAAGAACAGCCCGGCATACATGAATGGCGTTTCAGAAGCCATTTTCAAAGTGGGCATGTGCTTGCCTGCTGGGCCTTATGTTAGTGATGAGGATGTGTGTTATATAGTTGAGATGATTAAGCGGGCTGTAGTTTAGAGTCAGTTGGGGAGTTTAGAGTATATAGTATAGTCAGTGGAGAGAGGAGCAAGGTTTAAAAGGCTGGTGCCTGCGGGCTCTGGCCTTTTTACTTTCCACTCTACACACCAAAACAGACTCTCAACTCTACACTCTCAACTCTCACCTAAATTTTTTCCTCAGGTTTGGAAGGAATTGTGTATTTTTGCATTTGGTTAAATCGGACGTGATAAATAAAAATTAAAGCTATATTTATGGCACTTACAAAAATAGAGTTAAAAGGCTTCAGATGTTTTAGCAACTACGCAATATCATTTAAGCGTGGCGTGAATTTGCTTATTGGTGATAATGGCAGTGGCAAAACATCAGTCATCAGAGGCGTTACTTTGGCATTGAACGCTTTTTTCAAAGGCTTTAGTGATGAAAACACATCATGTGCGGGTATTGCTTCGGAGGATTTTAATCATGTCGTGTCTAACGAGTCGAAAAGCTTGACCCGCCCGGCAGAAATTGTTTTCTCTACCGAAAGAGAGGAAGAGGTGACGATATATCGGGAGTCAAAAAAAACAGCGACAACATACAAAAATGCCAAGGAATATAATTTGACGAACAAGAGCCTTTACTATCGCGTTGCAGAAGAAGACGGCAGTCACAGAAGAACTCCGCTTCCACTTATTTCCTTTTTTGCAACAGACGATATCCATTTGAAGGTGGGCAATGTTAATGGCAAGGCGTTCAAGGATTATTATCTGACACCTTCGTTTGGCTATTATTTTTGTCTGAGAGGAGGATTTTTGGCCAAACATTGGATTAATAGAATGCTGGTGTTACAGGAGGGGGAGAAAGGCGAAGAGGAATTGACAATAGTGGTGAATGCAATCAGAAAAGCATTGGGTGAGAATGGTTGTGGAATCATTAACGATGTTAATATAAGACCGAAGCAAGGATACGTATATTTTATTTTTGCCGATGGTCGTGAAGTGAGGTTTGAGGATCTGTCCGACGGATACTTGAGGTTGGTGAACATGGTGATGGACTTGGCTTTCAGATGCAGCATAATGAATCGTCCGTTATATGGACTGGGGGCGTGCGAACATACAGAAGGCGTGGTTTGTATTGATGAGATTGATGACCATTTGCATCCGTCGCTCCAGGCAAGGGTGATCAAAGCCTTGCAACGGACATTCCCCATGGTGCAGTTTGTCATCTCTACCCATGCTCCAATGGTGATGTCAAGTGTTGAAGACACAGAAGACAATGCAGTGTTTAAATTGGGTTATACTGACGGAATCTACTACAATGAGCAGATTAGCACCTATGGGTTGGATGCAAGTACCATTATAAAGACATATTTGCATCAGGCTAACAAGGATGTTGATGTGCAGCACCAGTTGGATGAACTGTTCAGTTTGTTGGACGACGAGAAGATTGACGAGGCCAAAGCAATGCTTCAGGAGTTGGAAAGTAGGTTTACTGACCGGCTGCCTGAGATAACAAGAGCAAAAACATTGTTGTCATTTTATGAGGTGTAGGATATGAGAAAGATTAACAAGGGTCCAGAACCTCAGGAATGGCGGGAATACAGAACCACACCAGGTGTCAGATACCAGTCAATTCCAAGTTTGGTAGATGCGTTGCTTGAAGAGCAAGGCTATATCTGTGCATATTGCGAACGGAGCATTCCTCATCAGGATGCTCCTGGCGAAGAGGATCATCGCATCGACCATCTAAGCACTCAGATGCAGGCTCGTCAAGCTGGTGACAATTCTGACTTGGATTACGACAATATGGTAATATGTTGTCCGGGTAATATAGCCAACAATAGAAACTATTATCATTGCGACAAGGCCAAAGGTCACATGTCCTTGAAAATATCTCCGCTCAATGCAGGAATGATGGGGACTATTCGGTATACTCCAACGGGCAAGATAAAATCTACTGATTCGCAACTTGACAACGAATTGAATGAAAATGGTTTGAACCTAAACAACGATTTCCTTTTGCAGCACCGGCAGGAGGCGTGGTTGACAGTTGTTGAGGGATTAAAAAAAATAGGTTGGACGAAAAAACATGTAGAGAACGTGCTGAATGTTTGGGAAAATCGTCATACAATTACCTCCAATGGAGAAATCCGCAAGGTATATTATCCTTTTTGCAGCATGATTTGCTTTATGTTGAGAAAGAAACTGGCTAGCGGTACCTTAAAATGATTTGACCTCATGCCGCACGGCTCCTGAGCTATAAGGTGGAGAGGGAAAGAGTAGCTAACGTAGGGAAGACATGGCCACTGAAGCGTGTTAGACAACGGGGATAGTCCAAGGGCTTATTCTTATAGTGTACAATTAAGGTCAGATTCCCAGATGGGGGTCTGGCCTTTTTTACATTAATCATTAATTTTAAAGAACAGCAATAAAATTGAGGAAAATATATTATTTTTGCAAAGACAAGAATGAAGCCCTCGAACATCGTCGAAACCCTAGATAAAGCAAGGTTTTTTGACGAGTAACCCCAATCCGACGATGTGACTGAGGGTGCTGTTGCATTAGGGTAAGTGTGGAGTTTAGAGTCGGTTGTGGAGTTTAGAGTGGGAAGTATGAAGTATTTGAAGGTGGTGTGGGAGGTTTGTGGGTGTTTGTTTTGGCCGAGATGGCGGTGAATTTAAGATATGACACAAGACGAAGCCTGGCTGAAGAAATACAACGAGGTGATTTCGTTCATTGAGACTACTAAACGCAATCCTTAAAAGAACAATCCAAGAGAGAGAGTAGAAAAGTATAAACACGTGAACCAATGGGCGTGAGGATTTTCAATAAAACTAATGGCATTTGAAGATATTTCCTGTGAAATTGAATGTTTGAAATATTATGAATGAACAAATTAAAATATTATCATTCCAATCTGCTGAAGACATTGCCACTGAACTTGTTGGCAGGTTTAAAAAAAGCGGGCAGGATGTTTTGTTTACTATATTGGGAGAATTAAGTCCTTTGACAATTGAAATAATGCAGAAAGGTGCATTTATAACGGCATTGATTGTTACACAAGAAGATATGGATACCGTAAGTTCAATTGATTGGATATCATCACCTAAACTGAATATTGTTGGTAAGGATAATGGCATTTGTGTATTGTTTTGTGTGAACTGTAAGGATATTCCGCATGTGTTGTTTGATTTTTTTGTTGTAAGAGAGGTCAGGGATAGTGCAGAAATCATCAGAACCGAATTGATGCAGTTATACCATCAGTTGTTTCAAAAAATAAAAGGAAGGTATGGCGATTTCGTAGGACGAAATAATGAAATTGAACAATTTCAGAGTATATACTATTCAGAAAAAGCATCATATACCAATGTGCTGGTAGTGTCGGGTAGGCCTGGTGTTGGGAGGGAAGCGTTCGTGCGTGAGTGTATTCACCAGGCAACAGGTCAAAAGGATTATGAGCCTTATATGCTATCAATAGGAAAGAACTGTAATATTGAGCTTTTCTTAGTCCAATTGAATTCAATTTGTCGTAAATTTCCAGAGCAGGAACTCAAAAATTTGTTGGGTAATGAAACTGGGGAAAAAATAAAAGCGGCCGTTGATATGCTCAACGTGTTGTTTGAAGAGGATAAATATTTGATTTTGTATGACGATGGAGCTTCGTGTGTTCGATACAATAGATTATTATCTGACTGGTTTAAGTCAATTGTCACTAACCCGATGTTGATAGGTGGAATGCATCTTTATGTTATTTCAAACATTTCTGTTAGCTATTCACGTATTATGACGGATGACGATGTGGCCTACATCACACTGTATGGTATGACAATGTCTGACAGAAAGAAATTGTTATATAAGTTATTGTCAAGTGCTACAGAGGCAGTAACAGAAGATAACGTACATTTCTTGGCGGAAAAATTGGTTTACTCACCGAGTCAGTTGATCAAAGTAGCAGAGGATATTAAGAATAAGGGAATTAAACAAGTAAAGAATAATATCGATAGTTATCAGACCGTAGGTGACAAAAAAATCTCAACTCTGATTAGAAGCTATGATGTGCCGGAACATCCGGAAGCCAAGAATCTATTAGTTCTGTTCTCCAGAATTGAATACGTTGGAAAAAAGATACTATCTTCAATATACAATGATAGAATGCCAGAAATAGAAAAAGAAATTGATCAATTCATGGCGGACGGAATCGTGGAGCGTTTTGGCGAATGGCTTGATTTGATGAGACTTGACGGGTCGGTTTGTGATTACATCAGAAGGAATAAAATTGGTTATAGCGAAAAGGCGATACAACTTGAGGTGACAGATGCTCTGGCTAAGTTGATAGAGGGGCAACAGATGATAACGGAGGACTTCTCAATCTATTTGTATAAAATAAAGAAGGGGGTGGAACAAGGCCGCTTTGAGGAAGAAAGTTATCTTGTTCCGTCTGTGCTGATAAACGCAATTGCTGAAGCTTACGACAATAGAGACTGGGGAATGACGATTAAACTATGTGAAGACGTTATGTCCAAACAACCCAACTATTTTCAAGAAGTTTATAGGGAAATAAGATATTGGTATTGTCTTGCTTTGGCGAGGGAAAGAAATGCTGATGAATTCTATAATCAAGTGCAATATTTTGGTGGCGCTGACATTCATTTTCTTAAGGGATTTTTCCTGCGGATTAAAAAGGAATATGCTAAGGCAGAATCTGAATACCAAAAGGCTTTGGAAATCAGCCCCGGTTTCTCGAAGGCCAAACATGAAATGGTGCTTGTATTACAAGCTCAGCACAAATTCTCTTCTGCGTTGGAGATGGCTAAAGACAATTATGAAAAAGACCCGGAAAACGCATATCACATCCATGCATATTTCAGGTGCTTGGTGCGAAAAAAGGATATTACATACGACGAGCGGGTTCTGTTGAAGAGTTTTATTTCAGACGACAACAATCTGTTCAAATCAAAATACTACATTGAAGGAATGAGGTTTGAATATAGCCGATTTGTTGATAGGGCTAATCCAGATATTTTGCTACCTAAAGCCACAGAATTAAAACAGAAATTTCCAGAGGCAAAGTATATTAATGATGTAGTAACTGATTATCTCGTTTCGCAGGGCGTTGCCTCGCATCTTCATCCTGTGGATTATAGCGATGATTTTAATTATTGATTATGGTATACATTAGTGTAGAATCCCGAAAAGGCGGGGTCGGAAAGACAACAGTGTCTTTGACTTTGGCTGAAAACCTTATCCAAAAGGGATATCAAGTACTGGTTGTTGATTTGGATATTATAGGAACTAGAATCGACAGCGGCTTTATTGAGGCAAACAGTGAAAAAATTCACGAGGTAAAAAGAGATGGTAAAACTATAAATTTGTTGGAGTTGTTCAAAAACGAATTTATGCTTGGTCGCAATCTTCCTGCTTTTTCCAATAGTTTGTCATCTAGTGCGGGGTACCTAACATACGAATTAGGGAAATGTAATTTCTTGGGGTCAAATATCTATGACAACAATTCGGATGTGCCTTTAGAAGACCCTCGCATACTATACGACGCTTTTCATGCTTATTGGCTCTTGGAATTTGTGATGGAATTAGCGCAAACTTTTGGTTCAGCAATTGAAGAAAAAAAAGTCGCTGTTATTTTTGATAATTCTCCGGGATTCTCTTCAATGGAATCGGTCATAAACGACAAGTTAACACAATTAGGACCTGAAAAAGGGAAGATAATGTTGGTCTCTACTATAGATCCACAAGATATTTCAGCATGTAGGCAGTCGAAGGGAGCTATTGAAAAATTGTTTGATGACAAAGTGGCAGCAGGAAGGTATTACCGTGCACTTATTGATGACCGTTTTGAAACAAAACTAAAGAGTAAGGCATTTGATGCTGTTTGGGATAATTTGTGCGCATCTAACGGGCAAGAACCAAAATATTATACAGAGGAGCATGTGAATCAACCGCCTTTTACAAGTATTTTGGTTAATAAAGTGCCACGAAATCTATACGAAGAATTATATCAAAAAGAATTGATAAAGAGACCTGATGAAATTGCTGCACCTTTCTCTAATCATTTACTTTGCTTTTTCAGTAACCCGTTATTACTATCAAAAGGTATCCAGCACCACACGTATTTAGGTGATGGTTATAAAAACTACATCTTGTCTGCTGATGTGAATTCCATATTTGATGATGATAGTAATTATCATAAAATGTGTGAATTTACAAAGCTCTCGGGTCTTCGCAATATTTTTGAAGAAGGATGGTCTCCATTGAGTCCATTCACAAAACTGCTTGATTACTTTAAGAGACAGGAGATAATAAAAGCTGATGGGACATGGCGATTTCCATATTCTGACCTTCCTTTAAGAAAGTTGTCGGATAATCTAAACAATGAAGTGGAAACAGTCAGGCGTTTCGTGCTGGATAATATTAATTCTAATGCGGAA
This sequence comes from uncultured Bacteroidales bacterium, assembly GCA_937902805.1. Classification (GTDB taxonomy): domain Bacteria; phylum Bacteroidota; class Bacteroidia; order Bacteroidales; family F082; genus Limimorpha. Next base: position 7,820 of record CALEMB010000221.1, read on the forward strand.
CTTGCAGACAAGATTCCCGAAGTGGTGTCTTTTGTAACAAAATCAATAAAAGAATCGGCTGGTAGAAATGAAATAAATTTTCACCCGGAATCTGAAATCCTGGCCCCTTATGATGAGTTTATTGTGTGTTTTGGTCTGGCAGTATATAAATTGCATGTTTACGAAATGACATGTACGGTTCTTAATAACCTTATGTTATATTGTTTTGAGGAAGCAGAACGAATGGAGACATTGGATGTTGCGGCCATTAATAGTTTGGTTTCGGAAATGATAGAAGGTAGAAGTTTGGGAACACAGAAGGAAAAGGAATTATCGGCAATTCTTGCAAATCATAAAAATGCACGGGAATTGACAGACGCTATTGAACAGATACTGAAAGTTTGGGGTATTTAGGTATGAAATTTAGCCTTGAGGATTTTAAACAAGCCATTAAGAATGGTTTTCTGCAACCGTATAGTTTATCATACGATTATGTAGATGAATCAAAATACGAGATGTTTCAAAGAGATATTGAGTGGAAGAATAGTAGAATAGAGGAAACTTTTGAGGAATTGAAACATCGGATTGGGCGGAAATACTATAAAAACGTTTTTCTGGCTCAGTCAAATGCGTTGAATTATGCTGCTTTGTTGTTTCCTGCATATTCATTTCTGTTTTCAGAGGATTTGTTGGATGACTGGCTGGCTATAGTTGATTTTCATAAGAAGTATTGCAGAGATCATAGTTTGCATCAGCCGATGACTGCGTATGTGGCTGCTCAGCTACTTGGCTATGGTGAACCATTTGAAGCTTTGCCCATTTCAACGTCGCAAGGAAATCTTTTAGATTTCTGTGTAGAAGTAATATTGACAAAGCCAGAAGCCCATTACATTCTTGAATGTGCTGACAGGTATGGCTTGCCCAGAAATATGTTGAAGGACTCGCAAGCAGCTAGGGTCTTTTGGAAGGGTGTATTCTATCGTACGGTAGTCTTGTCGGCTCTTTTTCATGATATTGGCTATCCTTGGCAATATATGGACAGGGTAGGAAAAGAACTGAGAAAGAGTGTGAGCAATCTTCATCAATCGGGGAATGTTGTTTCGCAACTTATTAGTGATTTTGGTGATAGAATGGTGTTTCTTCCTTTAAGAAACTATGAAATAACACATAGAAATGAGCCTGTTTTTGAGAAGGATAGGTTGAAAGAGCTTACAAATTCTGCAATGGCCACTCATGGTTTTCCCGGGGCTATTGCATTTCTCACTTTGAATGATGCTATTCGAAAAAGCGTTGTGACGGAACCATTGGCTAAAATGCATGAATTTATGGTGGAATGGGCTGCTATGGGAATATTTATGCATGATATGGAAGGGAAACATAGAGAGCATTTCCCGAAATTGCGACTCTCTTTTTTTCAGGATCCCTTATCCTCCGTGGTTGCAATGGCTGATTATTTGGAAGAATTTAATAGACCCAAGGTTGCTTTCAAATCAAAATTGAAAGAAAGCAGGGCTCGTTATAGTTATGATTGTTCATTGGTTGAAATTAACAACATGGGAAGTGTTTTGAATGTTGAAATGCATTACTTCAACAATGCCAGTAAAGCTATAGCAGCACAATTCAAGAGAAAAGAGACGGACGATTATTTTAACCCATCGAGAGGGTATATCGATATGTTGCCGCTCGGAATCAATAAAGTTGTATATTCGCAGAATTAAATATCCGGTGTATGAATAACGACAGTAATGCCGGTGGCTCGATTGCTGGCTTTATTTATCAGGTTTACTATTTCCTGTATCGTTTATTGACGATGCAGAGAGGGGAGACTGTCTCGCTGGAAAAGATAGATGATGTGGGGACAGAAACAGAAAATGAAGAGGCCCGGACTTACTACCAGTTGAAACACACAATCAATTCCAAGCCTTCTGCCATTAAACGCATGTCTGACAGGGACACTGACTTGTGGAAGACTTTGAGCATGTGGGTAACTATCATCAAGAAACAAGGCGACGAAAACGCCCAACGCATATGGATAGAGCAAAGCGAGTTTGTGATTATTTCGAACAAAGCCACTGACACTAACCAGTTTTTTCAGTTGCTCGGTGAATATCAGCAAAACGAAGAGAAATGGGAAGATTTGAAAAAATATTTAGCTGAGCAGGCTGCCGTGGAACCCAAAGAAAAGGAAACAGAGAAAGAAGAGAAGGAAAAAGAAGACAAGAAAACCATTTACTATTATACAAAGAACGTCAATGAATTTGCCCTGCTGAAAGAGTTCTTGCTGAAAGTGGAACCTGAATTAAAGAGCGACAATGAGATAAAAGCAGATATTGATTATTATTTAGTTAACAAGTGGAATTTCAAAGAGCCAAATGCTATAGTACTGAGAGAAAGATTATACGGGAGGATATCTGGGCTAATAACGGACAAAGTGCTTGAGTTTAACCTTGAGTCATTTCATGAGAAATTCGGTGAGTTGTTTACTAAGGTAAAAGAGAGGAAGTTTGTTCCTTCGAACAAAACATTCTTGATACCAGAAAACCCTAGAGAACAAGTATTCATCAAACAGCTTGTAGATATAAACGATGTCATGGCTCAAACTGTAGATGATATTAAGGAACTGACACAACAGAAACTGCAATTTGAGAATGACTATAATGATGCTTTAAGCGTGAGTGATGGTGATGACAGGGTGATTTTTGAGAATGACGTGAAAACCAGATGGAAGAAGCACTACAGAAAGCATAATAATGGAATAGATGATACAACAAAAAAGGAAGATGCTGATGTGGCGGCACGACTTGTCCTTGATGGCGTTAGGAGCGAACATTTGATATTTGACCAAGATATATTGAATGAGAGTAATTCCAACGGTTGTTATTATCATTTCTCTGACGGCAAAACGCCCAAGATAGGCTGGCGGTATGATTGGAAGGAAAAATATAACGGAGAGGAATGGACTATAGAATAAACAACGAGGCCTTGGTGGGCAGCGTAATCATTCAGGTGGTCAGGAGAGGGCCTTACGAGGTTCCTTTTGTGACCGGCATGGTTAATTTATTGATGCAACCCAATCTCAGAAAGAAGGCTATGCGAACACCGGCAAACGATACCAAGACGCTGATGGCGATTTATGGACGGTTGAATGGCGACCTGCTGGGTGTTATTGTCAACAGTATGACAATGCTGACAGAAGGTGGTTGTCTGCACAAGAATGGCAACCAACTTGAAGTTACTGAAAACGGGTTGCGATTGTGTAATGAAATAGAGAGAGGGGATTGTGAGTTGCTGACAGAGGTGCTTTCGGATATAAATGAGATTTTTTTCAAGTATGAGAGTATAGACACCGATGTGCTGTACCATCAAATGTGGATTGACGTATGAACTTTTACATCAAGAAGATAAGGCTTTGGTTTAACAATCATCCTGAGCCGCAGGACTATGAATTTCATCCTAACAAGGTGAATGTCGTCACGGGGGATTCCTCTACGGGTAAGTCCTCCATTCTGCGAATAATCGACTATTGTTTGATGGCGCAGGAATCGACCATTGTGGATGATGTGATCAATAATAATGTGAGCTGGTATGGCCTTTCATTCCATCTGAATGGTCGCGACTATGTGGTGGCAAGGAAGTCACCATTCAACGGTAGGATAAACCAGGACATTTATTGGGCAAAGGACACGGATGAGTTTCCGCAGGGCAGTCACCCACGGCCTACGCCAGAGGTGAAAAGACAGGATGTACTTGACTACTTGAACAAGGAATTCGCCATACCGCAAATACTGATGGGAGACAACAAGAAAAAGTTGGCCCTGACATTCAGGCATACCCTGTTGCTGAATTTCCTGACTGAGGAAATTATTGCGACGGCAAACCGATATTTGGATACCTTGTTCTTTGATGACGATGATATGATAGGTTTTGACTCGCGCATTCTGAAAATCAGCCTTGGGGCAGATGAGAAGAAAGAGGCAGAACTGACAGAAAAGGTGAAGACGCTGGATGAAAGCATCAAGAAGGAAGATCGGAATAAAACCAACGACGAGAAGAACAGGCAAGCATACGAAAAGAAGTATAATGCAGTGTTGGCAACAGCCAAAGCAATTGGGTTAATTGACGAAAGTGAGGCTTTTGACACGGAGGTGGTTTTGGCTCGGATAAAAGAGGCTGTTGATCATTTTAATCGGATAAAGCGTAGCCACGCTAAACTGAAAGAGTTAGCAGAACTATCAGACAGACAGCAGAAACTTAAGGTTGAGATTTACAGTTATAAGAAACTGAAATACGAATACAACAGGGCCATCAGATATGCAAAGAAAGTGGAAGACAGCTTGAAACCCTTTGAATATCTTGAGAAATATCTGAACCGACAAGTGATGAGTGAGGATTCCATCGCCTTGTTTGCCTCGTTGGAAGAAGCCTTTACAGCTTCTAAGAAGAATACGTTGAAACCTGACGAATTGCCGCCAGAGTTTGAGACCAATCTTCAGAAACTGAAAGAAGAGTATAATCAGGTGTCGGCAAAAATCAAGGAAAACCAAGAAGCCATAGATTATGTTTTTGATCCGAATATGCTTGTCAAACTGGTTACGCTGGCTGAGCAGATAAAGGGCTTGGAGAAAAAAGAAGAGAAATATATTGGTGACTTGAAATACAACAAGTTGAAAGACCAATATGCTACTGATGCCAAAGACCTTGAAATTGTTACCAAGGAAAATGAGAACACGGAAAAGGCATTTTTGAAAGACGTAAAGAGTTATTATGATGACCAGACGGGCATGTCAATTTCCTACAGAAACTGTGAGGTTATCTTCGACAAGAAGAATGTGCGACTGAAGCTACAAAGACCCGATGAAGCTTTCCCGATTCGCAATATTGGCAGTAAGTCGAACTTCATGTTTATGCACTTGTGCTTCTTCCTTGGTCTTCATCAGTATCTGTGCAGTAGGGAACATTCGTTTGTGCCGAGTTTTCTGTTTATTGACCAGCCTAGTATTCCCTATTATGGGAACAATAGCAGAAGACGGCAAGAAGCGGGTGATTTGACCATAGCAAAAACCGATGACCGTAGCAGATTGGAAGAGGCTTTCAGGTTGATAAACAGCTTTATGGGCCAGAATGTGGGTGAGGATAAAGGCTTTCAAATTATTATGGTGGAACATGCTGACCCTGAATATTGGAAAGATTTAGATTATTTTGAAACACGATATGTTTTCACTGAGGATCGTGATTATGGTTTAATACCTAAATATGTGGCAGAATGAGTCAGATAAAAGTAAAAGAGATTAAAATGGCCACCATTCAGGTGGTAGGAAATAAAACAAGAGGCGAAGGACTTTCGGCAGCCACAACGTTGGCTGATGTCAGCGATTCGCGTGATTTTATGACCAAGCTGATAGAGAAATCGTTTTTGATGGACGATTTAAAGTGTTTCAGCTATGTTGAATCTGTGGAATTGAACCCTGTATATCAGTTTGTGTCGAAGATTTTTGATGATAACGAAGCGTTTTTAAAGCAATCGGTTAATATAGCCACTTTCCTATATGACCAGAGCCTGCACCCGAATATCAGAAACGGTGAGTTGTACGTACTGCTGGCACAGTGCGAATACAAGAAACAGTTGGTTGACGCTGTTGCTATCTTAAAATCAGAGAAAAAAGACCCGTTTTTGGCAACAGATAATGATGGGTTGGAGATAACTGCGAGAACCATGTACGGTACGGGATTAAAAGGTCTTGACAAGGGATGCCTTGTACTGAATATGGAGCGTGAGAATGGATATGTAGTGGGAACGGTTGACAACGTTAACAACGGGACAGATGCCCAGTATTGGACTGACAGCTTTCTGCATGTGACCAATTGCGACGACGACTATCACCAGACAGCCAAGCTGACCGAAATGCTCACGGACTATAGCAAGATTGTTAAAGAAGAATCTGTGATGGAAGGGGCGATTGTGGCGAAGAGGGCCGTTGAACTCTTGAAAACTGAGGAGGTTGTTCGTGTCGATGAGTTGGCAGACAAGTTGTTTGACACTGATGAGCAGAAGCGAGACTTTGAGGATTTCAGACGTGCTTATGAGGAAGAAAATGGTGGTTTTGCCGAAGAGGTGACTGTGATTGCCAAAGCTGCCAGCAGAAAACCTGTGACAAGAATGAACGTGCTGCGGTTAGGCAATGATTTCGAAGTGAAAGTGTTGAATCCTAACGCAGAGATTGAAAAGGGTGTGGATAAGGCCAGCGGGAAAGAATACTATACGCTATATTTTGATAAAGATTAAAGAGAAGTATAATGGATATAAACGACGCAATAGTAGCAGCTCTTGCTATCAGTGGCCAGAATAAAATGGTGTTTCCGCAGTCTAAGCACAAGTGGACTGATAGTGAGGCTGTCGTTAATTTATTGCAGTCGTGCCACAGTCAGGAGGATTATGACCTTGTGGTGGAAATGTTCCAGCAGCTGAACGAAAATATCGTTGACAATGCAAGGAGCTATGATTTACTCTGCCAGATGGCACAGAACATCATGGAAAACGAGGCAGAAGGTGAGCATACTGCACTGTGCGTGATGCGAACCAAAAACGATACTGATGCTGACGGCTCGCAAGCCATTATCAATGAATTGAAGATGGCCATCAAAATGACAGGCGGTTTCAAACATACCTATTCCGCTGTTTGCTTTGAGGATATAGAATGGCTTTATAAAAAGAAAGGGTATCGGCATTTCGTGGTGGTTGATGATTTTATCGGGTCGGGAAAAACGGTGGTAGGCAGATATGGGTATTTCATGAAACGTCATTTAGCTGATGCCACTATCGGTTTTTATTTCATGGCTGGGATGGATGAAGGCGTGGCCTATTGCAAGAGCAAAGGCATCCCTGTGTATTGCTGTAAAGTGATGCATAAGGGTATTACAGAGCATTATCACGATGATCTGTTGCATAAAAGAATAGCGTCAATGGATTATCTGGAATCATTATTGGGTGAGGCCAGTGGCTCGGCTCGACTCGAAGACCACAGATTTGGCTACGGACGTGCCGAGTCGTTGTATTGCAGGCAGTTTGGAAATATCCCCAACAGCGTGTTCCCCATATTCTGGTGGAACAAGCATCAGGATGGCTCCAACCGCAAATCAGTTTTCACACGGGTGCAAGATGGTTACTGAGCAATTGAAATATCGGATCCTTAAGGAAGCAGTGCAAAACAACCTGCTGCCCACAGCATTGATGGAAAAGCTCGACATCGGATTGGAAGAGCTGATGGATGCGCTGACATCGCTGCTGGAAGAGGGTTGCCTGACATTGACCGAAGGGAAATGGATTGCAATTACCGATGCGGGTAGGGAAGCGGTTACCAGAGAAGAGGAGAAGATTAAGGAAGAAGGATTAGGGGAAAAAAATTATTACGAGAATTTTTTCACCAGATGGAGTGGCGGTACGGTAGGGATAAACGAACCGTATATGCCATCGATTGGTGCGATGAAACAAATCATGGAGGGCGCAGGCAAAAAAGAAACTAGCAATTAGAAGTGAAGTCGCTTCGGTAGCTGAGGCTATACATTACCCAGTGATAGCGCCCTGCGCTATCACTCATGCAAGTGTACACTTGCATGGCTGTTAGCGCCCGCGCTAACAGCGGGATTCCACAGAAAGTAGTTCAATGCCTCGCCCTCTTTTTTAAATTATGGAATCAATAAAAGTAAACAACCAGGTTTTTCAGCAGTGGCGGGAATACTACAATGGTTTCCCGATGACTGACGATTTGAGGGAAGCCTTGATAGATTATGTGGGCAACCTCCTATCGAACAAGGCTTGCGTTATTTTCGATGCGGAGCATCTGGCCAAAATGCTTGGTTTAGAAAACAAGGCATTGTTTGCCGTCATCAATGCGCCAGAGCAGTTTTATCGTACCTTTGAGATTAAGAAACGGTCGGGTGGCATGAGGGAGATACGCGCCCCATACCCGACGTTGAAAACTATACAAGAGTGGATTTATGAGAATGTATTAAAAAAACAATATGTTCATGGGTGCGCGCACGGATTCAGTCCGCGAAAGTCGATAGTGACCAATGCGAAGAAGCACGTTGAAGGCAAGTGCTTATTGAAACTGGATTTAAAGGATTTCTTCCCGTCAATTAAGATTAATAAGGTGGTGCAGGTGTTCAAGAACATTGGCTACACCAGGAATGTGAGTTGGTTGCTGGCAACACTATGTTGCCTCGATGGGGAATTGCCGCAAGGTGCCCCGACAAGCCCGGTGTTGAGCAACATCATAGCTAGGAAGATGGACAAAAGACTCTATCGTTTGGCAAAGCATTTCGGGTTTAGATACACAAGATATGCAGATGATATCTCATTTTCGGGCGATGAAATCCCAGTGGCGTTCATCAAATATGCTAAAGACATTATTAAGGAGTGTGGCTTTGCTGTCAACGATAAGAAAGTAAGGCTGTATAGGGGGCAAGACAACAAGATTCTGACAGGCGTAGCATTAAAAAACGGCGTGTTGAGACTGCCGCGAGAGAAACGCAGAGGGTATGAGCAAGAGATTTACTACACGATAAAATACGGAGTGGGTGCCAGACCAAAGGGTAATTACGATAGTTTCTCCACCTACATACGGTCGCTTATCGGCAAAGCCAATTTCTGGCTTATGTTGGAGCCTGGGAACAAATTTGCAAAAGAGGCGATACCAAGGTTGAGAGCGTTGCTTACGACTTGATTTTGCTCGCTGCTTTAATTAGAAAGAAATGAAAATACAGATATAGCTATGAAGAATATCTTAGTGACAGGCGGTGCCGGGTTTATCGGCTCGAACCTGATAAAGCGCTTGTTTAAGGACGTGAAGGGCGCAACGATTGTGAACATTGATAATATGAACTCGTATTACGATGTTTCATTAAAAGAGTATCGCTTACAGAAGTTAGAGGGAAGAAGTAAGATGGAAGATGTGGTTTTTGGTTAGAGATTGGATGGATACGTAACCAATTTTTTCAGATAAAAGATCAAATTTAAAATAGAAATATGTTCAATTTAGACAAGTTTATAGCTGACTCGGTGGCCAGCATGTTTGAGCCGATATACAAGCCAAGTGATAGTTGAAAATTGATAGTTGATAGTCAATTGATAGTTTATAAATCAAAGATCAAGGTTCAAGAGGGCTTAGTAGCTTAATAGTTCAAGGCCAATGACAAATAAATATAGAAGAAATGATAGAAGAATCACAGAATATCATAACAGGTTCGCACACCGTGCAGTTTGATGCTGAATATAAACAGTGGATAGCTGAATTGGTTCAGCGCTACCGCGCCAGTCAGATAAAGGCTTCGATAAAGGTCAATGACGAGATGATTCGTTTCTACTGGTCGGTAGGTGAGGATATTGAGAAGCGCCAATTTGAGAATCGATACGGAAGTCGTTTCTACGAGAACGTTAGCAAGGACTTGAAGCATGCTTTAGGGTTGAGTAAGGGCTTGTCGCCTACCACCATCAAATATACACGTTACTTTTATCAGCTTTATTTTCCGCTTTTTGCAAATCGTCAACAAGGTGTTGACAAATCTGTCCCAGCAAATCGTCAACAAGGTGTTGACGAATTTGAAATGCTGTTCTTGATTCCATGGTCACATCATACCCGTATTATTGATAAGGTAAAAGGGGATGGTCAGAAAGGACTGTTTTTTGTGCGCAAGTCGTTGGAGAACAATTGGGGTAGAGGTGTGCTTTTGAACTTCTTGTCAACTGACCTATATGAGCGTCAAGGTGCATCGCAGACGAACTTTGCTCTGACAATGCCCACACCAGACAGTGACTTGGCGCAGGAACTTTTGAAGAGCCCATACGATTTTAGGTTCCTTCCTGGAAAAGAGAAATATCTGGAAATTGAATTGAAGGATGCACTGATAGATCATATTACGGAGTTTTTGGTGGAACTGGGGCGTGGGTTCTCATACGTGGGTAAGGAATATCGGCTTGTGGCAGATGGCAAGGAAAAATTCATCGACTTGCTGTTCTACATTATTCCCTTGCACCGATATTGTGTCATTGAGGTTAAGATAACCGAGTTCGACTTCCCTGATTTGGGACAGTTGGCAGGGTATGTGGCAATGGTTGATGACCTGATGAATACCGAGGTGGAAAAGCCTGCTATTGGTCTGCTGATATGCAAAGAAAAGAATGCTGTGCTGGCACGCTATGCACTGTCGGGGATGAACTGTCCGATGGGAATCTCAGAATATGAGGTGTCGCAACAGCAACTCCCTGAAGACCTGGAAAAAGCTTTGCCGAGTACAGAAGAGATTGAAGCGGGTCTGAACGGTATGTAACAACGAGGGTTAATGGTTCAGGGTTCAAGAGTTCAAGTTTCAACTTGGTTTCAAGTGGGGGAATAAATTATTTCCTTAGGGTTGGAAGGAATTGTGTATTTTTGCATTCGAAGCCACTAACTCATAATGCGGATTCGACTTCGATCGGGTCCGCTTTTTTTTGTGCTTTGGATGGCTTCAGCAGCCATAGATCTTATAGGCTTTCTGCCCATAGATCCCATGCCACCGCACAAGCTAGCGTAGGGATGACATGGGCAGAAAGGCAGTGATGACATGGCCGTTGAAGCCTGTTGGACAGCGGGAGTAGTCCAAGGGCTTATTCTTATGGTGTACAATTAAGGTCAGATTCCAAAGAAGGGCTCTGGCCTTTTTACTTTCCACTCTACACACCAAAACAGACTCTCAACTCTACACTCTCAACTCTCAACTAAATTTTGACTTATAGGTCATTTTGCAGGCTGCGATGTATGCTGAAGCCCAATGGATAG
>CALEMB010000222.1 GCA_937902805.1 uncultured Bacteroidales bacterium
AGGTACTCCGAGGTAACTCCGAGGTAACTTCGAGGTAACACTGTGATTCCTCTCAATATGTCAACCCTATCAGGAAAAGACACTTTGCGGTGTCATGGGTGTCAAGTGTCATTATGGTCATTAAGGATTTCTGATGCAAAAAGACGCCACTATATAATTAATAAATTCTTTATTATTATATAGTGACACTTTTTCGGCAACTCCAAACTCTTAATGACACTTGACCTTAATGACACTCATGACACCCTTCTTTAACGGCAGAAAAAAAATTTCATTCCCCCGAAAAAAAGTCACCCAAAAATTCGTAGACCGCAATTTCGCGGTTATACTTTTGCGCCGTCAATGCAACCGAGACCCGGTGCTTGACCCCGTTCTTTGACATCTTGAAAGCGAAAAAAAACAAAATTTCTAACTCCTATGTAAGTCCTACCTAAGTCCTACTTTCCTCCCACCCAAAATGGCCCCTAAAATTGCCCAAAAAACAAAATTTCTAACTCTGACTTAACTCTGACTCAAAAACCACATAAAAAAGATGCAGGGCAACCCCTTGCCCCACATCAGAAAACTAACTCAAAATTCATTCTAAAAACTTATGACAAAAATCTGCTGCAAAGTAACGACCATTCCGTAGACTGTGAAATCCCCATTGATGGGTAATTTGCTTTGGGTCAAATCACCATTTTTGGCGATTCTGGGGAAGCACGGAATTTTACTATTTTTGCCCCATCAAAACAGTTACGTCATGTCCCAAAAGAAAACATCCTTCTCCAAAGACACCAAATTCGCCGAGCTGATGACGGAAGACCGCCGCCTGCTGCAGCTGTTGCCCCGCTTCGGCATCGGATTGGGTTTCGGCGACCGCAGCGTGGACCAGGTGTGCCAGATGAATCATGTCAACACCGAACTTTTCCTTATCATCTGCGAGATATACTCCGACAGCACCTTCAGGCTTGGAAAAAGCGAGCTGCGGCATATCGATATGGGCGACCTGCTCTCGTATTTGAAAGCCTCGCACCAATATTATCTGGACGAGCGTTTCCCGCACATTGAGGAGCATCTGCAACGCATTATTAAGGCTTGCGGACCGAAGTTCGGGCCGATGTTGAGCCATTTCTACGACGAATACAAGCAAGAGGTGATGCGACACATCCAATACTACGAGGAAGAGGTGGTTTTCCCCTATATCGAGGCCTTGCTCAAAGGACAGCGCACCGATTCGTATAAGATTGACGAGTTCGAGCATAACCACACCAACATCCAGGATTGCCTCGACGATATGATGAACATTCTGCTTAAATACCTGCCGGGCGAATTTCTGCCCAAGGAACGCATTGAGATTTCGTACGACATTATGGAACTGAGCGACGACCTGAACCGCCATTCCCTTATCGAGGAACGCATCCTCATCCCATACGTTGAATCCCTCGAAAACGCCCAGCCATGAGAAACCGTGTCATCATTTGTGAAGCCTCGGAGATGATCGCCATCGGCTTGGCCGAAATCATCGACAGCATGGCGCAGTTCGACGTAGTGGCGCGCCTCGATAGCCCCGAGCACCTCTCCGAGAAGATAACGGCTTCTGACGCAAACTTGCTGATTGTTGACCCGATGCTGTTAGGCTTCCACAACAAGGATTTCCTCTCGCAGTTGGGTAAAGAGCACCCGCAAGTCACCATGATTGCCTTGGTGACCTCATATCTCGACCATTCCATGTTGACGCCTTACAGCGGCATCATCGAAATCAACGACACGCGGTCGAAAATCATCAGCAAGATGGACGAATTTGTGCAGGGCGAGACCATGAAGAATACCGACGACGTGGAGCTTTCGAAACGCGAGACCGATGTGCTGGTGGCCGTCGCCAAAGGCATGATGAACAAGGAGATTGCCGACCAGATGAACATCTCCATCCACACGGTCATCTCGCACCGCAAGAACATTACTCGGAAAATTGGCATCAAGTCGGTTTCGGGGCTTACCGTCTATGCCTTGCTGAACAACCTGATTGACGAGAAGGATTTGATTTAAGCCATTAAACCGCTAACAATACCAGCAGCTGCGCCGTGAAGATGCGCAAAAACATGGTGAGCGGATAGACTGTGGCATAACCCATGTTGGGCAGCTTGCAGCCTTCGGGGGCTACGGTATTGGCAAAGGCCAAAGTGGGCGGGTCGGTGTGTGAGCCTCCGATGAAGCCCATCAGCGTGTAATAGTTCATCTTCAGCACCAGACGTCCGAAAAGTCCGATCAAGATGGGCGGCACCATAGTGATGATGATGCCGTACACGACCCACATGTAATGTTCTTGGACCGTGTCAGCGAATTGCCCACCTGCGCTCAAACCCACGCAAGCGAGGAAAAGCGCGATACCGACCTCACGAAGCATCCAAACGCCGTGGCTATCAGTGAATTCGGTGGTGAACCAACCTTTGTTCACCCCCAACCAACCACCGATGATGGCCACCACCAAAGGACCACCAGCCAAACCCAGTTTGATGGGTGCCTTCATCCCAACAGGAATCGGGATGGAGCCTACGATGATGCCAATGGCGATGATGACGAAGATGGGAATGAGGTTGGCCTTATGGCGTTGCGAGGTAGGTGTGGCATGTTTTTCGGGCTGGGATTCAAGGACGGCTTCGGTTGAAGGCTCGTTTTTCAGGTCGATGCGGCAGAGGGGACGCAGCAGGATGCAAGTTAAAATCATGCCCACCACAGCGAGGGGATAGGCTACGGCATAGCCTGCTGCCAGACGGTCGGCGGCACCTTCTATACCTATGTCGTTGACAGCCTGCTGGGCGGCTGAGAGGCCTGGCGTGTTGGTGATGGCACCCGTGTAGACACCCGCCATATCGGAA
>CALEMB010000223.1 GCA_937902805.1 uncultured Bacteroidales bacterium
ATCTACACTCTTTCCCTACACGACGCTCTTCCGATCTCGATCTCTTGTAGAGTTCGGCCAACGAATTTCTGCTAATTTGTTCCTGTTCGCTAAGCATGATGTGATGCGTTTATTTTGGGTGCAAAATTACGACTTTTTCAGACAAAAAATATAAAAATTTGTGAGGGGAGAGAGTTCATGTCTTTTTTAACGATAATAAAAACTCTTTTAAGACCTTCAAACAGGTCTCTCGCAATGGCAAAATTGAATCAATATGAATTTTTATTCTATAGGATGATTTATACCATTATTCTTTGCGATTTTCCTTCATCAAAAGTTCACTTCACCACCTCAATAATCTTCTCCCCCAACGCCAGCTGAATCATTGCAATCGTTTTACAAGTGAAGTTGTGGCCGCCACCAAGCCAGCGCGTAACGTCGGATGGCCTGCGATGGGTAAGTTCGGCAAGTTGCTTTTTGCTGATGCCCTTTTCTTTCATTATCGCATCAATACGGCTGGCGATACTCTCTGTAATCGCGTCAGTTTCCCAATCTAGGGCAGGGATATTGTCGTAAGCCTCTTGAATGATGGGGCTGTAAATCCTTATGTTATTATTCGGTATCATAACTCAAAAGAGGCACCTTCGATGCCCGTGATAACGTTTTGCTCAATTTTAATGTTGCCGTTTTTCTGTTCCTGTTCAAGCAATGCGTCAAACTTCTGCAAATCCATGACATAGCCGCTTAATTCTTCGCTTTCTTCATAGGTGCGTGTGGTTTTTGCACCTCCGTTGCCCACAATCAGTATTTGGTCAGATATACGCAGACAATATAGCCGTAGCACTTTTGAGTCAATTGAAAGAGCCGCCAAATTATCTTTCATCCTGCCCTCTGGACGGAAATAGCGTTCCAATGCGCCGTTGGCCACAATTCTGTTGATAGCGCGAAATATCTTACGGAAATCCTCGTTGAGCGTGGCATCATTCATAAACTTTTGCACAAACTTTTCGTATTCGGTCAGGTCGTTGCCGTTAAAGCAGATGGAGTAAAGTCCAACTTTGTCGCTCTGTTCGATGGTCTTAATGGTAGCAGTTTTCATTGTGTAATTTTTATTGATGCCACAAAGATAATACTTTTTCTCGAATATTTCGCTTTTATGCGAAATTTTTGTCAAAACTTTGTAAAAAACACGCTCTAAATTCCTATCTCGAACACTCTTGAAACCCAGACTCTTACACGCTATTGCTTTTACTCCCCTTTTGCTCCCCTATTGATCACCTTTTGGGTAACTCTGAGGTAACCATAATACAACAACGACATAGCTCCGTCATTGAAAGTATTCCTTTTTGATGTGTCAGTTGTTCATCGAACACTAATATTCCGTACTTTTGACCCCGAATTACAAACCGTCATGCAGTTCAAAGACGTCATAGGCCAAAGCGCCGTTAAACAAAGGCTTATCCAGAGTGTGAGGGAAAACCATGTCTCTCACGCGCAACTCTTTTTGGGTCCTGCAGGAAGCGGCAAACTGCCCTTGGCTTTGGCTTACGCCCAATACATCCTCTGCCCGAACCGCACCGAGACCGACAGCTGCGGCGTGTGCCCCACATGCCAAAAGATACAAAAGCTGGTGCACCCCGACCTGCATTTCGTCGTGCCGACCAACACCACCAAAAGCGTTAAGAGCAATCCTGAATCGGACTTGTTCATGGAGGAATGGCGTGAGTTTACGCTGAAAAATGACGGCTATTTCAACGACACCGATTGGTATGCTTTCCTCGACATCGAGAACAAACAAGGCTATATGTCAGTGCGCGATGCGGCCTCGCTGCTGCGCAAACTCAACATGAAATCCTACGAGGGCGAATACAAAATCGCCATCATCTGGATGGCAGAGAAGATGCGCGTCGAGACGGCTAACAAGCTGCTGAAACTCCTTGAGGAACCACCCGAGAAGACCGTTTTCCTGCTCATCGCCGAAGACGCCGAAGAACTGTTGGCCACCATCAAGTCGAGGACGGCATTGGTGAAAATTCCTGCCATCGATTTAGGCTCCATCGAGTCGGCACTGATAGACCGCCTCGGTTGCAATCCGCAACAAGCCCATGATGCGGCGATGATTTCGGAAGGCAACTGGCTCACCGCCTGCCACTCGGTGCAAGATTCCGAAGAGCACAAATTCTTCTTCACCACCTTCCAACAATGGATGCGGCTATGTTTCCGTTCGGTCTATCCCGAATTGATTGACTTTTCCGCCAACATCAAGACGTTGGGACGCGAAAGACAAAAGGAACTGCTAGACTACGGCTTGCGCATTATACGCAACTCACTATTGTTCAACAACGACCTTTCGTCAATCGTGATGCTGCCCGACGACGAGAAAACATTCAACTCGAAGTTTGCGCCTTTCATCAACCCCGCCAACTTGGCTCAGATAGCAGCACTTTTTGAGGAAGCCATACGCCAAATCGAGCGCAACGGCAATGCGCAAATCATCTTCACTGACGTGGGCTTTAAGATGGTAGCGTTGCTGAAGAAAAAATAGCTTTATTTGATTTCCTCCAGATAGCCCATGTCGCCTCTGATGGGATTTCCGGCTTCAAAGTAACGCACATCGTGCAACACCTTGTCGAAGACATAATTCTGGATGAGCACGAAATCTTTGCCGCTGTCGATGAGGGCATACATGCGGTCGTGGTCCACGTCGCCATAGTCGCCACTCATGTCAGTGACGCCATTCAACACAAGTTTCCTGTAAGTCTTCATATCCTGGGTGCCGCCGTCCTTGCTTGTCAGCACCACGTTATGCACGAAAGGCGAGCTTGTGATGGAATCTATGCGTTCCTGCTCCATGGTGTTGGTAAACAAAGCCTCGAAACGGAGGTCGCTGAACGACGACAGGAAATTGATGACCTTCAGCGTGTCGTACGGCAAGTCCTTGTTGTCGCAAAGGCGTGTCAGCTTGTACTGGTGTCTTCCGATGTTGTCGATGCGGAAACTGCCTTCAGGGTCTTCGTTGAAGTCAATCTCAACCGACTGGATGTCAGCCAATTTCTCATGGAAGATGGTATGGTCGCGCCAGTCGTCGGGGTTGGCGGTGAAACGCGTCGAGATGAAGCCTCTGAAGCTGGGGATGTAGACGATATAAGCCTTATCAGCACCTTCCTTCAACATGAAAGTGCCGCTGTTATCCATGGTGGCATCACCCACATAAAAGACCTTGGTGCGCTTCTCGTGGTAGAACAACTTAATCTTTTCGAAGAGGTTGATGCGCGGCACCGTCTGATAGATTTCCACCTTGGTACTCTGCGATGCCAACTGTTTCACGATGTTGTCGTGGCTGGCCACCGACACGGGCATCTTGATACGAATCTTATATAAGGTGGTCAACAAATAGTTCACCTGCTTGGGATGTGCCTTATAGGTGCCGTTGAGGGTCCAACCGTCCTCCTGGCGTTCCAGCAAAGACTCGTTTTCCCTACGGTCAGCGAGATAGATCTTCGTTACCGAGGCGGTGTCCCACACCTGAAAATCCGAGGCCTCACCTTGCAAAGTGGAGAGGTAACGGTTGTTCCAAATCAAAACACCGGCGATGACGACCAACAAGGCCGCTATAATAATGGTGATGCGGTTATTCTTCTTCATTGTAGATTATTTTTTGCTGTATTTCTTTTTACGGATGAACGCCATAACAAAACCCAAGCCAATGATGAGTACAATGGGTATCAAAGTGTTGATAACTTGCCACTTGGTTCTCTCTAGGTTGATTTTGGTCATATCCAACAAACGGACTTTAAGTTCGCGCGAGCGGATGTCAATCAAGCCCTCACCGTCCACCAGATAGCTGATGGCGTTTTCGATGAACTCCTTGTTGGCGTAAGTGTTTTGCGTGTATTGGTCGAAGCCCAAAGGTAACGGCTTACGCGTCCTAATGTCGATTTGGTTGCGGATGATGTCGCCATCGGCCACCACAATCATGGCGGTAGGTTTGCTCTCTTCCATGAAGTCAGTGGCTTGGTCGTCGACGATTTCCTGTGGGATGCGGTTGGCATATAGTGAAGGAAAACTACCCTTCAGCAAGTAAGCCACATTCTTGCCCTTCGAGTTGAACATGCGTTTGTCGGGTGCCTGTCGCAGCATCGCCAAAGTGATAAACACTGGCGCGCCAGATACCTTGGTGTAGTCCGATGTCTTGAGCAGCGGGATTTGTTCGATACCGTTCGCCGAAGTGGTGGCATCCATCGAACTGACAAAGTCGGCCTTGATGGCATTCATGTGACGCACCATGGGATGATCCGAAGCCGCCTGCAGCAAGGGGAAATAGAACCAACGGAAGAACTCCAGCTGTGCCTGTCCCGCCACTTGTCCCGTGCGGATAGGCAGTGCGGCGCAAGTCAAGTCGAGGAGCAGATCGCGGTTGAGGCGCACACCATATTTGAACAGCATGTCGTCGAGGTTGAGGTCTTGCTCCATGCCGATGGTCGACTCCTGGCTTTGCAGGCTGTCCATAGTGGCATAGACGGGTTCCACAAGCCACAGCACCTTACCACCGTGCATAATGTATTGGTCAATGAGGAACTTGTCGCGCTCGTCGAAAGGCTGTGTCGGTTTGGCGATGATGATGGCATCGTATCTCGGGAAGGCCTTCACTTCTCGGTCCTCATGCTGGGTGCGATCTATCAAGGCGTCAATCCTACCACCGATAGTCACGGAGTCCACGTTGTAGTTCTGCCCAAAGGTCTGCACAATGTCGTACACATCCTTCACCTCCAACTCGCCATGTCCTTGGACGAAAGCGATGGTGGGTTTTTGCAAGCGTGTCACCTTTTTCACAGCATCGATGAGGCGGAACTCCAGGTTCTGCATCGAAGCGTTCAAGGCCTCTTCCGAGGACTGACCTAACTGATTCTCAAGCAAGTCGATAGGGATTTCGGTTTTGTTGCGGTAACTCACCAAAGCACCAGGCCAAATCACCATCTGCTTCGAAGAACCATCGCTATTTTTCACCACCATATCCGTCGGATTCAAACCCGCTTGATAGAGTTGTTTGTAAATGTCGTTACGCTCATTGGCATCCGCGCTTTCTGAAGGGTTAATAAATTCGTAATCAACATATTTCGTATAGGCACGGAACTCATCCAGCATTTCCTTGGTCTCGCGGCGCAGTTTCTTGAAACCTGCCGGGAAGTCGCCTTCAAGATACACCTTAAAATAGACATAGTCGTTGAGGTCGCCGAGGATTTCCTTCGTTGTGGGCGACAAGGTATAACGCTTCTCGCTCGTCAAGTCAAAACGGGTAAACACGAACGAGCCAATCACATTGAGTACCAACACAATCACCACCGCGATAAGGAAGGAGACTATTTGATTCTTTTTCAAATTCTTACGCTTGTTTTCCATCACTTACCTCCTTACCATTTGCGGCTTGCCAAAACCAGTTTCGTCGCACTGAGAAACAGCGCAATCACACTCAAGAAATACAACACGTCGCGCGTGTCGACCACACCACGGCTCAGCGAGCTGTAGTGCGCATTCATGCCCAGTTGTTGGATGAACAGGTCCACCCGACCGAACAACGAAAGCGAATAGATGAACTCGAAGCCTATCAGCAGGAATCCACAGAGGAACACCGAGATAATGAAAGCCAGTATCTGGTTGTTCGTCAACGAGCTACAGAACACACCTATGCTCACGAAACTTGAACTCAGCAAAAACAATCCAATGTAGGAGCCCCAAATTCCACCGCTGTCGAGATTACCTTTCGGCAATCCTAGTTGATACACCGAAAAATAATAGACAAAGGTGGGGATTAAGGCCAGCAGCACCAACGCCACACCCGCTAAAAACTTCGCCCAGATGATCTGCCAATCCGACAAAGGCTTGGTGACCAACATCTCGATGGTGCCCGTGCGGTTTTCCTCGGCGAAACTGCGCATCGTCACCGCCGGAACGAGGAAGAGGAATACCCAAGGTGCCAGGATGAAAAGACTGTCCAAGTTGGCATAACCATAGTTCAGCACGTTGAAGTCGCTTTGGAAAACCCAAAGGAACAGGCCCGTGATGAGGAGAAACACCACAATCACCATGATGCCTATCAGCGAGCTGAGGAAATTGCTGATTTCTTTCTTAAATAAAGCGTACATTCGCAAAACTTTTTGGCTTGCAAAAATACAAGTTTTTTCCTATTTTTGCATCTTCATTTTCAAAACCATCCCTTTTACAAGGATACAAATTTTAAAAAACTATGTATCAAATTTTTAAAGACCAACTTGACAAATCAAAACTGATTCTGACAGGGGTAAAAAGAAATCACCGCTTAGGTCGTGAGGCCGGCGTTGAGGAAAGCGTGATACAGAAACTGGAAGAAGACTGCAAGCGCTTGGAAGCCCTTTCGGCCGAAATGGACAAGATGCATGAGGAACTTCGCAAGAAAACCGAAGAAGCCCACGTCGCCTTGAACACTTTGAAAGACAGAACCCAAACCGTAAAAAAAGCCATCAAAAACAAGTATGACCAAACTTGGTGGACCAAGTTCGGCATCTCCGACAGGAGATAAAATCCATTACATTTTGAAAACCAAAGAAACCGCTTCGTCAGAGGCGGTTTTTTTTGTGCGTATGACGACCTTTTGCTCCCCTTTCAAAGTGGTGGCGAAAAGATAGGTCTCGTCCCCGTCGCCAATTTTCAGGGTTTTCCTCAGCTCCGCCACCGACAGCGGAAAGTTGCGCACGGCAATGCTGGCCTTTTCGACATTGGCAAGCAAAGTCTGTTTCAGCTTTTTGTTATAAGGAGCCCAGCCTTCCACTTCAAAAATGCGACCAGGAAAATCGGGAACCAGTTGTTCTGAAGTGTATAAATTGCTGTTTTTGTGCAATTTGAGAACATCATAACGTTCTGTCAACAATCTAAAGCATCCTGCTTTCATCAAGGCGGGATTAGGCTCATAGAGATAATTTGACACACCTTCGGCAAGCCGACCGGGGCAATTTCGTTCCTCTTCCATCGTGAAACGCAACTCAGGTTGTTGTGTCAACAAGTTGACACACACAAATTTTGGCTCGCTTTGATAACCCCGTTCCATGACAATATCCAACTCCTTGCATTCATTGGCGACGGCCACCACGTGGACCTCGCGCACATGGTACAGTTCTTCCAAAGCTTTAGTGATGTCGAGCATAGGGGACAGTTTCACCATCACTTTTTCGGCCTTCTCAAGCAACATTTCTTGCAATGCCGCCACATCAGGCGTACAGTCGCTGATGGAAACGGTCTTGCGGCCATGTTCGTCCCTTCGAGCAGGGTCGATAAAAATGCAATCTTTTTGAGTACAATGCTCTAAATACTCTTCTGCCGTTTCATTCCACACCTTGACATTGGCTTTCAGCACCTCAAAATTGTGTCTGGCCAAATCACACAACTCGGCTTGTCGCTCCACATAGTCGGCGTGTTGGAAATGTTGCGATATAAAATAGGTGTCAATGCCCAAGCCGCCCGTCAAATCGGCAAAGGTTTCTCCTTCCAACAGGTTTGCTTTATATTTTGCGCTGGCTTCCGACGAACATTGCTCAATGGAAAGATGTGCAGGGAAAAGCAGGTCTTCGTTTTCTGCCCAAGACGGCACCTTTTTCATCAACAGCTGCCTTGCGGCAATCTGCCGCAAAGCCAAAGAAACGTCAGTGCCGACGGGCGCCTTTTTCAAGGCGAGCGTCGGCACATCAGCGTTCAGGTTTTCCCTGATAAATCGTTTGGTGATCTCGTTCAATTTCCGACTTTCTTCAGATTCACCACCTCGAGGTCGGTGAGGAAACGCCACTCGCCACGGGGCAGTTTGTATTTGTCGAGACCAGCGAACATCACGCGGTCAAGCTTGGTCACTTCGTAGCCGAGATGTTCGAAGATACGGCGCACGATGCGATTGCGACCCGAGTGGAGCTCGATGCCCACGCTCTTCTTGCTGTCATCATCTTGGTCGTAGGCGATGCTGTCGGCGGCGATGGGGCCGTCGTCAAGCTCGATGCCTTCGGAGATGCGCAGCATGTCGTTCTTGGTCAAAGGCTTGTCCAAAATGACATGATAAAGCTTCGGGATTTCGCTGCTGGGATGGGTCAGCTTCTTAGCCAAGTCGCCATCGTTGGTAAACAGCAACAAGCCAGTGGTCTGTTTGTCGAGGCGGCCCACAGGATAAACACGCTCGGGACAGGCGTCCTTGACGAGTTCCATCACGGTGTCACGCTCATACGGGTCGTCGGACGTGGTAATGTAACCTTTGGGCTTGTTGAGCAGGATGTAACGGAGCTTCTCGCGATTGAGAGTCTGGCCTCCATAAACCACCTTGTCGTTGGTCTTCACCTTATAGCCCATGGTGGTAATCACTTCGTCGTTCACCATCACGCAG
This sequence comes from uncultured Bacteroidales bacterium, assembly GCA_937902805.1. Taxonomy (GTDB): domain Bacteria; phylum Bacteroidota; class Bacteroidia; order Bacteroidales; family F082; genus Limimorpha. The sequence continues at coordinate 8,375 of CALEMB010000223.1, forward strand.
CCGGCCTTGATGAGGTCGTCGGCTTCGCGGCGTGAGCAGATGCCACAGTCGGCCAGATATTTATTCAAGCGAATCTCGCCCGTTGCTTTCGGGCGGTCATACAGCGGATCTTTCTCACGGACATAGCCCTTGCGTCCACGGCGCGGTTCTTCATCGTCATCGAAACGGCGGCGGGGACGGTCGTCAAAGCGGCGGCTTCCACGGGGACGCTCATCGTCGTTGAAGCGGCGGCGAGGTCTATCCTCGTCGTCAAACCTACGGCGCGGACGGTCATCGAAATGGCGCTCGCCACGGGGTTTGTCATCATCAAAACGGCGACGGGGTCTTTCTTCGTCATCAAATCCGCGACGCGGACGCTCGTCGTCGTGGAAACGACGCTCACGCGGTTTGTCGTCGTCAAAGCGACGGCGAGGTCTTTCATCGTCATCGAAACGACGGCGTGGACGCTCATCGTTGTCGTCAAATCTACGGCGCGGGCGGTCGTCGAAACGACGCTCACCTCTCGGTTTGTCGTCGTCGAAGCGACGGCGAGGACGCTCGTCATCATCAAATCTGCGGCGAGGTCTGTCTTCGTCGTCAAAGCGGCGACGCGGACGCTCGTCGTGTTCATCATCGAAGCGGCGGCGGGGGCGGTCACCAAACTTACGGTCGCCGAACCTGCGGTCGCCACGGTTGTCATCAAATCGGCGTTCACCTCTCGGCTTATCGCCAAAGCTTCTCTCTTCTCTTCCTTCTTCGTCACCGTCACGGTGATAGAATTTGAAGGACTTTCTCTGCTGGAATTCTTCATCAGCAGGCTTTCTGGTGCGCGGACGCTTGCCAGATCTTTCGTTGTCAGTCATTTATAATAAAGTATTAGTGATAAAAAATCCATTCCGTCGCGGAATGGGCGGCAAAAGTACGAATAATTGTTGTACTTTTGTCACGAAATATAAAGAAAAGTAATCATGACACCTCGCTTTTCCCCTCGTCGCTACCCTTTGACGTACCTCGTAGCCGTCATTATCGTCATTTTATCCCTCTATCCCTTCGGGAATATCGAGATTGCAGAAGACGTCCCATTGGCCGACAAGTGGACGCACATGGTCATGTACGGCACCTTCGCCCTTGTTATTTGGTGGGAGTATGGCCGCAACCACAATTGTAGGCAATGGAAAAACCTCATCCTCTGGGCAGTGCTCGCACCCATTGCAATGAGCGGACTGATGGAACTCCTGCAGGCCTATGCCACCACTTACCGCAGCGGTGAGTGGTTCGACCTCAGCAAAAAGCCGATCGAAAGAGCGTCATTTTCCTTCGGCAACGTCAAAGAACAGCAAGAGGGTTATTTCATTACCGATAGCTGTATCGGCTGCGGAAGCTGTGTTGAGATCG
>CALEMB010000224.1 GCA_937902805.1 uncultured Bacteroidales bacterium
TGCCGTAGGAAAAATAGCGGCTCATTTTTTCAAGGAATCTAAGAATTGTTCCACTGCCGCATACGACACGGTTTTATCCTTGAAATACTCACGCGCCTGTTTCTTGGCTTCGTCGTTGGCGTTGAGTTGGTTGAGGATGTTGTTCAAGTGCATCTTCATGTGGCCGGCTTGGATGCCTTTGGTGGTCAGCGAGCGCACGGCGGAGAAGTTGTTGGCCAAGCCCATGGTGGCAGCCACCATCATCAGCTCGGGGGCAGTGGGGTTGCCCAAGAGTTCCAAGGTTTTCTTGGCAAGCGGATGCAGACTGGTCAATCCGCCCACGGTGCCCAAGGCCATTGGCACCTCCAATTCAAAGTGGAAAATACCATTCTCTATCGTTACCGATGACAAGCTTTCATAGCGCCCATTGCGCGAGGCGTAGGTATGTCCCGCCGCCTCCACAGCGCGGAAGTCGTTACCTGTGGCGATGACTACTGCATCGATGCCGTTGTAGATGCCTTTGTTGTGCGTGGTGGCACGGTCGATGTCGATATGGGCAATATCGACGGCTTTCTTGAATTTCTTGGCATATTCGGCACCCGAGAGGTGTTCGTCGATGCCATCCAATTGTTCCACGGGGCATTCCACCCAGACCTTCACGCGGCAGTCGGGTGTGTTGTTCGACAGGATGGTCATGATGATTTCCACCTTTCGGAGTTCTTCGGGCAGGTCTTTTTGCTCGGCAAAGAAGTCTTGCAGGCTATGCCCAAACTGCTCCAAAGCGGAGTTGATGAAATTGGCACCCATGGCATCGCCCGTACCAAACTCGATGCGAATCTGGTAATAGTCAGGGATTTGTGCGGTGTAGTCGATGAGGCGCATTCCGAGGATGCCGCCGCCGCGTTTCCGCATCTTTGAGGTCATATCGTCGGTGTCGGCAAGCAGGCGTTCCTCAATTTTTGGGAACAAAGCAAACAGCGTTTCCTTATTGCCGCTCCAGCCAAAATGCACTTGTCCGACCTTGCGTACATCAATGACTTCGGCATGGAAGCCGCCACGTTCACCCCAGAATTTGGCCGCCGCTGAGGCTGCCGCCACGACGGAGCTTTCCTCAATGACCATCGGCACGATATAGTCCTTGTCGTTGATGGTTACATTGGGCGAGATGCCGTAAGGGATATAGAAATTGGTGATGGTGTTCTCGCTGAACTCGTCAAAAAGTTGCTGCTGTTTCGAGTCGGGGTGCCAATAGCTTTTCAGCAGGCTGACGACTTCGCCCGGGTTCTCGAAATAGTTGGCAATAAGCTTCAGCTTCTCTTCCTTGAGAAGTTTCGAAAAGCCTTTTTTTATGCGTTCGCGAGTGGCCATAGGGATTTACCATTCCTCTTCTTCAAAGACTTTTTCAGGGACGAGGCTCTCTTCAAATTTTTGTCCCCAGTCCTCGGCAAAGGCAGCGATTTGATCCAAATAACGGTCCCAAAGAGGAGTATACAACGGATCTTCCTTGTTCATCCATTCCTCGCAAGGATGGTTCGATTGCGTCTTTTGCATGAAATCGGTGATGGTGTAGCGCACGCGGCCAGGACGCACCTCAATGGTGAAATAATAGGTGATCCAGGGCCATTTTGACTTCACGGCATCGCCATTGTCGAGTTGGAACTGATGCTTGCCTTTCAAGGTGCGGCCGTCATTCTGCTGGAGGATAGTGGAAGGACTCTTGTAATAGGTGTTCATGAACTGGCCGTAGATGCGATTGAATACCTCATCCTCAGAGCCTTCAGTTTGGATGACCTTGCGGAAGGTAATCTTTTCCGTCTTCTGGTCGATGGGCAATTTGGATGGGTTTTCAGTTTGGGCAAAGGTGACAGTCGCAAGCAATAAGGCGACAAAGAGCATGGCAATTCTTCTCATTGTGATAAAATTTTTGACAAAATTAGTAATAATTCATGTTACTTCAGCGTAACGGGGGAAGAAAATAGCAAATATTAGACCAAAATCAGAACGGAATAAGTTGAGAGTCTTCCGAACAGTCGATATCAGTTTGTGGATGACCCTTATAATATAAGGTGGAAGCTTCTTTCAGCGTGCCTCTCAACATTTCGGCGACACGCACTGTAGCTTCCGATGAGCCCGTAAGTTCCACTTCCATCGTTATGACTTCGGTTTCGACTATGTTCAGTAGACTTGCGCTATCTAAATGAATGTTGGCTTGTTCGGTTGTTCCGCCTTTGTTGACAAATCGAGAGCCATCGCCCAGATGGATTTGGATAGACTCGGAAGCGGCAATTTCACTGTTGCATTGTGACGCGTCTTTCAATAAGGCAGAGCAACTGTTTCCAACGAATTGGAACCCCGTCATTACAGAGGCACTCTCCAAGGCAATTTCGCAGCTTTCTCCCGAAAAGACAAGGCCGTCGCACCGTGAAGCATCATTCAAGGCAATTTTGATATGTTGACCGGCAAATTCTCCTTTGCATTGTATTTGTGCGGCATCGTCGGCTTCCACTATTTCAATCTGAGGCGTGTGGACGGTGGCGCGGAAAACAGAATTGATTTCGTGATAGACATAACCCGAGAACCCGATTCCCAGTTTTGTGCCTTCCATTTTGGTTTTCAGACTGTTTTCCAAATAGGCAGAATACTCCAATTCAACGTAGGTGTTGCTGTCGGCGACCACCGTTACCTCCCAGGCATCGGAGACTTCGATTTGTCTGATGTCGGCATTCTCTAGGATGGTCTTCTGCACAAGGGTCATGTCGGCCTCTTTCTTGCAGGAAGTGGCGAAGCAAAGGGCCACGCAGAGGATGAGGATGGTTTTTATCGTTTTCATAGTTGTACTTTATTATTGGTGATGATAGGGTTCGCCCTTCAAAATTGTGAAGGCACGATAGAGTTGTTCGACAAAAATAAGGCGTACCATCTGGTGGCTGAAGGTCATGGGCGAGAGCGACATCTTGGCGTTGGCGCGGTCGTACACCTCTTGGGCGAAGCCGTAAGGTCCGCCAATGATGAACACCAGCCTCTTGGCTCCCGATGCCATCTGTTTTTCTAAGCTTTCCGAAAACTCCACTGATGTGAATTGCTTCCCGTTTTCGTCCAAAAGAACGACATGGTCACCAGTTTGCAGCTGTTGCAAGAGTAGGAAACTTTCGGCTTTTTTCTGTTGGTCTTCGCTGAGGGTCTTGCGGTTGCGTGGGTCGGGGATTTCTTTCATCTCGAACGAGGCGTAATGTCCAATTCTTCCGACATATTTCTTGATGCCAGTGATGAGGTAGTCTTCATCCGTTTTTCCTATGACCAAAAGCAGAATCTTCATGCCAGGATTTGCTTGGCTTTCTCTCGGTCTTGTCCCAATTGGGCTTTCAAAGCATCCAAACTGCAATATTTCTCCTCGTCGCGAATGCGGTCGATGAAACGCACACGGATGTGTTTGCCGTAGAGGTCGCCGTCAAAGTCGAAGAGGTTCACCTCAAGGAGCGGGTTGTCCTTGCTGCGGTCACCGATGGTGGGACGATGCCCAATGTTTGCCATAGCCTTATAGGTCTTGCCGTCGTAGTCGACGAGGCAGGCATAAACGCCGCGGTTGTTGATGAGCATGTATTCGCGCGGCAACTCAAGGTTGGCGGTAGGGAAGCCCAAAGTGCGTCCAATCTTGTTGCCCACCACGACCTCAGCGGTGATAGAGTAGGTGTAACCCAATAAGCGGTTGGCACGCTTCACGTTGCCGGTAGCCAAGGCGTTACGAATCTTTGTTGAACTTACAGCTATATGCTCAATATTTTGTGCTTCAACGCGTTCCACTTTGAAGTTGTACTTCTTCATCATGTCGTTGAGCAGGTCGAAGTCGCCCATGCGGTTCTTGCCGAAATGATGGTCGTAACCCACCACAATATAGGCTGGCTTGATGTTATCGATGATGTAGTCCTTGATGAACACCTCGGAGGGCGTGCGCGAAAACTCCTTGGTGAAGTTGACGATGACCACATTATCGATGCCAATTTCCTCGAATTTCTCCAGTTTCTGTTCAGGCGTGCAAAGAAAACGCAGGTTGGAACTGTCTATGTTGAGCACCTGACGCGGATGGGGCTCAAAGGTGACCACAACGGTTTCACCGCCAATGTCTTTGGCCAAAGCCTTCATCTTCTTGAAGATGGCCTGATGACCAAGATGGACGCCATCGAAGGTGCCGATGGTGACCACGGCGTTGGGGATGTTGCGGGCTTCTATGATATTGCGAAATATCTTCATTACTTAAAGTACTGTTTAATGATATGCTGTGCTATCTGCACTGCATTGGTGGCGGCACCCTTGCGAATGTTGTCGCTGACGACCCAAAGGTTCATGCCGTTCTCGATGCTGTAGTCGCGGCGGATGCGGCCTACAAAGACTTCGTCCTTGTCGAACGAGGTGATGGCCATGGGGTAAAGGTTGTTGGCAGGGTCGTCTTGCACCACGACACCGGGCATGTTTTCCAGCAGTCTGCGCACTTCCTCAATCTCAAAAGGTCTTAATGTTTCCACGTTGACAGCTTCGCTGTGGCCACCCGTGACGGGCACACGGCACACCGTGGCAGTGATGGCAATGTTGGGGTCACGGAGAATTTTACGGGTTTCGTTCACCAGTTTTTCTTCCTCGGTAGTGTAGCCGTTGTCGCAAAAATCACCGCCGTGGGGGAGGACGTTACGGTAGATTTGATGGGGATAGGCATTTGTTAGTTGAGAGTTGAGGGTTGAGAGTTGAGAGTGTTTTATTTCCTCGCAGTTTAATTGATTAATCCCTTTAATGCCGCTACCGCTCACGCTTTGGTAGGTGCTGATAACCAATCGTTTGATTCCGTATGCCTTATGGATGGGCGCCAATGCCATCACCATCTGCATGGTGGAGCAGTTGGGGTTGGCGATGATATGAGTTTCGGGCGTAATGGTGTCGGCATTGATTTCAGCAACGACCAAAGGCACGTCTTTCTCCATGCGCCAGGCCGAGCTGTTGTCAATGACGAAAGTGCCATTGGCGGCAAAACGAGGCGCATATTGCTTGGAAGCCGCGCCACCTGCCGAAAAGATGGCGATGTCAGGACGCTTGTCGATAGCTTCTTTCACGCTGACGACCTTATGGGTCTTGCCTTGGAAGACGATTTCCTTGCCTATGGAGCGTTCCGAGGCAGCGACAATCAATTCGTCGATATTAACGTGCTGTTCATCAAGCACTTGTAGCATCTTTGAGCCGACCAATCCGGTGGCTCCCACCACTGCGATTTTCATAGCTTATCTTTTGCTTGTTTGGGTGCAAACCATGGCTTTTCAACACGCTGGAATGCAAGTGCAAAAATACGGAAAAATCTCTATTCGCGCCGTTTCGAGTCCATTATTATTGTCACGGGACCGTCGTTGAGCAGTTCCACGGCCATCATGGCACCGAACTCACCGCTTTGTACTTCGCGCCCCGAGACCTCGGCAAGATGTTTCAAGAATTGCTCATACAGCGGTATGGCGATTTCGGGACGGGCAGCACGGATAAAGCTCGGGCGGTTGCCTTTCTTTGTCAAGGCGTGGAGAGTGAACTGGCTTACTACCAAGAACGAACCGCCCACTTGGTTGATGTCTAGGTTCATGGCATCCTGTTCGTCGGAAAAGATGCGGAGTTTGGTGAGCTTTTGGCACAGCCAATCGACATCCTCTTGTGTGTCGGCTTCCTCAATGCCAAGCAAAATCAGTATTCCCAAGCCGATTTCCGACTTCACCTTCCCGTCAATCGTGACGGAAGCGTGTGTAACCCGTTGTGCAACAATTCTCATATAAAAGGTCCCTGAGCCCGTCGAAGGGCCCGTGTTTAATGCATTAGTTTAAAAATCATCTCTCGGTACAAGTCCTTCTCGCTGACATCACCGCTTTCGTACCCTTTGGATTTCATGTCGAATTCGCGCAGGATGGAGATGTTGCGGATGCAGGTTTGTGGCGGATAGTTGCGGGCTGCCAGTTGATAGTCTTTTACAAAATACGGATTCACGCCCAACACGGCGGCCAGGTTGCTTTGCGATTTATCTTGGGCGCAATGCAGCTTCATGACCTTGGTGAAGAAACTGTACAGGTTGATGGCAGTGACCAACAGCGGGTTGTCCTTGCCGTTATCACCGAAATAATTCACGATGCGGTTGGCTTTCAGCACATCGCGGCTGCCGATGGCGTTTTGCAACTCGAAGACATTATAGTCCTTGGAGATGCCGATGTTGCGCTCCACGTCTGCATCGTCGATGCTCTTGTTTTTGGGGAGGGTGATGGTGAGTTTCTTCAACTCGTTGGCGATTTTGTGGAGGTCGGTGCCAAGGAAGTCGGCCAACATTTGCGTTGCTTTTGGCGTGATGGAATAACCTTCGCTTTTCAGGTAACTCTGTATCCAGCCTGGGATGTTGTAGTCGCGCAGGGCTTTCGACTCAAACCAAACGCCTTTCTTGTCGATTTTCTTGGCCAAGGCCTTTCGTTTGTCGAACTTCTTGTATTTGTAAACGAAGACGAGGAGCGTGGTGTCGGGGATGGTGTCGAGATAAGGCTCGAAGTTTTCCAAATTCTTCACGTCCTGCGCCTCCTTGACGATGACCACCATACGGTCTCCCATCATCGGGAAGCTGCGGGCGTGGTTGGCGATGGTCTCCACGTCGACATCGCGACCATACACCACGATTTGGTTGAAGGCGCGGTCGGCTTCGTCCAAGGCCTCGTTCTCGATGGTATCCGAAATCATGTCGATGAAATACGGCTCGTCGCCTGTCAGGAAATAGACAGGCGCGAAGTTTTTCTTGTGGATCTCGGATAATATCTGTTCGTAGGTCATCAGAACTTCAGGTGCTTGACGGTGGTGCCGTTGTTGATGAGTTGTCGCAGCGAGTCGATGCCGATGCGCAGGTGCTCTCCGATATAGTTTCTGCTGACTTGTTTGTCGCTTTCTTCAGTTTTGACGCCCTCGGGCACCATGGGGTTATCGGAAACGAGCAGCAGTGCTCCCGTCGGGATTTCGTTGTGGAAGCCTACCGAGAAGATGGTGGCTGTTTCCATATCGACACCCATGCAGCGGATTTTACGCAGGTAGTCCTTGAACTCCTCGTCGTGTTCCCACACGCGGCGGTTAGTGGTGTAGACCGTTCCCGTCCAATAGTCGCGGCCATAGTCACGGATGGTGGTAGAGATGGCTTTTTCGAGGCTAAAGGCAGGTAATGCAGGCACTTCAGGCGGGAAATAGTCGTTCGAGGTACCCTCGCCACGGATAGCTGCAATGGGCAAAATCAAATCACCTACTTTATTCTTCTTTTTAATGCCGCCGCACTTGCCCAAAAACAGCACAGCCTTGGGCTTTATGGCGACCAACAAATCCATAATCGTTGCAGCATTGGCGCTGCCCATGCTGAAATTGATGATGGTGATTTCGCCGTCGGTGGCGCAAGGCATCGAGCGGTCACGTCCGACGACTTCCACACCTTGCCATTCGGCAAAGCGGTCGACATAATTCTGGAAGTTAGTCAGCAGGATGTACTGCCCGAACTTCTCCAACGGCAAGCCCGTATAGCGCGGTAGCCAGTTTTCAACTATTTCTTGTTTGGTTTTCATTTCGATAGAATATTTGCAAAGGTAAGAAAACAATAATCAATCAGGCAACTGTTTCAGTAACTCCTTAATCGCCTTGTCTGCAATTGAATCTTGGTCAGATTTATCGTAAAGTGCTAGCAAATAAACAACACCTTCTTCAATCTCAACCATTACATTCACATATGTAATGACTCGAACGCCACTACTTTTTCCACCACCTTTTGAATGAATTGCCAATCGGATTTTGTGGACACCATGACCCAAACTTACCCCCATCATAGGATTCTTCTTCAAGTCCTTTACGAGAGCTTTGACATCATCGGGCAATGAATGATAACGCTTGAGCAGTCTTTTGAAGTCTTTATCAAAAGAGGCCGCGGATTTAATTTTATAACTCATCGAGCAACTCCTCAATAGGTCTTCCAACCTCTTTACCTTCTTTAATAAGTTTCAATTCCCTGAAAGCCTCACGAAGACTCTGCATTACCTGCTCCTCTGAATCCTCTTGGGGCTCCATTGCCATTTCTTTTTCTGCCTTCCGCTCCCGACGAATTTTGCGAAGTGACTTTAAGGCCCGCTCCATCATAGTCTCATCCGTTACGATATAACTCATCTCACGCTGCAAAGCCGATGCCAGTTGTACTGTTGTCATTGTTTTTGCTTTTTATAACTTTGCAAAAATACATATTTTTCTGAAAACACGTATAGGTGTTTGTTTTGAAATAACATAACACTTATGGACGTATCATGAAAACATCCCATTAGGAAGGGGGCAATTTGTACCCCTACAGCCCCTTTAAATCAGCCCATAATTTGTGGCAAATGCCAAAGCTTCGCTGATGCTGTCAACTTCGAGTTTGCGAAATAGTTTCTTACGGTGGTATTTTATCGTGTCGACTGAGCGGAAAAGGCAGTCTGCAATCTCTTCGGTTGTGTAGCCTTGCGCCGACATCATCAGCAGGTTTTGTTCGGTTTCTGTGAGGACAACGGGGACGCTGTCGTGCCACTTCCCATCAGCCAACGAATACTCGCGTAAGTCGTGGTTGCCCACGACGCCGTTGCCGCTTTCCGTCACACGCCACATCCTCACATTGCCGAAATCCTTACGCGGTGAGAGTGAGAACGAGCAGAGTGCAAGCCACAATTGTCCTTTTGAATTCAGTTCCAGCGGCGTGAGCCGGTGATTGACTATACGATTACAACCATTTTGTATGAAGTGGAAATCATAGCTGATGACAAACTCCATCTTTTCCGCCACGTCTATCCTCGAGAACTCCTCGAAGCCTACACGGTTGATTTCGAGCAGCATTGCCCGTTCTTCCTTAGGCACATAGTTGAGGTACATGGGGTAGCCCATATCCTTCAATCCTACAGGCACCAGCAATGGGTTTTCCGAAGCGTAAAGGAAATCGCGTTTGTGGTAGTCGATAATGTAAATGCTGTTGGTCGAGGTCCTTGCAACAGCGGCCACCGCCTCAATTTTGGGCCGCACACGCTCATAGTCGGCCTCCGTAATGCCGTCCACTCGGTTTTTATCTATGAAGAAGTCGTCAATTTGAGTCATAACTGCTGTTAGTCATTGACATGGTAACGGCTTTATGTCGTTTTTATTGACTACCCTTTCGGGTAGTTTTACGGTACAATCGGCTGTTTCACCCTATTGTGTAAGGGCATTCTCAATGTAAGGGGGTATCTTTGCAACCTTAATTTCTATCATATGAAAAGCAAATTAATCATCACCACACTGCTCGCCCTCGTCGCAATGATAGGGCAGGCTCAAGATGTAAATACATGCAGACCAATAGCTGAACGTATCCTAACTGCTGCACAAAACCATAATCCCGAAGACATCGATGAACTGTTGGCACCCGACTTTCATTTCACCAACATCAAACAACCGATGGCTGCCAAAGTACTGAAACAGATTATTGCCCAAATGCCTGCTATGACGAGATGGGAACTGGCGGGCACCGAACAGGGTGGCATCGGGCTGACGCTACGTTACATCATAACGAAGCCCGACGGCACCACCTCAGAGGCAACAATCCTTTTTAGTGCTGAAAACTTGGTGCTTGAAGCGGATTTGCTGCAAGCAGATGTTTCTATTCGACATGTCACCCCCACGGCTAAAGTACAGTC
>CALEMB010000225.1 GCA_937902805.1 uncultured Bacteroidales bacterium
TGTCTTTTCTCTCATCTTTGTTGACTGTTGTGTCAACTTATTTCAGCGTAAGACATAAATTGCGGGCAAGGAAAGGATGTCGTATTTTTGCACCGTGATTCGTCGGAAAGCTCGGCAACGAGGCCGACCTGCCTCAGCTGGCCCGCATCCTCATCGGCAACGGCAAGTTCGACCAGCTGATCATCTCCCCGACCTTCATCCACGTGAGCTACAAACGCTTAGGCTGGAACAGAAAGCAAGTACTGCAAAAGTGACGGTCTGGATCGCCACGCTTCGCTCGCGATGACGCAAAGCGACGACAAGGCTGCAAACCAATAAATTAATGGAAAATTAATGGTCAATTAACGCCAATTAACGTTGAAAGACCAAGCAGCCGGCAGGCAAGTATTGCAAAGGCGACCCTCGAAAAGGAAGGCCGCCTTTCATTTCTAAAATTCAAGGCTACCGGGGTTCAATAAGAAATCAAACAGTCCCATTCTAACGAAACCGTCATCATCGCGATAGGGAACGATGTCATTCTCCTCGATGATGATTTTCTTGAAAGAGTCAGGAATATTCCGAAGCGATTTTTTCTCTTGCGACACCTTTTCTTCATCAGAGAGTCGATATGCTGATTGGTCCACATCGTCTGATTCCCGTGATGACTTTAACCAATCCATTGCCCTTGCCATCAACCAGTTGCTGAAGATAAAAAGCTCTACTAAACATTCTTATTCGAAATTTTTGCCATTGTGGCAAATTTTTCGAATGCAAAGATACATAATATTTCATAAACGCAAGGTTTTCTGGACGAAAACAATAAAAAGGCGACCCTTAAAAATAATCATTTTTCGCCAACATTGCAACATTTTTTGTGCCGAAAAGTTGTTATTTTTGCAGGCAAAACGGAGTATTATAGTTCGATAAACTCACTAACATGGCAAAAAAGAAAAAAATCGAGAATAAACTCAGCACCTTTACCAGCGTGATTTTGGGCATTTTCGCTGACCAGCCTTTCCGCCCGAAGAACTACAAGCAGGTCTGTAAAATCATGGGAATCAAGGACCAAGCGGGGAAGGACGTGGTATATAACTTGCTTATTGACTTGAAAGAAAAAGGCTTGCTGCAAGAGGCGCGCCCCTATAGCTATGTGATGAGCAACGCAGGTATGGCGCAGTTTGGGCCGAAGACCAAATACGTGGAAGGCACCGTGGAGATGAAATCGACGGGCAAGGCCTATGTGGTGCGCGACGATGGCGAAGGCGAGGACATCTTCATTGCCGCCAACGACACCTATAAGGCACTGCATGGCGACCATGTGCGCGTGGCCATGTTCCCCAAGCGCAACAACAGCAAGCCCGAAGGCAAGATTGTGGAGGTGCTCGAACGCCGCCACACCGAATTTGTCGGCCTGCTGAGCATCTCGCACGGCTATGTCTTCGTCCGTCCCGATGTGGAATGGATGCCTGTGGACATCTTCATCCCGCGTGGCGACCTCAACGGGGCCAAAGACGGCATGAAGGTCATCGTGCATCTCACCGACTGGCCCGACGGCTCGGGCAACCCCTTCGGCGAAATCGTCCGCGTGCTGGGCAAGCCTGGCGAAAACGACGTGGAGATGGAATCGATTTTGGCCGCCCACGAATACCCGATTGAGTTCCCCGAGGAAGTGGAAAGAGAAGCGGAGCAAATCCCGATCAGCATTCCGCATTCCGAAATCAGCAATAGAAAGGACTTCCGCAAGGTGTTCACCATCACCATCGACCCGGCCGACGCCAAGGACTTCGACGACGCCATCAGCCTGCAGAAGCTGAAAAACGGCCATTGGGAGGTGGGCGTGCATATTGCCGACGTGTCGCACTATGTGAAAAAAGGCTCCGCCATCGACCGCGAGGCCTTGGACCGTGGCACTTCGGTCTACCTCGTCGACCGCACTATCCCCATGCTGCCCGAGAAGCTCTGCAACAACGTCTGCTCACTGCGTCCCGACGAGGAGAAGCTGACCTTCAGCGTGGTCTTCGAGATGGACGACGATGCCAACATATACGACAAATGGATTGGCAAGACCATCATCAAGTCGTGCCGCCGCTATACCTACGAAGAAGTGCAGAGCATGATTGAAGGCGGCGAAGGTGACTACAAGGATGAAATCTTGACCTTCAATAGTTTGGCGACCAAACTGCGCGAAAAGCGCATGGAGGCGGGCAGCATTAATTTCCACTCGGAAGAGGTGAAATTTATCTTGGATGAGAACAAGAAACCCATCGACACCTATGTGCGGGTGCAAAACGAGTCGCATGAATTAATTGAAGATTTTATGCTGCTTGCCAACCGCACCGTGGCCGAGACCTTCGGCATGACGGGCAGCAAATGGAGCAACTACACCTTTGTTTACCGCGTCCACGACGAGCCTAATCCCGAGAAGCTCAACAAGTTCATGCTGCTCATCTCGCGCCTGGGCTATACCATGAACCTCAGCAATCGCACCACCTTGGTGAACTCCTATAATAAACTGTTTGAGGACGTGGAAGGCAAGGGCGAGAAGAACCTCATCCAGACCGTCGCCCTGCGCACTATGGCCAAGGCGGTCTACAGCACCGACAACATCGGGCACTATGGCCTCGCCTTCGACTATTACACGCATTTCACCTCGCCCATCCGCCGTTATCCCGACCTGATGGTACACCGCTTAATAGAGAGGTATCTCATCGAAAACCAAGGCTCCGTCAACAAGAAGGAATACGAGGAGATGTGCGTCCACGCCAGCGAGATGGAAAAACAAGCCGAAGAGATGGAACGTCAATCCATCAAGTACAAACAGGCTGAATACCTGCAAGATAAGATTGGACAGGTGTTTGAAGGCTTGGTCTCGGGCGTGAGCAAGTGGGGTCTCTTTGTGGAGCTGAAGGGCAACAAATGCGAGGGCTTGGTGCGTTATGAGAGCCTCCCGGGCGACTATTACTATCTCGACGACGACAACTTCCGCGTCATCGGGCAGGAGACGGGACGCATCATCCAACTGGGCGACGAGGTGCGCGTGGTCGTCAAGGCCGTAGACCTCTTCAAGCACAAGATGGACTTCGAAATGCTGGCCGACACACCGGTTTCCACAAAGAAGTCGAGGCAGAAAAAGCGCCTGTATTGAATTAATGTGTACCTTTGCGCTTTGAAATAATAGTAAACGACATGAAAAAGAGCATTAATTTTCTGACATTGGCTGCCTTATTGCTTATCGCGATAGCAGGTCTTACGGGTTGCGCAAAAGAGCCCGAACTCCGAGTGTCCACAAACGACCTTTGGTTTAGCATGGAGGCTGGATCAAAAACATTGGATATCACGGCCAATTGCCCGTGGACCATCCAAAAAACAGATGATTCCGACTGGTACTCGATTGATATGATGAGCGGAAAGAACGACGCCACCATTACAATTACCGTGAAAGAAATGGACGATGCCGATTATCGTGGGTCCAAATTCATCATCATATCGCCCAACGGCCACGTCCGCCGTACGATTTTTGTCACGCAAAACAAGATGGATTTCTATAGTATGGTGAACAAAATCTTTGGTGTGACGTATCTGGAGCACTGGAACACCGACTTTTTTGGGCAAATCATCGAGGACTCGTATAGAGACTATGAATTCAACCCATACGACACCGCTACGGGTTATCTCATGTATTTCCTCGAAGACGGAAAAGGCATACAACGTGACCATCATAATGACACGGCGGTGTATTATGCGTTCACGTACAATTACAATCCCATCGAGCAGATTCTTCACATCGAATTTGAAACCGTTACCGGTGCGCCTGAGAGTTACAACCCGCAGGTGTTGACCGCCAGCGACTCGCTCTACCGTTTCAAGCACGAGTACAAGCCTAATTGGTGGGAGCGTGCCGATATGCGCAAGGTGGGCGAGCTTGATCCTGACGCAAAAGCCTTCTTGAAACAGGCCGCCACCAAGCGGAAGGAAAGAGGGCCGATATTCCAGTTCTGACGAACCTTTGTAGAGACGTGGCGCGCCGCGTCTCTACTATTATTAATCCATGAGCACCAAGCTGCTGAAACACATCAACCTCATCGGTATAGGGCTGTATTTGTTGGCCCTTGCCGTCATCAGTTTGGCGTTTAGTGAACACGCCCTGCAATGGAAATGGATGCTGTGGGGCATGGGCGAGGTACTGTTTTTCTTCCTGCTGACCACCCTGTTTTATCCCCGTTGGAAAGGCGACGATGCGAAACGCTTCAAGTGGAAGGTGTTTCTGGTGGCCTTCGTCATTCGTGGGTTGTATGCCTTTTTGGTGGCTTACTATTATTATTACGAAACGGGCAAAGCCTTTGAATATGGTGCGGGCGACAGTATATGGTATCATTCCACGGCAGTCTACCTTTCGCGTTGTGTGCGTCATGGATACATTGCCTACATCTTCAAGTATCTGAACGCCTCCACCATGGGTTGGTCCGACCAAGGCTACCCGCTTTGGCTGACTTTGCTATATACCATCTTTGGTCGCAGCCTGTTGACCCCCCGATTGTTCAAGGCTTTGATGAGCGCCTATCTTTGCGTCGTGGTCTACAAACTGGGGTCGCGCACCTTTGGTGAGCGCACGGGTCGCCTGGCCGCCGTGATGCTGGTGTTCACCCCTATCTTGGTCCAGATTTGCGGTATGCACACCAAGGAGATGGAGATGATCTTCCTGTCCATCCTCGCCCTCGAGCGCATGGACTACCTCATAAGAAGCAAGAAATACACCGTTTGGAACATCCTTTGCCCCGTTTTGCTCACGGGCATGACCTTCGGGTTCCGCACCATCATTGGGATGAGCTTGATTTTTGCCTTCTTGGTGTTTGTGGTGTTGTCGTCGAAAGACCTTGTGCCCAAGAAAGGCAAAATCATCACCTTGGCGGCGACGGTGGTGGTGTTTTTCGTTTTCCTGTTCTCTCCCGTGGGACGCGAGATGAGGATCATCTATCGTCTGAAATTCTCGGACTTGAATTATCAATCCGGCAAATACGAGTCAATGGGCATGAAACATGGCGAGTTGGCCCAAAGCTGGATTTTGGCGCCAGGGGCTTTTGTGTTGCCTTTGGCACCCATGGTGGAGGAGGCGCCCGACCACAACAAGATGATTCACGGCAGCACGTATGTCAAGAATTTCTTGGCGTTTTTTGCGATGCTGGCCATCGTCATCGCCTTCTGGCAAAAGAAATGGCGTGATTTCAGCTTAATTGGCGCCTACGAGCTGTCGTATATGGCAATAATTATGTTTTCCTTTGCCGCCAACTCGGAGCGTTATCATGAACCGGCTGTGCCATTAATCGTATTAATGTCGGCCTATGCTATGACGCATTTGCGTCGTAAAGACCTGAAACTCTTCTATGTATACTGTGGCGTGCTCTTCGTGGCTTTGGTCGTCTGGAACTGGCTGAAGCTGTCGGCAAGAGGGCTGGTGTAAAATTTTTCATGCAAAAAACTTTGCAATTCATTTAATTGTTGTATCTTTGCAGCCGCAACAAGGTACCTTGCCCGAGCGGTTAGGGATCGGTCTGCAAAACCGGGGACGGCGGTTCGAGTCCGCCAGGTACCTCAAAGCCTGCTGATTTTCGGCAGGCTTTTTTCGTTTTATAATCATACAATCAATTAGAATCCGTATTTTTGCACCCGAAATAAGACACGAGATTGGGTGGGTATTACTCAAGCCTTTTGCTGTCATGGCGGAGGAACATCCGCCATCTCCCAAGCGAGAAGACATCACCCTTATGCTCTGGAGATTGCGGGTCTTCGCCCGCAATGACGGCAAGAAGAGAAGTGTTACCCCGAGTCTCGCGTCTCGCGTCCCGCAGTCCCGCGTCAAAAAAAGAATATAGTAACAAATAATATCATTCAACCTATGAAAGAAGTAAGAGTAAGATTTGCCCCCAGCCCGACGGGCCCGTTGCACATCGGGGGCGTGAGAACAGCCTTATATAACTACTTGTTCGCCAAGAAGAACGGCGGCAAGATGATCCTCCGCATCGAGGACACCGACCAAACCCGCTTCGTGCCGGGTGCCGAGCAATATATTGTGGAATCCTTGGACTGGTGCGGCATCAAGTTCGACGAGAGCGACTACGTGGGTGGTCCCTTTGGCCCCTACAAGCAGAGCAACCGCAAGCACCTCTACAAGCAATACAGCGACGAGCTGCTGGCCAAAGGTTTTGCCTACATCGCCTTCGACACGGCCGAGGAACTTGACCAATACCGCAAGGAAGCCGAAGCCAACAAGCAGACCTTCATCTACAACTGCCAGAGCCGCAAGCACCTGCGTAACAGCCTGACGATGAGCAAGGAAGAAGTCGACAAGCTGATAGCCGACGGCACGCCTTACACGGTGCGTTTCATGATTCCTGAGGACCGCGAAATCGTCATGCACGACCTTATCCGTGGCGAGGTGAAGGTGCAAACCAACACCCTCGACGACAAGGTGCTGTTCAAATCTGACGGTATGCCTACCTACCACCTGGCCAACATCGTCGACGACCACCTGATGCAAATCAGTCACGTTATCCGTGGCGAGGAATGGTTGCCTTCTATGCCGCTTCATGTGATGCTGTACGAGGCTTTTGGCTGGGAAGCACCGCAGTTTGCCCACCTGCCCCTGCTGCTCAAGCCCGATGGTAACGGCAAGCTCAGCAAGCGTGATGGCGACCGTCTCGGTTTCCCCGTCTTCCCGCTGTTTTGGGTCGACCCGAAAACTGGCGACACGGCCATGGGCTACAAGCAGTCGGGCTACTATCCCGAGGCTTTCATCAATATGCTGGCTTTGCTAGGCTGGAACCCAGGCACCGAGCAGGAAATCTTCACTATGGACGAGCTCATCCAAGCCTTCTCGCTGGAGCGTTGCAGCAAGAGTGGCGCCAAGTTCAACGTGGAAAAGACCAAGTGGTTCAATCATGAGTGGCTCATGCGCAAGTCGAACGAGGAAGTCGGCAAAGATTACCAGGTTTGGCTGAAGGAAGAGAAGGGTCTCGATGTGCCGCTCGACTTCGCTGTGAAAGTCGCTGGCTTGGTGAAAGATAGAGTCAACTTCGTGAAGGAAATCTGGGACCAGAGCTTCTTCTTCTTCGAGGCCCCGACGGAATACGACCCTGTGACGGTAAAGAAACGCTGGAAAGAAAACTCCGCTGAGACCATGCTCAAAGTCAAGGAAGTGATCAAGGGTATCGAGCCTTTCACTTTGGCCAATATCGACGAAACCTTGAACAACTGGATTACCGGCAATGAGCTCAATATGGGTCTTGTGATGAACGGTCTCCGTCTGATGGTGGTCGGTGCCGGCAAAGGCCCGCACATCGGTGAAATCCTTGAGCTTTTGGGCAAGGAAGAGACACTCAAGCGCATTGATGCTGGCGTGAAAGTATTGGGGTAGTAGGTGCCTGAGCCCGTCGAAGGCCCGGTGTATGTAAGAAACGGCCCTTCGATCCTTCGACAGGCTCAGGACCCGAGGACCTGCAAGAAATGGGATTACCAAACGACCAAACGTCGGGTGGCAATCCCTTGTTTCGTGCTTATCTTTAACAGATAAACCCCTGAAGGATACGAGTTTGTATCTATCACGAGTTGGGTGCCTCCCTGCGTCGGATAATGGGATAGGGTCTGCCCCAAGAGGTTGGCTACCACGATGCTTTGAAGTTCATCGTCGGCAAGGACGGTGACGCTTTCTTTTGCCGGGTTAGGATAGACAGCCACTTTGACGACCTCGTTTTCAGGCACAGTATAGCCGTTGATTCCCGCCAGTGTTGCCACGAGTCCCAGGTTGAGTTCAGTGAAGCGCTTGGACTGTTCCAAGTTATTGACACTCAAACCCAAAACATCTTCTCTAGTGTGAATAAAAGGTGAGCTATCACGTACATCTTCGAAGGGGTGTATGGCGGGGTAGCCATTGCGGTTGAAGGAGGAATAATCGCTGTCGCCCCAAGCGAGCCAGTCCTGCCAGATGCGCATCTCGGGGAAATAGACGTGGCTGAAGTTTTTGGTGTAATCCCCTAACAATGAGTCTTGTGTGGTGTACATCAGGTTGACGTGGATGTCGGAGCCTTCAGCGAGATAACCTGTCATATCGAGGTTGAAATAGGCCACGATATCCATTCTTTGCTCAGCGCAGTCGTGGGCGTATGCGGCGCTGCCCACCAAGCCGATTTCTTCGGCACACCAGTTGGCGAAGATGACCGTGCGGTCAAAGGTGTAAGGACTTAACAATCTGGCGGTTTCGAGGATGCCAGCCACACCCGAGGCGTTGTCGTCGGCACCAGGTGAGCGAATGGTATCGGGGTCGTAGCCATCGGCATTCCACGAGTCGTAATGCGCACCACAAACCACAAACTCTTGGGGTGTTGTCGTGCCCCATTTCACGGCGATGACGTTGTCGGCAGTGCCTTGTTCGAAGTAGGGCACTTCGAAATCGTGGAGCATCACCGTGTCGGCACCGAAGCTTTTGTAACGGCTTACTAACCAATCTTGTACGTCATAGATAAAACGGCTGTCGTAACGACGCGTATGGTACGAGCAAAGGTGCTCGATGTTGGCTTGGATGCTGTCAAGAGAGACGGAATCCATCAAAGCGCGGATCTGCGGGTCCTCTGCCGCAATCACCGGATAATCATGTTCATAAATATGCGGCGCCTGCGCAAAGGCAGCAAATCCGCCCACCAACAACAATGCAATAATAATGATTTTCTTCATAGAACCCAATTTTAATCTAGGCGGGGCAGACACATGGGTCAGCCCCTACAATTCTCAATTGACTTCGTCGAATGCTTCGCATTTCTCAATTTTCAATTCTCAATTCTCAACTCTAAACTAACCCTTTAACATGCGGTTTCCCCGCCACAAAATCCTTCAAATAAAACGGCTCAAAATACGCCACATCAACAAAATCCTTGTTAAGCAAGGCCTTTTCCGCCAGGGGACGCATAAAGGCAGCCGAAGGCTTGAAGCCATCAACGACGCTGATATGCTGTTGGTTTTCAAAGAGTTTACCAAGCTTCGGGGCACCATCGCCAAAGAGCCAGAGGTGGTGGTCTTTCCGCAACGCTTCAAACGAATTCTCGTCAATAATGAGGGCAGCGGTGTCTTGGATTTTGTTCAAGTTGGCGTCGAAAATGGCGGCATAGACTTCCATTCTTCGGGCATCGATCATGGGGATGAGCAGGTCGTTGTCGCCAATTTGGCTACCGAGCTTCTCTTTCATGCCATAGGCCATAGCTTCCAGGGTGTCGATGGCCATCAGTGGCAGGTCAGCGGCATAACAAATCCCTTTGGCCGTACTCACACCGATACGCAATCCTGTATAAGAGCCAGGACCCTTGCTCACCGCCACGGCATCGAGTTGGTGGTAGTCGATATGGGCTGTCTCCATCGCCTCACGGATGAAATTCGTAATTTTCTCGGAATGCGCATTTTGTCCTTCCGTCTCGCGCAAAGCCAAGGTGCAGCAGCCGTCGTTGAGTGCCACCGAACAAACCGGTGTGGCCGTTTCCAAACAAAGTATCATTTCAGTGCTAGTTTTATTGTGCAAAAATAGGCAAAAAAACCCTTGTAAAACAAAGCCTTTTCGCCATTATTTATTTTTTTGTTTTTTTTCTTGTATAATAAAAGAAAACCGTATATTTGCAAAGTATTATGCCATTTTAGGTGTTTTCGTATGTGTTTGAAATAGAGTTCGTTAAGAGTAA
>CALEMB010000226.1 GCA_937902805.1 uncultured Bacteroidales bacterium
CCCAAAGTGTCCCAGCTGTCCCAAAGTGTCCCAAGTGTCCCACCTGTCCCTAAAGGGACAGTGGGACAGTGTGGGACAGGGCGTGACACTAAGGCCGGCCCATCAATATCGACAAGAAGAAACACAAGCCGCCTTGGTGGGGGCTTTGTTTTTTTCCTATCTTTGCCGAAAAAATCAGGTCCTATGATTAAAAACATCATCTTCGACTACGGCGGCGTGCTCCTCGATTGGAATCCGCATTACCTGTATGACCCTTATTTCGGCGATGTGGACAAGGCCGAGTGGTTTCTCACGCACATCTGCACTTACGAATGGAACGCCCAGCACGACAACGGCAAACCCATTGCGGAAGGCACGGCGGAGCTCGTCGCCGAACATCCCGAGTGGAAAAAGGAAATCGAGCTGTATTACGGCGATTTCATGAAGATGATGGGTGGACAGATACCTGGCATGGAGGAGTATATCAAGCAATTGAAAGAAAAGGGTTCCCGTATCTTTGGTTTATCCAACTGGTCTGTGGAGACCTTCGCTTTGGTGCGGCCCGTCTATCCCGTCCTCAATCTCATGGAGGACATGGTGATTTCGGGCGTCGAGCATGTGATGAAGCCCGACCCGAAGATTTTCCAATTGGCCATGCAACGCTTCGGCATCAAGGCCGAGGAAACGGTGTTTATTGACGACAACCCGAATAATGTGGCGGCGGCGAATGCCTTAGGAATTACGGGGTTATTGTTTGAAGGGAAAGTGAAACTACAAAAGGACTTGAATAATATAACGCTACAATAACATCGCCATATACAGCGGGAGATAAAGCACACCGTCTTTTTCAAAGACATTGGACTTGCAAAAGACAACGGCTCTACCGATTTTTTCAGGGAATGACTTCATGGCCGCATCAAGCGAGGCGTGTCGAGTGAAATTGTCGCCCGATTTGACTTCAACGATGGCGATGGCCTTGTTCTCTTCGATGATGAAATCCAATTCCTGCTTGCTCTTTCGGTCGTAATAATGCAAGGGAATGCCTTTTGCCGACAACGCGCATGCCACAAAGTTTTCGGTCAAAGCGCCTTCGTTGACATCAATTGCCCCGTTCATCACATTGAATTGCAAGCCTTTGAGCAACAATCGGCTGAGCAGTCCCGTATCTACCATGTACAGTTTGTAGAGTTTGCGGTTTTCCGTGGCTTCAAAGGGCAATTCAAAAGCGGAAGTGTTGAAGGAATAGTAGGCGATGCCCGCATCGATGAGCCATTGCGTCGGGTCTTCGTATTTTCTGCGTGATGCGCCTTGCTCGATGTCGGCGAGGACAAAACGCTTGTCCTGTTTACCTAATTCAGATGGAATGGCATCGAAAATGCGTTTTACGAGTGTCTGGGACTTGCCAGCATATTTCGAGATGTCGGCCCGATAAGTGGTCAAAATGGAACGTTGCACCTCTGTCGTCAGTCGAAAGTCGTCGTTGTTGATATAGGTTTGCACCACTTCTGGCATTCCGCCCACCACAAGAAACTCACGGAAATACTTCATAAACTGGTTGTGGATGAACTCGGGCAGAGGCTTTTGCGTTTCAAAGGACTGGCATATCAGTTGAATGGTTTCCTCTCCAATGCCTTTTGCCCATAGAAACTCTTCAAAATCAAGGGGAAACATGGTGTATTCCTGCTCAAACCCGACGGGATAAGATGGTACTTCTTTGTAATTGATGCCCAACAGCGAACCTGATTCAATAAAGTCGTAGCGGTGTTCTTCCACCAAAAACTTGATGGCGGTGCGAGCGTTGGGACACTCTTGGATTTCATCAAAAAACACCAAAGTTTGGCCTTCGATAAAAGGCCCGAAGCCCATGGCCGACAGGTTGGCCACGATGGTACTAGTGTCAAGATCGCCGTCAAAAGCCTGCCGTGCAACTGGCCGTTTCACGAAATTGACTTCCACGAAATGATTGTAGTGCTTGCGGGCAAACTCCCTGATGGCGGTTGTTTTTCCAACTTGACGTGCACCCGTTACCAAGGCGGCTTTCTTATGTGTTGATTTATACCAACTTTCGAGATTATTTATGGCTTTACGGCGTAACATTTTGCAACTTTTTTCCACTTATTTCGATGCAAAATTACAACTTTTTTCCAGTGTTTCAATACCTTTTTTGCAACTTTTTTCCATATCTTTGAAGAATGTGTTGTTTTCATTCCGTTTTTATTCGTAACTTTGCACAAATTCAGATCATTTATTTCATTATGCAATGAAACGATTTCATAATATAGTATTACTTGTGCTGATTGCCTTGGCTGGGAATATCTTCGCCCAAAAAACGGATAGGGAAGAGGATATGTTAGTTGGTAATGTGAAGTCTTTAGTAGAGTGCCATTATCGATTTACAACTAATGATTCTATTAATCATGATGATTTTATGAGGCGTTTCTATCAATGCGGCTTTGATACGGAAAGAATGTTGTCTTTTGCTGATAGTCTTAAGTTTGCAAGCGATAGGGAATGTTATTGCAAAGAGTATGATTCATTGGGTAATTATACCAAAATTGGCGACACTCGTTGTCAATATGAATATGATGAATGTGGCAGAATGTTGAAAAAGATTGTAGTGAATAGCGTTTCGCATAATGACACTACTTATTTCAAATATGATAAAGAAGGAAGGCTTGTGGAAGAAAGGCGTCAGGATCGTAGAGAACAATGGAACTACGATTTGGAAGGTCGATTGTTGGAGCACAAAGTCATGGAAGGAGAGAAAATACGGACACTATTCACACTAAAGTATGATAAAAACGGAGTTTTGCGCAAGTCGGAGGGTTATGGAGGTATAAAAAGGGATGCAAAGTATTATTGGGAATACGATTCGAAAGGGAATGTCATTTTTGAAAGAATTGAAAACAATGGAATTGCGGCTCTTACAAAAATGAGGACAAAATACAAATATGATAAAAACGATAGCATCCTTAAAAAGACTATACATGAAACACGATGGTACAATTTCCCTAGACAAAAAGATGACTTTTGGGAAGAGACTGACTCACTAGGAAATGTAACGCGTTATTCCAACTACAAAGTCGCATATTCCAAGAAAAAAGAAAAACTAAAACACGAGTTGCATTATACCCGCAATGAGGCGGGTGGCCTGATAAATGAAAAATGCGTACATAAAAACCAATACGGCACTTCTGTATCTTTAGGCGAATATGATGATGCTGGTCGATTAATTAAAGATGTGTCTTTATTTAGGAATGATACAATTCCTCGGGAAATAATCAAGTACAAGTATGACGAATTGGGCAGGATTATAGAAAAAGAAATAATGAACTATGCTGATTCGCGATTCCGTAAAGAAGTCACGAGATATTATAAAGACACAGACTTTAGGACATATTATGCCACATATCATGGTGACAATGAGGAAGATTATGCTTTCTCACACGAGAGTCTGTTTTTCTTTGACGAACACGGAAACTGCATAGCGCATATACAATGGATGCCAGGGGCAGATTTGTATGAGTATTATTTCAGTGTGTATCGGTATGAATATTACGAGTAAGATGAAGATATTGTCAGTACAACAAATCCGCGAAGCGGACAAATACACGATAGAAAACGAACCCATCGAGTCCATTGATTTGATGGAACGAGCTGCCACGAAGGTTTTCGAATGGCTCTACCGCCGTGCGCCGCGCGAAAAGACAATCAAGGTTTTCTGCGGTATGGGCAACAACGGCGGCGACGGTCTGGCCGTGGCCCGAATGCTGAACGGGCAAGAGGTTGTCCCGCAGGTGTTTATGGTGCGCCACTCCGACCGCATGAGCCACGACTGCGAGGTGAACTACTACCGCCTGATGAACGAGACTAAGGTGCCGATGTTCGACATCCTCAACGAAGACGATTTCCCGAAGGTCGGGGCCGACGATGTGGTCGTCGACGCCATGTTTGGTTCGGGCCTCAACCGTCCGCCACAAGGTGTGGCCGCCGACTTGATTGCCTACCTCAACCAGAGCAAGGCCATCCGCGTGGCCATCGACATCCCCTCGGGCCTCTTCGCCGACCAGCCCAGCGCCTTGGGTTTCATCTTCAAGGCCGACTACACGCTGACCTTCCAGTTTCCCAAACTGGCCTTCCTCTTCCCCGAAAACGACCCCTACGTGGGCCGCTTCGAGGTCTTGGACATCGGTCTGCATCCACGCTACTGCGAGGAGGTGGAAACGCCCAACCTGCTGACCACCAAGGTGATGGTGAAACCCATCCTGCACAACCGCACAAAATACTCCCACAAAGGCACATACGGCCATGCGTTGCTTATCGCTGGCTCCGAAGGTAAGACGGGCGCGGCCTTGCTCGGAGCGAAAGCTTGTCTGCGCACGGGCGTGGGCTTGCTGAGTGTACACCTGCCCAAGGTGGCTCAATTACCTTTGCAGACTGCCATTCCCGAGGCCATGATTGACGGCGACGCATCCGACACTTGTTTCACGATGTTCCAGCATCTGGATGCCTTTACCGCTGTGGGTGTGGGTCCGGGCTTGGGCAAGGCCGACGACACCGTTCGCGCCTTGAAACGCCTGATACAAGAGGTACAGGTGCCGCTTGTTATGGATGCTGACGCTTTGAACATCCTCTCCGACAATCCCACTTGGTTGCCGTTCCTGCCCGCCAAGACCATCTTGACGCCGCATCCCAAGGAGTTTGAACGCCTAATAGGGAAGACCTCAACCTCGTTTGAACGCCTCGAAAAGCAGCGTGAACTCTCGGTGAAGAACAACCTTATCGTCGTGCTGAAAGGTGCGCATACTTCCATCACTTTCCCGAACGGCAGCTGTTTCTTCAACACCACGGGCAATCCAGGAATGGCCACAGCTGGTAGCGGCGATGTGCTGACGGGCATTATCCTCTCGCTCTTGGCACAACGTTATTCGCCTGAAGAGGCCGCCGTGTTGGGCGTTTATCTCCACGGTCTCGCTGGCGACCTCGCCGCTGAAGAGATAGGGCAGGAGGCCTTGATTGCTTCTGACATCACGGAACATCTGGGGAAAGCTTACTCAGCACTGCGGGCAAAATAACGAGTATTGTATCTTCACTTTAGATAAAAAAGTTCAGATCGAGATCGGAAGCGCGGTTCAGCAGGAATGCCGAGACCGATCTCGTAT
>CALEMB010000227.1 GCA_937902805.1 uncultured Bacteroidales bacterium
AAACACAAGAGCGACAGCAAGACCTCGCTGGACGGACTCCAGATTAAATGGACGGAGGGCGACAAACTGTACGTCAACAACGGCACCGAAGGTGCGCAGTTCACCTTAACTTCCGGCGCTGGCACCGCCACGGGCGAGTTTGCCACCAACGGCGACTACACCTTCGCCGCCGAGAACAACCTGGCCGTGTATCCCTACAACGACAACATCACGGTCAGCGGCACCACGGTGACGATGACGCTTCCCGCCGAGCAGACGGCCTCGGGCGCAGGCAGCTTCGGCAACGGCGCCAACCCGATGCTGGGCACCTTCAGCGACATGGACAACCTTATGCTCACCAGCCTTTGCGGCGTGCTGTGCCTGCAGCTGACGGGTAATGCTGCCATCACCGCCATCGAGATTGTGGGCGGCCCGGATGACAAGCTGAACGGAACGTTCACGGTGGACTACACCTCGGCCACTCCCGCCCTCGCCAAGTCGGGCGACGACGGCACGAACACCGTGAGACTGAACTTCCCGGAAAATGTCACGCTGACCTCCACGGCCCAGAAGTTCTACGTGGTGGTTCCCGCCGGCACCCTTCACGGCTTCACGATGAAGGTGTATGACGACAACAACAACGAGATCTTCAGCAAATCGACCGCCAACGAGGTCCCCGTGTTTGTCAACACTTTGAGCACGATGGTTCCTGTTGAGGTAGTGCCTTTCAATCCTCTCACCACCCCGCTCACCTTCGAGGCAAAGACCGCAGGCTCTACGGTGAGATTCGAGCTGAAACAAATCGATGGTGTGGAGTACAGCACAGATGGCAACACATGGCAACCCTACACCACTAATACTACCATCACTCTTACCGATGTTGGTGACAAGGTCATGTTCAGGGGCAGCAGCAATACGTACTTTGGTCTCGACGGTTACAATGATCCGTCTCCCAGCCATTTTCACTGTGATGGACAATGCTATCTGTACGGCAATGTGATGAGCCTGACCAGCCCGACGGATTTTGCCTCGGCCACAACAGTGGTGGAGAAAGCCTTCTATGAATTGTTCGATGGAAATGACAACTTTGCTGTTTACAACCACCCGACGCATGACATTGTATTGCCCGCCACTACGGTAGGAAATCAAGGCTATTATAAGATGTTCAATTATTGCAAGAGCCTGACTCGTGCGCCAGAACTTCCAGCCGATAATTTGGGCTCGTCTTGTTACTACATGATGTTCAGTGGTTGCAGTAGCCTAACGGAAGCACCTGTACAGTTGCCTGCCACAACACTGGCTTCCAATTGCTATCAATCTATGTTCGCTGGCTGCTCCAGCCTGACCACGGCTCCTGCGCTGAACGCCACAACGCTGGCTTATTATTGCTGTGCATCTATGTTCTCTGGCTGCTCGGGCTTGACCGCAGCTCCTGTGCTGCCCGCCACATCGTTGGCTGAAGGTTGTTACAATATGATGTTCAGAGGCTGCTCGAGCTTGCAAACGGCTCCTGCGCTGCCCGCCACAACGTTGGCTAATAGTTGTTACTATATGATGTTCCAAGACTGCTCGAACTTGGCTACGGTTCCTGATGTGCTGCCTGCCACAACGCTGGCTTATTTTTGTTACTCTGGCATGTTCAAAAATTGCACGAGTTTGACTAAGGCCCCCGATCTGCCCGCCACAACGTTGGTCAGTAATTGCTATAACATGATGTTTAACAACTGTTCTCAACTGAACAGCATCAAATGCCTCGCCACTACTAATATTAATTCTAATGGCAGCACTGGCTATTGGGTGGATGGTGTGGCCTCTTCCGGCACCTTCACCAAGGCCAGCGGCGCATCATGGTCCACTGGCATGGACGGCATCCCCACCGGCTGGACAGAGGTAGACTATTCGGATCCAAGCAACCCTAACGGTAACGGATTCCACTTCGGCACCGACAACGGCCAATGGTAATGTGTAACCTCGAAAACCTACAAGACAATGAAAAGAATATTCAGAATCATGGGCCTCTGCGCCCTTGTGGCCATAGCCGCCACCGCCTGCAAGAAAGAAGCACAAACCACCTCGACCCTGAAGGCCACGCTGACCCAGCCGACCAGCGACGCGAAGACGCACCTCAGCGGCAGCGACCTCCACTGGAACAGCGGCGACGCCATCAAGGTGTTTGATGCCGTCGGCAACGACTACCTGTTCACCACCACCGACGCAAACCAATCGACGGCCACCTTCACGAGTAATGAAGCCGTCGAAGTCGTCGGAAGCACCGCCTACTATCCGGCAGCAGCCGTTGAAAAACAAGGCGAAAATATACTGTTGACGCTGCCTGCCACGCAGACTTACGCCGAGGGCACTTTCGGCAACGCCACCTATCCGATGGCGGCAGAGTACAGCGCTGACGGCTTCACCTTCCACAGCCCCTGCGGCCTGCTGGCCATCCCCGTGAAAGGCACAGGCAACCTCGGCAGCATCGAGCTGACGAGCAAGATCAACGAGAACTTGGCCGGACAGTTGCGCTACAACCTCAGCGGTGCTTATCAGAGCCTCGACAATGCCCAGACCAAGGTGACGCTGGAGTGCGGCAATATGACGCTGAACCCCGATGCGGCCACCACGTTCTACTTCGTCCTGCCCGCAGGCGTGTTCGCCAATGGTTTCACCGCCGTGTTGAAGAACGGCGACACGGAGCTTTACACCCTTGAGACCACGAAGGACAACGCCATCATCGCAGAGCACATCATGCTGATGCCCGAAGTGGAGGTGCAAGCCATCGCTGTGACGACGAGCGCAGCCACCGGCATAAGCAAAACCTCCGCCACTCTCAACGGCAGCTACGAGCTCCCGACGACGGCGCAGGGCATGAACGTGACGGAAGTGGGCTTCTACTTCGGCGAAGATGCCAGCGCGATGACCGCGACATCGGTCACCTTGGGGAATCCTTTCAGCCTCGCCAAAACTGGCCTGACTGCTGGCACCACTTATTACTATAAGGCCTACGCCAAGAACGGCACGCGTGAATACGAAGGCCCGGTGATGAGCTTCACCACCTTGTCTGATCCCACGGTAAGCACGGGCGCTGCCGCTGCCACATCGGCCACCACCGCCACCGGCCACGTCACGCTGACCAATGCCGGCTCGGGTGCTGTGACCGAACTCGGTCTCTGCTGGGGCACAAGCGCAAACCCGACGGTCAGCAACAACCACGCTGTCGCTGCCGGCCAGGAGGTTGGCACTGAATATGCAATTAACATCACTGGCTTGACTACTGGAGCTCAATACTATGTGCGCGGCTACGCCAAGGTTGGCGACGAGTATTACTACGCAGCAAACAGCGCAACCTTCTCGACGGTTTGGAATGGCAACCTCGGGATGCTTTCAAATAGTGATCCAGTCGGTTTCGCCACCGCCACTGACGGCATGACCATCTACGGCACGCTTAATGCAAACGTAAAGATTTCTATTGTTGACGACGGAGCCACCGTCACATTGAATAATGCCACCATCACTGGTACGAACAGCGATAGTTACCTGTGGGCAGGCATTAACTGCGAAAACAACGCTACCATCATTTTAGAGGGCACCAACAACGTGACGAGTTTCTGGGAGGACTATCCGGGCATCTACATTGCCCCTGGCGAGACCCTCACCATCCAAGGCAGCGGCACACTTAACGCCAGCAGCAACGGTTGGGGTGCTGGTATTGGCGGCAGCGACCTTGTTGACTGCGGCAATATCGTTATTAACAGCGGTACTATCAACGCCACAGGTGGCATTTGGATGGCCGGCATCGGTGGTGGTTTTAATAAAAACTGTGGTAGCATCACCATCAATGGCGGAAATGTTACAGCCACTGGCGGTCGTGGAGCAGCAGGTATTGGCACTGGAGCGAGCCAAGTGAGTATCACATGTGGTGACATCAGCATTACGGGAGGTATTGTGAATGCCACAGGCGGTCGTGGAGCTGCCGGCATAGGAAGCGGTTTCGTAACATTTAATGGTATACATAATACATGCGGCAATATCAGCATCACCGGCGGACAAGTTACAGCTACGGGTGGCGATGGCGGAGATCATGTCTATCCTGATATTTTAGATGGTGGTAGTTGGGCAAATTATACTTATTATGGAGGTGCGGGTATCGGTACAGGCTCCACTCCTAATGATGGCTACAGCGAAGCCTCCAGCAGCTGCGGCTATATCAGCATCACCGGCGGACAAGTAACCGTCACCAAGGGTGGCGGCACCCGTCCTGCCACCAACAGCATTGGCAAAAACCACAGCAGCAATCCTGGCACCTGCGGCACCATCAACATTGGCGGCACGGTGTATCCCAGCGGCGCAACGCCCAACCAGTCCGACGGATTGACGTTTGTTTATCCTGTTCCGGCTCCTCCCACCGCTCCCGCAGGTGCCATCAACGGCCTCTTCTCGGTGAGCGCCACCCAACAGGTCTGGTTCTCGCAGGGCAACCTGTTGAACACCGGCAATTTCGCAGACAATCAGTATGACTATGGTGGTTTGCTTGAGTGGGCTGCGTCTTTTACCACAAACTATTCCGGTGACTGGCGTACGTTAACTAGTGATGAATGGAATTATCTCCTCACAGATAGAGCCAATGCGTCAAATTTGTGGGGATTTGCTAATGTCGAATATTCTAATGGTATTATCCTCCTCCCCGACGGCTCTTCATTAAGTATCAATTCAGATCATTCTGCTTGGAGCAACAATACTATTGATGAAACCACATGGCTGGAAATGGAGGCCAACGGCGCGGTGTTCCTGCCTGCTGCTGGCTACTTAGACGGCGGCTCGCCAGAGGACAATGGAAAGAAAGGCTACTACTGGTGTTCTACGAGTGGCGGATACGTGAGATTCGGCGTCTCCGGCAGCTCTTTCGAAGCCCCGACCTACGATGTCGGCGGCGGTCGCCGCTCTGTGCGCCTCGTCATCAACGTGCAATAATCTGATAGACATCAAATAAAAACCAACGCAACAGGCGGCCCTCGAAGTTTTT
>CALEMB010000228.1 GCA_937902805.1 uncultured Bacteroidales bacterium
GAAGGCATCGGCCACATAGAGGTTCTTGCCGGAGAGTTGGTTCTTGGCAAGGTCTTTCACTTGCGCCCACACAGCTTCGCTCATCGGGTGGTTGTCGTTCTTGTAGCCTTCTGTAGTCCACCACACGGTGTCCTTTGAGTTCTTGTCCATGACGATGTATTTGTCCTTGGGCGAGCGGCCCGTGTAGATACCCGTCATCACATTGACGGCGTCGAGTTCGGTCAACACGCCTTTGTCGTAGCCCGTCAGGGCGGGGTCCATCTCGTCCTTGAAGAGCTGCTCGTAGCTCGGGTTATAGTAAATCTCCTTTGCGCCGGTGATGCCGTATTCGGCTAACGCGGCTTTGATTTCTTCGATGTTTTTTGCCATAATTGAAATGTTTAGTTGAATAGATGTGCAAAGGTAACGATTATTTCATTAGGTCAAAGTGGAAAGTGAGTTTTTATTTGGTTTTGTTCAATGATTGTGGCTTGGGAGATAAAAATTTCCTAACTTTGCCGCCCATTTAATCCATTTTAATTCATTTATTTTTATTACGCTATGAGAAAAAAGTATTTGTTTTTGTTGACAATGGCACTGATAATGTCAGCTCCTTTTGGAGTCCATGCCCAATCAGGTGTAGACAACTATGTATCAGCCTCTGGCTATGTGATTTATCATGCTCCGGCATACTACACGGGTAACGATGGCTATGCTTTTGATTTTGAGGCCGACTATGCTTTAGGTCGTTTACAAAACTGGACCACCATTGATGCGGATGGTGACGGCCAGGTTTGGAAATTGTTTGACCAAACGGGCTATGGACATCATGGCTCTGATGGCGTTGTGGTTTCGTATTCTTACAACAATGCCACTCAGTCGGCACTTAGCCCCAACAACTTTTTGGTTTCACCCAAGGTAAGCATTACCGAAGGCAATAGGTTTTTGACTTTCTATGCCTGCGCCATGGATGAAAACTATCCTTCAGACCATTTCGGCGTTGCCGTTTCCACCACTAACAATGAGCAACCCTCCGCTTTTACTCTGTTGCAGGAGTGGACCATGACCTCCAAGAGCGTTGGTCATGAAGTTCGAGGCGTGCGTGGCACAACTGATAGGGCCGGGGCTTGGCATCATTATACGGTTGATTTGGGCGATTATGTTGGACAAGACATTTATTTGGCCATCCGCCATTTCAATAGCGCTGACAATTTCTGCCTCTGTGTTGACGATGTCGTCCTCGCAGGACAGAATTTGGATGCCTTTTCTTCATGCAATATTATCCTCGACGGCCAAACTGTGGCCGAAAACCAACATGGGATGTACTATTTGTTGAATACCAATGGTTTTGCCGATGGCTCCACTCATGTGACGACCATTCAAGCTGTTTATCAGTCGGGTGCCATGATACAGAACGAACAGAATTGGACCTATCGCACTGCTGACCATTTCCAAGGTTCACCCAACGGTCTCCAAGCTCAAAGCGATGGCAGTCAGGTGCAGCTCTCGTGGACTTTGCCCGAGATGAGTGTGCCTCTCTCCGTAGATGAGCTTTATTATGATTTTGCAGACAGCACGCTCATGGATCTTACCCTCATTGATGCCAACAACGACGGACAGAACTTCCGCGTTTATCCTTACGGCGGTTATGGTGGTGGTATCGGGTTGCGCTCATGGTCATGGATGTCTGGTGCCAATAACTTGAACCCTGACAATTTCATCGTCACGCCGCGCTTGACGGCCACCGAAAGTGCTCAAATCTCCTTTATGGCTTGTGATGCCGACATGCCTGGCATTGCTCCTGACCCAGAGCATTTTGGCGTGGCTGTCTCCACAACAGGAAACACCAATGCCAATGATTTTGTGATGGTTGCCGAGTGGAACAGCACGGGAACTTATACCGAATATACCGCAGACCTCTCAGCATACGCGGGACAACAGATTTATGTTGCCATCCGCCATTTCAACACCACAGGTGAATGCTATTTCCTTTGTGTCGACGACATCACCGTGACGGGTGTGGCTGCCGAAGTAACACGTCCAGCCATTGGTGCATTGGTCTATGCCAACGATGAACTGATAGCCACGCTTAATCATGGTGAGACTTCTTTTACCCATGAGGTAAATCGTTACACATCAGAATATTGCATTCGTATCATCCAAGAGGGTAGTAGGGAAACGGGCGACTATTACGCTCTGGCAGCCCCGCAATGTGCTGAGGCTGAGTTGGAATGTGTGGCTCCGAAAAACCTTAGAGCGGAGAATTTGGGTGATAAGGTGAGAATTTCTTGGGAGCGTGAAATCCATACTGGATTTGAAGAGGATCCTCAAGGTTGGACCTTCCTTGATGCTGATGGTGACGGACAGATATTTGGCATCTATAGTGGTGGCGGTATGAACTCGGATGGCTCGGTGAACACGACCAACACAAATGCTTCTTTGAGCTCGTTTTCCTATATGAATGGCTTGGGGTCGCTTCAGCCGGACAACTACGCTTTCATGCCAAAAGTAAAGGTGATGGAGAATGCGTCAATGACCTTCTATGCTGCGGGCTATGATCCCTCGTATTCTTCGGAACATTTTGGAGTTGCCGTAGCTTCGAGTGAAGGTGTGAACATTGCCACCATTGCCGAATGGGATTCCAGTAACCCGTATCATGCCTATTCTGTCGACCTCTCGGCTTATGAAGGTCAGGAGGTTTACCTCGGTTTTCGTCATTTCACCCATGTGTCGAACTATTCTTTAGTGATTGACAATATCGCCGTCACCAATGTGGTTTGGTCGGGTACGTCGAGCGAGACATACGGCTATAATGTCTATCGTTCGACTGACGGCCAAAACTATGACTTGATTGGTGTCGTGACAGGATCAGACATGCATTTCGATGATAACGACAGCAATGCAGAGACCTATTATTATCAAGTGACGGCGATTAACACGGTGGTCGGTGGCGAATGTGAGTCGGCTCCTGCCATGTCGGAGGATCTCATCCATAACTTTGTCACGGCGCACACGGATGGCATTGACGAAACCGAAAATGATGTCAATGTCTATCCTAATCCGACCCGAGGCCAAATTACAATTGAGGCTGTTGGATTGAACCGCATTACAGTGACGAATGCTTTTGGCCAGACTTTGTATAATGTAAATGCCGGTTCGGATGAGGCCATGATAGACCTTTCCCAATATGGTGCTGGGCTGTATTTGATTCGCGTCGATACGGAAAACGGAAACATCATCAGGCGTGTTTCCGTGGTGAAATAAACCCGAATATTAAACTTGTAGGGCTGTCACACCGTGGCAGTCGCGTCAATAACCCAAACGCGGCTGCCATAATATGACAGCCCTACATGGTTTTAGAAAATCCGTCTGTAGACGTGGCACTCTGGAAATTCGCCACGTTGATCCAGATAGTCTTGATGGTAGTCTTCGGCAGGGTAGAAGATCATGCCTTGCCGGATTTGCGTGGCGGGATGATATCCCATTTGCATCAGCTCACCAAAAACTTTAATGGCGGTGTCGCGTTCTTCCGTGTTGTTGAACCAAATGGCGGAAAGATACTGGGAACCGATGTCGATGCCTTGGCCATCGGCTTGTTCAAAGTTGTGGATCTCGAAGAAATAGCGCACCAGGGCTTCGTATGAAACCAACTCGGGGTCGTATTCCACCTCAATGGTCTCCAAATGACCCGTGGTGCCTGTCTTCACTTGCTTGTAACTCGGATGATCGATTTCGCCGCCCATGAAGCCGACGGCGGTCTTCGTCACGCCCTTGAGGCGCTTGAAGTAATACTCCACACCCCAGAAGCAACCTGCTGAAAAATATGCTGTTTTCATGCCATTATTCTTTTATAACCTTAGTGGTAGTCTTCTTACCATTCTTATCGCAGACACTTAAGAAATAAATCCCATTTTTGAGACTTGATATTTCGATGGTTTCTACTTTTTCGGCTTGCAAAACAATTTGTCCCAACACATTGCGGACTTCTACATCGCAAGGCATTTCGGCATTGATGTGGATTAGTCCCGTCGTCGGGTTAGGCCAAACCTGAACGGAATTCACGTCGTTTTCAGTGACACCATCCAAAACCATCAAAGTGAGGCCAACGACGCTGTCACAGTCTTGGCCTGCAATTGCTTGGGTGTAGTATCCAGGCTCGGTTAAAGGTCGGCTGAAGAACCAATAGGGGAGGTTGTTTTCATAAAGTTCATCCTCAATCTGAGTGAGTGAGGCGCAGCTTTCGTAGGCACCGATGTCGATGCGGCCTTTCTGTGTGCGAAGGTTGCCAGCAATATCGATGTTGCCCACACCCACCGTGTTAGGTTTGCCTGCATTGAGGCAGATGCTTCTAGATTGTAAACTCCAGTCTTCATTGTAATAGTTGGCTCCTGCGCCTTGGGCGGGAGCTTTGAAACGAACGAACACGCCTGGCTCTTGCCCGTTGTTGTCGGCAGGCAAATTGATGATTTCGGTGCCGTCGACACCACCTTGCACGGCGCAATACTGATAGTCACTGATGCCATCTGCTTGGCTGGGCTGACCGTTGGCCTTGTTGCCCCAAAGGATGCAGTTGTAGTATTTGTTGTGGTGATCCTCGTTGAAGATACCGCCAATGCTTTCGGTGGCGAGGTTCATCACGATGTCGCAGTTGTAGGCGGTGAATTGACCTCTGGCATACATGCCTCCGGCGTTTTTGGCGGTGTTATTGTTGAGGATGCAGTTTTTGAAGACAGGCTCCGTGTTATTATAAAGGTATATGCCGCCGCCTTTGGTCGAGGCGATGTTGTTGCTGAAGCGGCAGTTGGTGTAGGTGGCACCGACGCGGTCGCAGATGCCGCCACCCATTGAGGCGTTGTTGTCCTTGATGTTGCAGTAGTTCAGGTTAATGTGTGCAGCACCACCCGTCGAGTTGATATAAACGCCGCCGCCATACATGGAAGCCGTGTTTTGTTCTATGGTGCAGTTTGCCAGAGTGCAGATCGAGATCGGAAGAGCGGTTCAGCAGGAATGCCGAGACCGATCT
>CALEMB010000229.1 GCA_937902805.1 uncultured Bacteroidales bacterium
AGAAAAATAGAATGAGCTGTCTTTGGTGTATTTTCTTCATTGGTATTCCTTGTTGATTTGTGCGCACAATCACGCTATTAGTATTCTTTCTTTATTCTTTGTCCTATTCATTTTATCTGTTCATTCAGACCCTGCCACATGGCTAAAAATCATCATTATTAACAGATTTCGCCATTTTTGCGATTAGTAGAATTAATCTGGCTGCAAAATTACTATTAAAGAACAAAGATTAAAGCATTGGCATTGGCAAATAACACCACTTATATGTGGCAATTTTTACCATTTTTAACATTTGAGGAAACGGAATAACAAGCTGAGGGATTTAATGGTTTTCTGAATCAAAATTAAGTGCCTCCGAACAATCCTTCAGGAAATCATAGTTGAGCATTTCCGAAATGTCCATCAGCAGGGCGAGATCGATACTCTCGCGCTTCAACATCTTGTAGGTGTTGGAGCGGTCGCTGTGGATGGCCGCGGCAAACCATGTAACGCTTCGCCCTTGCTCCTTCAGTTTCTCACGAATCATATTGCCAATATGAACCTTTGCTTTTGCCATTTTTCTTTTGTAATGTTTTCATGGGGCAAAGGTACAACATTTATTTTAAAATAAAAACTGTTTTCCCACGTTTCAAAAATGTTGTATCTTCGCCACCGAAATCATCAGGAGTGAAACAGCTGATCACCATATTAATATTAATAACGTTGAGTTGTACCACCGCCTTTGCACAGGACAAAGACGAAGAGAAGCGCGTGGATTTCTATGGGTATGTGGTCACCGCCGACAGTCTCTACCCCATCCGCAACGCCCATGTCATCAGTAAGATGGCACATTGCGGCACCATCACCGACCTGCAAGGCTGGTTCCACATCCTGGCCTACCCCACCGACACACTGTGGGTGAGCTGCGTCGGCTATTCCCGTCGGCTTGTCGCCATCGACACGACGATTACCTCCAGCGACACGCTCGTCATCCGGCTACGTCCCGAGACCATCACCCTGCGCGAGGTGACCGTGCTGCCTTTCAGCAACTATGAAGGTTTCAAGGAAATGCTCATCAACATGCCGAGCATCAAGACACCCGACGAGTTGAAACGCCTGGACGAAGACCTCAAGGACCTCTGGCTGAGCCACAAGCCCATTGGCAACGGCAAGCCCACCATCACCGCCAATCCAATCCAGTACCTTTACGACAAATACAACAGGACGGCGCGTTTCCAAGCCACACTCAAACGCAACCGAAAGATGTACAACGAAGTGCTGCGCGAGCAAGGCCGCACCGACGAGCTTCTCCCCGACTCGCTCGACTATGCCATCGAGTACCACTTGTACGACTTTGAAGGGTCTCAAGAGAACAAGCCCAAGGTGCCACGAAAGAAATACATCAAAATAGGACAATGACACCATGACCTTTCGCGACTGGCTCTACAGCATCCTCAACCTCTTTTATCCACGAGTCTGTGCCGCTTGTGGCGAGCCGCTGCTGAAAGACGAGTATACCGTTTGCCTGAAATGCCGCTACACCCTGCCCCGCACAGGCTACGAACACCATCCCGACAACCCCGTGGCACAATCTTTCTATGGCCGCGTACCGCTCCATGCTGCCACCTCGTGTTATTTCTTCGCCAAGTCGGGCAAGGTGCAGCATCTCATCCACCAGCTGAAATACAAGGGCAACAAGGAAGCCGGCGTTTTCCTCGGCCAACAAATCGGCGAAAGCATCAAAGACAAGCCGCTCTTCCAAGGCATCGACTACATCATCCCCGTTCCCTTACATCCCAAGCGCGAGAAACAACGCGGCTACAACCAAAGCCTGATGATAGCCTTAGGCATACACGAGACAGCGGGCATCGACGTGACCGAAAAATACCTTGTCCGAACCGTTTATACCGCCACGCAGACCCATAAGACGGCAGAGGAACGCTTCAAGAACGTAAAAGACATCTTCGAAGTGCGGTTTGCCAAGGAACTGGAAGGCAAACACGTCCTCCTTGTCGACGACGTGCTGACCACGGGGGCCACCTTGGAATCGTGTGCGCTAGCCTTGGAAAACATCCCTGGGATTAGGATCAGCGTGGCTACAGCCACTTGCGCGGGGAATTAACTATTTGTATGTCTCGCATTACAAATGCTGATATTTGAGGCTGGCGAATTTTATTCCATCATCCACTTCCAAGCTGGAATCATGTTTATTGTCTTTCCATCTTGTATGATAGTGTCTTCATTATCATGGGTTATAATGAACAAGTTATCGCATTTGGTCATCCTACTGGCCTCTATGATGCCTTCAATTTCGCGTTGCCGGGTTATGGTATCTTGCATATCCCAGCATACTTGATATA
>CALEMB010000230.1 GCA_937902805.1 uncultured Bacteroidales bacterium
CGATCTTGAAACTGGCGTCGTATTTCGTGGCTCCCGAAACGGCGATGGAGCGTTCGATGAAAATGTAGACCGCGATGATGGACAAAACGGCCAATACAATCATGATCCAGCCGCCTTTG
Source organism: uncultured Bacteroidales bacterium (assembly GCA_937902805.1). Taxonomy (GTDB): domain Bacteria; phylum Bacteroidota; class Bacteroidia; order Bacteroidales; family F082; genus Limimorpha. The sequence continues at coordinate 120 of CALEMB010000230.1, forward strand.
GTGGCAAGGTCGAGGAAGGAGAGCTTCATTTCCGTAGGCTGGGCTGCGGTTTCTGCTGCGGCTGTTCCCAAATCATTGACAGCCTGTTGGATTTGTAAGAGATTCATATTTTGTTTAATTGTTGTTTCGTTTGTAGGGCTGTCACAAGGTTGCTGAGCTTGCGTGGCAGCCGCTTCTTGTTGTATAATTACGGAATAATCCGCGTTTTATTGCATTATCGCATATCTATCACATCCACATTAGGGTGTTTTTTCGTGTCGAAGGTGAAGAATTTGTCATCCAATTCTTGGTCAAATTTCATCTCGTCCACGGTGAGAATCAGCTTGGTGCCGTCTTCCATATATACATCCATACCGTTGATTGCCAAATTGTTGGGATTGGCTCGCAAGGAGATGCGGCGGTATTTTCCTTTCGGGTTGGCCAGCTCAATGGTGGCGTTGCCTTTCGCGTCCAAGCCCGTGAGGGTGGCGGCATAGTTTTCATCCAACGAGGTGAGGAGCTTCAAAGGCGTGTTGTCTTCGCCTTCGGTGGCATTGCTGATCATGACTTCTTCTTCGTCAACGAGATAGGTCCAGATGCTTTTGCCGTCCGAAATAATTTGTTGTTCGACCATTTCCACCTTGTAGGCTTCGCCTTGCAGCCAAGCCTTGCCTTGCTGGGCTTCGGTGCTGAGTCCTTCGGAACTGACTTGATATTTGTAATTCAACTCCACATTCTTGTGGCTCTTCATCTGGTTGACCATGAGGCGGACGAGCGCCTCGGCGTTGGTTTGTGCGGTAACAGCCTGTGTAGCAAATAATAAGAACAGGCAGGCAATGATGTTTCTAGTTTTCATTTTCAAAATCCGTTGTCTGTATTGTAGATGTCCCGCAAAATCTGTTCCAAAGCAGCTTCAGAGGTGACTTTCACCTCGCGCGACTTGCTGCCGGAGAAGGGGCCAACGATGCCTGCGGCCTCCAGTTGGTCGATGATGCGGCCTGCGCGGTTGTAGCCGAGTTTCAGCTTGCGCTGTATCATTGAAGTGGAGCCTTGTTGGGTCTGCACCACGATGCGGGCGGCTTCCTCAAAGAGGCTGTCGCGTTCGCCATCGTCGTCGATGTCGACGCCTTCGCCTTCTTCCTCAGGTACCTCAGGCAGCAGGAAGGGCTCGGTAAAACCGCGTTGCTCGCCGATGAACTTGGTGACGGTTTCCACCTCGGGCGTGTCGATGAAGGCGCATTGCAGACGCACCAGGTCGTTGCCCGTAGAAAGCAGCATATCGCCGCGGCCAATGAGTTGGTTGGCACCGCTTTGGTCGAGGATGGTCTTCGAGTCGACTTGCGAAATGACGCGGAAAGCGATACGTGCCGGGAAGTTGGCCTTGATGGAACCTGTGATGATGTTGACCGAAGGACGCTGCGTGGCGATGATGAGGTGGATGCCGATGGCACGCGCCAGCTGGGCAATACGGGCGATGGGGGCTTCCACTTCGCGGCCTGCCGTCATGATAAGGTCGGCAAACTCGTCGACAATCAGCACGATATAAGGCAGGTAACGGTGCCCCTCGGTGGGTAGCAGCTTGCGTGCCTTGAACTTCTCGTTGTATTCGATGATGTTGCGGCATTCGGCGGCTTTCAGCAGGTCGTAGCGTTGGTCCATCTCGATGCACAAGGAGTTGAGTGTGCGCACCACCTGTTTCACATCAGTGATGATGGCATCCTCAGAGTCTGGCAATTTGGCCAGATAATGGCGTTCGATACGTTTGTAAAGCGTCAGTTCCACCTTCTTCGGGTCGACCATGACGAACTTCAGCTCCGAAGGATGCTTGCTGTAAAGCAATGAGGCGATGATGGCGTTCAATCCGACCGACTTACCTTGTCCCGTGGCGCCTGCCATAAGGATGTGCGGACTCTTGGCAAGGTCGAAAACATAGGTCTCATTCGAGATGGTTTTACCGATGGCGCAAGGCAGGGCGTATTTTGAGTTCTGGAACTTCTCCGAAGCCAACACGCTGCGCATCGAGACGGTTTCCGGCTTGCTGTTCGGCACCTCAATGCCGATGGTGCCCTTGCCCGGGATGGGGGCGATGATACGGATGCCCAAGGCAGCCAAGCTCAAAGCGATGTCGTCCTCCAGGTTCTTGATCTTCGAGATACGGATACCGGCAGCAGGGACGATTTCATACAAAGTGACCGTAGGACCAATGGTGGCCTTGATTTTGTCGATGGCGATGCCGTAGTTGCCCAAGGTTTCCACGATCTTGTTCTTGTTGGCTTCCAGCTCCTCGTTGTCGATTTCGCCTTTCTTGCCGCCGTAGTCATTGAGCATGTCGAGGGTCGGGAACTTGTAGTCGCGCAACTCATAGCGAGGGTCAAAAGGCGTGTCCAAGGTGTGGTGCTCCATGTTTTTGGGCTTTTCCACGACCTCTTCCTTGGGCGTTTCCTCGATGACCAATTCGACATCCTTGTCGTCTTTCTTCTCTGCGACGGTATCTTTGGGCTTGGTGTCATCGGTAGTCGTTACAACAGGGTTCAGTGTGGTAGCGTTGTCCTCGTCGTTGATGGGTTTGAAGACATTCTCTTTCTTGTCTTTGTTATCGTCAGGGTTGACGATTTCAAAGGAAGGGTCCTTGGTAAACGAGGTGGCGGGAGGAAGGTTGGATTCCTCTTCGTTATTGTTGTCGTCAAAGGCATCGGGGTCGTTGTCTTCAACGTTATGGAATGGGTTTTCGTTGTCGGTCCCGTATTGTTCTCTAATGCGTTGCTCGGCGATAATGGCGGCCTGATGACGGCGTTCGTCCTCGCGTTTTTCGCGCAACTCCTTGAAATAGTTGAGTGTAAGGTTGAATTGGTATACTGCAAAGACCAAAAACAGGAAAATGAGGATGAGCATGACTCCAATCCAGCCTAGGTAGTTTTGCAGTATGGTGTTGAGCCACAAGCCTACGGCACCGCCTAAGACAGCACATGACGAAAGGCCCACTTGGGGACTGGAGAGGAAACCGAAGAACAAAGGTATCCAAACAAGACTCAGCAGCGCATATTTCCAAATAGTCCACATCTTGATTTGGGCTGCATCGGTAAGGCGTAAGCCGATGATGGTCAACAGATAAACAAAGAAGAAGGCACCGATGCCGAACGACTCCTTGATGAGCGTTTGGCCAAGGAACACGCCTACGCTGCCTTTCAGACTGTCAACGTTTCCCTTTTGGTTGAGGATTCTTTCTCCCACGCCAATCTCTTGATAGTGACCGCTGAAAAAGTTCACCAAATAGGAAATCAAGGCGATGCCCAAGAACATGGCAAGACAGATGAACAGAATGCCGATGATTCGTGTCATACGGCCGTCGGTTTCCTTCTTTTCTTGGCTTTTTTGAGGCTTGGAGCTCTTGTTTTTAGGGGCTTTGTCGCTCTTTTTAGGCTTCTCCTCTTTCTTCTTCTCTTCGGTTATGATGGATTGTTCCTCCGGCAGCTCGGCCTCGGGTAAGGCTTTCTGCTTGAAGGTGTTTTCTTTACGGTTGTTTCCTGATGCCATTTTCGGTTTTTGTTTAAGAAATGCAAAATTACACAAAAAGTTGCTGTTGGGAATGATGTTTTGTCGATATTTTACACCCCTAAAACAACATTTGCATCGATGTTCAATTTTTGGCTCATCTTACGGGCGAGCGACAATGAAGGCTCAGTTTTACCATGCATGATTTCGCTCATTCGAGGTTCGCTTATGCCAAGCAATGCGGCGATGGCTTTTTGCGAAAGTCCCATTTCATACATGCGCAGTTTGATAGTATCGATGAGCGATGGCTTACCAATGGGATAGTGGATGTCCTCGTATTCTTCAATCAAGTCTATGAGCATATCCAATTCCAAAGCATTTTGGCTGTCAGGTGGTGTGTCGTCAGTAACCACATCTTCAAGATATTCTACCCTTTTTAATGCGGCCATATAAGCCTCTTCTGATTTAATCTGTGCCATATCTTATAGGTTTTCAATGTTTTTAATTCTATCGTATTCAGCGTGGGTGCCAATGAATTTGATGAGGACGTGGCTCACCGTAAATTTTATTAGAACAATTAAACGGTAGTCGTTGCCTTTGATGTTGAAAACGAAACGGTTATTCCCTACACTTGAAACTGTGGCAAAAGTTCGCTTGATGTCTGCAAAGTTCTTCCATTCCGCTTTTTTTGTTTTTTCATACCAATCCTGCAACGCTGATTTTGCTTGCGGGTTTTTGGTGTAATAGGCTACTAATGTGCTTTTTGCGATAATCCTCATGGAGTTTCGTTAGGTTAGTGTAATTCGCTGCAAATATACAATAATTATTCCAAAAAGCAAAACAATCTTACGAAAGTTGTAAGATTGTTTTGGGTTGCATTAAAAACTGAGGCACGAAACTACTTTGGAATCCTAAACATTCTCTTCCAGCGGATGCCGCCATTCTCCTTGTCTCTTGACAGCCAGATGAGCACGGGCTTGCCAACGATATGGTTTTCAGGAACGTAACCCCAAAAGCGTGAGTCTGCGGAATTGTGGCGGTTGTCGCCCATCATCCAGTAATAGTCCATCTCGAAGGTGTAGCTGTCGGCCTGCTGCTCGTCGATGAAGATTTTGTTTCCAATCACCTTGATGTCGTGCAACTCGTAGGCATGGATGATGCGCTCATACAATGGCAAAGTGTTGACATCCAGCTTTACCGTTTCACCCTTCTTCGGGATGTAGATAGGTCCGAAGTTGTCCATATTCCAAGGATAAAGGTCGGGACGGTTGGGGAAGAAGCCCGTGCTGATACCTTCGCCCGGGGCTTGGATGTTGCGCATCACGGAGGAGATGTAAGGTAACTTAATCAACTCATCGGCCACCTTTGCACTGATTCTGAGAACGAAGGTGTTGGGGTCGGCGGTGCGGTAGCCCTCGGTGATGCTGTACTTGTCCAAGGTCTGCTTGTTGATGCCGCCGCTGGTGGTCACCACGGTGTAGTTGAACTGCATGTTCTCGGGTTCGTAGGCTTTCTCATTGTTGATATACACCACGCCGTCGATGATTTTCAAGCTGTCGCCAGGCATACCGATGAGGCGTTTCACATAGTTTTCGCGCTTGTCGACGGGGTGGCTGATGACGTTGCCGAAGTTCTGGTGGTCGTTCCAAACGGTTTGACGGCCATATTCGCGTACGAGTTCGTAATAGCTGATGCTGCTTTGGTAGATGTCGCAAACCGTGTCGCCAGCGGGATAGTTGAACACGATGGGGTCGTAGCGCTTCATCGTCGACACGCCAGGATAGCGGTGATAAGGCAACTTAATCCATTCCACATACGATTTTTTGGTCTTGCTGAACGGCAAAGTGTTGTGCACAAAGGGGAACGAAAGCGGCGTGTTAGGGCGCTTGGGACCATAATGTATCTTGCTGACAATCAAATAATCGCCGACGCAAAGCGACTTCTCCATACTCGAAGTGGGGATAGTGAAGGCCTCGAAAACGTAAGTCCTGATAATCAGTGCGGCGACCACAGCAAAGATGATGGCGTCGAACCACTCGCGGCCAGTCGATTTCTTGGGTCGTTGAGTTGTGGCAGGGTCTTGATATTGGTCGTCTTTGGCAATAATGGGGAAAAAGATAAACGGTAAAACGGCGGCCATGCCTTCCTCCCAAATCTTGAACCTGCCGAAGCATTTGCCCAGTTCGACGAGCATCAGCAGCAGCATGAAGATGTTGATGTAAGGGAAGACGATGAAGATCCACCACCATATATTCCTGTGTTTTCCGATGATCTTCAGGAAGATATAGATGTTGAAGTAGGGGATGAGGCTGTACCAGCCATTTTGTCCAGCGGCTTCAAACTGCTTCCAGCAGAACACAATCGGAATGGTGAAGAGGGCCGGAACGATGAGAATGAACAATAATAACGACATTTTTATTTGTGATTTCTATGATTAACGAAAGGTTGGGCTAAATAGTATTCTTTGTGGATAATTCACGCGGTTTGCAGCTCTGTTCCAAGGGCATGCAATGTGTATCGAATCTGTTGCAGGCGTTGTTCGCTCGGTTTGGAGATGCCATAGATATATCGTGCAAGTAGGCTTTTGTTAATGCCAATGGCACGAGCCACCTCCGAGACATTGAGCCATGGGAAACGCTTGAACATTTCTGCTACCTCGTTTTGGCCATTCGGCTCGCTTGTCTCGTAGAAACTCGAGATGTGCATATCGGCATCCAATTCTTCCCAACGGATGGAAGTGCCTTCTTCATCGATGGTGAAGTCGACGCGTTGTTCCATAGAGGCTTCTTTCAATTCAGGATAAGCTTCCAAAGGACGGCTCAATACACGGCCTTCGGTGGTCTTCATGTAGATCCTCTTTTCGTCAAACCAGATGTTTTTTATCTTTTCCATTTTCGTGATAGTTTTAGTCAAACCGTTTATGCCATTCCGCAATGAAATCATCGCGATAGATGGCGCAAGTTTCGATAGCCTTTTTCAGTTCCTGCTCTTTCAGCCCGTGGTTGTATACCAAACTGACCGAAGGCTCCAATGCGATTTTGGCTTTTTTGCTGTTGCAATCCACGTGCACATGAATGGGCTGATGCTCATCTAGATAGAAGAAGAATCGCATTCCAAAAGTGATCAATAGTGTAGGCATACCGAATATTTTCGGCAAAGATAGGTATAAATTTTTATACCAGAACAAAAAGGAAGATTTTTTACTTTTTCACCACCGAATAACACTTCTCATCCACCGCTTCAATAGTATAGCCAGAAGCCAAAGAAATCTTGGCATCGCAATGTTCTTCAGAATAAGGTATGATAAAACATGACCAGTTGTTGGTGCGGATGATGCCATTTTCAACCATGATAGTTCCGAATTCGCCTGACAGTTGCATCGTTTTGTAAATTACGCCAATAGTGTCATAAGCGACAAGCCGCTCATCGGGATTGAAACCAAAATTGACTCCATTGTTGGGAATTACCAACCATTTTGAATCGTCAAAACGAGCCCTCAATGCGGCATCTTCCCTGTCACGGGCTTCTAAGCGAGTTCTTTCCTTGTTGAGATATTCTGTTGCGTTGTAACGCGCCTTTATTGCTTCAATTCCTTCATTGTCAACGGAATCAGGAATCTGAACAATGGTCGATATCACATCTGGGAGCGTCTTGCCTGTGCAAATGCTATTTTTCCAATCGGACAAGATTTCATCAAGGAGAAGACCATAGGCCGGTCCTGTTAGGTAAGCGAACGAATTACCAAAGCCGCTATTATCCATCCCTTTTATAATGGCGGCTGCGGCTAAGCCTCTGCTAACCTTCTCATTATCATTGTCCAAAGGCAGAAGTTTGAAAGCAGTGTATTCAGCCATACCCTCATGGCACTCGAATTGGTTTTCATTACCGTTTGGGAATAGGGTTTGGCGATATTTGCGCACCGTCATGGCATCTTGTAAGCCTTCTGCAAGGTCTTTGGAATCGTCTTGCAGCATGTTTTTCAAAATAGTCAATTCGAGTTTCAAAAGCAGTTCGCCTTCGGTTTCGTCAAGGTGCTGGTTTGAGGACCCACAAGCGGGCAGACCAATCTCATCTTGAATGCGATGCCAGCTTTCATGAATCAAAAGATGTGTCGAGGTTAGCAAATCACGGTTGGCATCCCATATCACGCAAGTCCAGTTCTCACCGCAATAATCAATTGAGGTGTTGGCGATAATGATGTCCTCGGGAAGTTGTCCGAAAAACAGTTTTTCTTTTTGTTCTAAAGAGTTTTCCTTATTTTGCTGATTGGCAACGAGATTTCGCGTTTGTACATCGACAAACATTGTCGGGCCATACAGCGTTTTGCCCCATAATCTGCCGTTGTCTGAATCTGAGACTTTCTTCAGATTTTCGAAACATGGAGCTGCCTTTTCCATCTGAATGGATGTGTTTTGCGAACAGGAAGTGATTGAAGCACAAAGAATTATTGCAATAATTCCAAGGTAATTGTTTAACTTCATAAGTTGATATTTTTGGATGATTTGTTTTTGCATGTCAATAGTTCTGTATGTTTGACGGTTTTACGCATAAGAAGGCTAGGAAACTTGTTTGCACCTATTCTGATTGATGGGCTCTGGAAAGCCTCGGAAATAAAATAGATACGCTTACCTAGCCTATATGCATCAACAGAAAAACTGGTTGAATACAAAATAGACTGGCTAACTCGCATCTTATATCCATTTCCTAAATTTTCCAGATTTATCAATCGGATACAAGCACAAATTGCCTTCAATCGTTCGGTTTTCTCCCCGAACAATCAGCGGCAAATATACAAAGATTTTGGAATTGAAACGATTTTTGAATGATTATAAAAGATTTCTTGCGAAGCAATCCTCTTTGCTGGACTGCTTTGCGTCATCGGGAAGATTGAAACAATTCTTGCCATAGTTTTGAAATTTTGGTTGGTTAGAAATTAGGTTAATTGGTTAGATTTTAGTTCAGAGTTAGAAATTGTGTTTTTGGTTCTTGTCTTAAGACGCTGCAAAGATACGAACTCTATTTTAAATAGCTGGAAATTAGTTACTTGTACAAATATCTTTTTCCGCGATGACGATTTTTGGGGAGTCAGTGCCAAGTCATAGGTAAGTCAGTGTTGTATCAGAGTTGTATCAGAGTTGTATCAGAGTTAGACAGCACCTGAGTCATG
>CALEMB010000231.1 GCA_937902805.1 uncultured Bacteroidales bacterium
CGATCTCTGCAAATGATAGAAAGGAGTTCTGAAACAATCGTCCAGATTTGTAATTCAACTACAAATTTGGACGATTGTTTTTATAAATTTCTGAAATTCAACAATCCATTGTCGGTTTTGGGCCATTCTAATGATCCGTCATAGATCACTTGAGTTGAAATAACTGAATTTCCATACAATGATTTCAGGTAGTCCAAATTCTTTAAGAATTCCGTGTGAAATACTGTTGCCGATTTGATTTCAAAGGCTTTGATTTTTGAAGCGTCTTCTTGAATCACATCGACTTCATGTTGTGATTTGTCTCGGTAATAATATAGATTATTGTCCAATGTAGCATTAAATCTGCTTTTTAGCATTTCATTTATCACGAGATTCTCAAACAAGGCACCTCGTAAAGGAGATGTTGCTACATCCTTTGGACTATGATAGCCTAGTAGATAGCACACCAATCCTGTGTCATGGAAATACATTTTTGGCGTTTTTACCAAGCGTTTTCCTATGTTTTTGTGATAAGGCTGAAGGAAGTAAGTGATATAGGAGGCTTCCAAGATGCCAAACCAATTTTGTATGGTCTTAACCGAAACACCAACCTCCGAAGCCAAGGTGCTAGCCACGAACTCGTTGCCAATTCGAACGGCGCATAAGCGCACGAATTTTCGAAAAAGATCCATCTCTTTGATTTGGATCATTTGATGCACATCTCTTTGAATGTAGGTGGAGAAATAACTATCGTAAACGGTGAATGCAGGACGGTCTTTTCCCCAGATTGCAGGATATAATCCTTTGTAAATCAATTCATCGGTATCAACAGATTGTTCATCAGGCCTCAACTCGTGCAATGATAGCGGCAACAAACGAGTGATAGCCACTCTCCCCGCCAATGATTGCGAGATGTTGCGTAACATTAGGAAGTTGCTGCTTCCAGAGAGCACGAAACGCTTTGAATCATCGTCGTCCACCATCACTTGTAAGGCAGAAAACAAACGAGGCAGGTGATGGGCTTCGTCTATGACGAGGCCTTGCGGATATCTATTAAGGAACCCTTTTAGGTCATTTTCGGCTAAGGCACGTGTTTCCTCATCTTCCATGTTCGCATATCCGTAATCGGGGAAAGTCATCTTACATAGTGTCGTTTTCCCTGACTGACGCGGACCGGAGACCGAAATGATTGGAAAATGCTTTGAAAGCCTCAAAAGCTCATTTTTTAATATTCTGTCGTACATAGTGTTAGAACTTGTTTGTCCAGATTTGGAATTCAACTACAAATTTGTCGCAAAGATACAAAAAAACAAACAGACCACTATAAATAGCCTGTTTTTGTGCTGTTTTGACAAAACTCTGGGAAAAAATATAAGAATTCATGATTTTTCTCCCAGTGTTTTCTTAATTGCAATCAATTTCATTATATTTGCACCGTCATTCGATAATTGTATGGTATGTCAATGCCCCTCCCCCAATCCATGTAGCAATATGAAAAGAATAATATTCATTGTCCTTTGTCTGTCATGTTTTTTATGCAAAGCACAGAACATGTCATTTTTGGGCATACCAATGGGTACAGATATAGCATCGTTTAAGCAAGAATTACTTGCAAAGGACGGTTTTAAAGACCATCCATTACCTTACGACAATATATATGGTGCGGATGGTATTTTTGCAGGAATGGAAGCTGCAATTTCAATAGCAACAACACCCAAATCAAAATTAGTTTGCGATGTTGCTGTAGCATTCACAGACTTTAGCTATGAAACCTATGATTCTAATGCAGAACAAATGCAACAGGCACAAGAGAACGCATATGAATATTGCAAAGCTAAATTGATAAATAAATACGGTAATCCAACACAAAACACAATTACTTTTGGATGTAATTTGAAGTGGTGTTATTGGGAATTAAATGAAGGAAGAATAGATTTAATGATTACGCAGCCAGCAGATACCAAAACACACAGAAAACTTCAGTTGGTATACGAAGATAAAATAACAGGACAAAAAAATATGATTGAGGAGGATGAAGATTGGTGAATGAAAATTTGGCCTACCTAATCGTATATCTTACAGGGTATTGTGTACAGCATTGTCTCTAAAAGACTTAAAAAACGGGTTTCATCCACAAGGTGAAACCCGTTTTATATTATTGTAGAGAAAGCGTGTTCTTACTTCCTCAGCCCAGCCAGCTGCTGCTCAATCACAGCGATCTTGGCTTCGGTGTCGGCTTTCTTTTTGCGTTCCTTGTCGACGACGGCGGCAGGAGCGCCACTCACGAAACGTTCGTTGGAGAGTTTCGCCTCAACGCTTTTCAGGAAGCCTTGGGCGTATTTCAGTTCCTCTTCCAACTTCTTGATTTCGGCCTCCACATCGACGCTGCCGGTGAGCGGCACGAAGAACTCGGTGCTGCCCACGATAAAGCCAAAGGCACCAGCGGGAGCCTCAGCCACATAGTCGATTTCGCTCACGTTGCAGAGCTTGGCGATGACACAGTCGAAATCCTTGTTGGCGTTGCCGTTCTTCTCCACGACTACCAGCTTGATGGCATCACGGAAGGCGATGTTCTTATCGGAACGCACCTTGCGGACGTTGTTGATGACCTCTTGCGTGAACTCCATCTGTTTGAGAACAGCGGCAGCCTGGTCGCTGAGCCTGTCGAAGCGTGGCTGTTGGGCGATGATGATATCGTCGCCGTCCTTGCGCTCGGCGATGGCGTGCCAGATCTCTTCGGTGATGAAGGGCATGAAGGGATGCAGCATCAGCATGAGGTGCTCGAAGAACTGGATGGTGGCAGCGTAGGTCACGGGGTCGATGCCCTGACCTTGCGGGGCCTTCACCATTTCGAGGTACCATGAGCAGAAGTCGTCCCAAGTGAGCTTGTAGATGGCCATCAAGGCATCGCTCAGGCGGTACTTGTCGATGTTGTCGTTGGTCTCGGCCAGCACTTGGTTGAAGCGAGCCTCAAACCATTTCACGGCCATCTTGGCGGCCTCGGGCTGAGTGGCGTTTTGGTCTATGTTCCAACCTTTCACCAGACGGAGGGCGTTCCAAATCTTGTTGCAGAAGTTACGGCCTTGCTCGCACAGCGACTCGTCAAAAAGGATGTCGTTGCCGGCAGGGGCGCTGAGCATCATGCCCATACGCACGCCATCGGCACCAAATTTGTCAATCAACTCGATTGGGTCGGGGGAGTTGCCCAACGACTTGGACATCTTGCGACCCAACTTGTCGCGAACGATACCAGTGAAATACACGTTCTTGAACGGTACTTCGTTCTGATATTCCTCGCCAGCCATAATCATGCGAGCCACCCAGAAGAAGATGATGTCGGGGGCGGTGATGAGGTCGTTGGTGGGGTAGTAGTACTTGAACTCAGCATTATCGGGGTCAAGGATGCCGTTGAAGAGCGACAAAGGCCACAGCCACGAACTGAACCAAGTGTCTAAGGCATCGTCATCTTGACGCAAGTCTTTCATCGTCAAGTTGCTGTTGCCCGTCTTCTCGATGGCAAGTTTCAAGGCTTCTTCAGGTGTCTCGGCCACCACAAAACCGCCTTCGGGCAGGTAGTAGGCCGGAATTTGATGGCCCCACCACAGTTGGCGGCTGATGCACCAGTCCTTGATATTCTCTAACCAGTGGCGGTAGAGGTTGACATATTTCGCAGGATAGAACTTGATGTCGCCGTTCAAGACGGGTTTCAAAGCGATGTCGGCGAGGTGTTCCATCTTGAGGAACCATTGCATGGAGAGTTTCGGCTCAATCGGCACGTTGGTGCGCTCGGAGTAACCCACCTTATTATTATAGTCCTCAATCTTCTCCAACAAGCCGGCTTCTTTCATGTCGACGATAATCTGCTTGCGGCAGTCTTCACGGCTCATGCCGATATACATACCAGCGGCCTCGCTCAGAGTGGCATCGTCGTTGAAGATGTTGATACTTTGGAGGTTGTGCTTCTCGCCCAGCATATAGTCGTTCACGTCGTGAGCAGGAGTGACCTTCAGACAGCCCGTACCGAACTCGATATCGACATAGTCGTCCTCGATGACAGGGATGACGCGGTTGACCAGCGGCACCACGACTTTTTTGCCGCGCAGCCATTGGTTCTTCGGGTCAGCAGGGTTGATGCACATGGCGGTGTCGCCCATGATGGTCTCGGGACGTGTGGTAGCCACCACTGCATAGCGACGACCTTTCTCGTCGGTATGGATGATTTCGCCTTCAGCACCTGTGGCACCCGTGCCGTCGTCCTCGTGGAGGTAATAGCGGAGGTAGAACAGTTTGCTGTGCTCGTCCTTGAAGATGACTTCCTCGTCACTCAAAGCGGTCAGAGCCTTGGGGTCCCAGTTGACCATACGGACTCCGCGGTAAATCAAACCTTTATTGTAAAGGTCGACAAAGGCGCGGATGACACTCTTCGAGCGGATGTCGTCCATAGTGAACGAGGTGCGTTCCCAGTCGCAGGAGCAACCCAGACGGCGCAACTGCTTGAGAATGATGCCACCATGCTCGTGGGTCCAGTCCCAAGCGTGCTTGAGGAACTCATCGCGGCCAATGTCCGTTTTCTTGATACCCTGTTGCGCCAGCTTGTTCACCACCTTGGCTTCGGTGGCGATGGAGGCGTGGTCGGTGCCGGGCACCCAGCAGGCGTTCTTGCCTTGCATGCGGGCGCGACGAATCAGGATGTCCTGAATCGTGTTGTTCATCATGTGGCCCATGTGAAGCACGCCGGTCACATTTGGCGGTGGGATCACGATGGTATAGGGTTCGCGTTCGTCGGGAGTGGAGTGGAAGTAGTTCTTGTCCATCCAGTGTTCGTACCATTTGCCTTCAACTTCCTGAGGGCTGTATTTGCTGCTAATTTCCATAGTCGTAAAAATGAAGCGCAAAAGTAAGGAATTTTCGGCTATACTCAGACTTTTTTCTTCATTTTTACAAACGCAACACATTTTTCCCTATCTTTGTCCGCTGTTGGAAAAACCGTGAATCTTTAAAATCATCAAATTCATAACATTATGGTATTATTACAAACAAATGTGACAATGGTGATCTTCATCTGCATCCTTGCAGTGGTTATCCCATTCCTTTTCTTCTACCTCTCAAAGGCCAAGAAGGAACATCCCCAAGGCTTGATTGCAGCCGCATTAAGTAACATGGGCGAGCGTTTTGGCTACTACATCATGAACGCCATCCTGCTGCTCTTCATCGTGTCGAAGTTCGGATTGCCCGATGCCACCGCTGGTGTCATTTATTCGGTGTTCTATTTCGGCATTTACGTGCTGAGCTTGGTTGGCGGTATCATTGCCGACCGCACGCAAAACTACCACCGCACTATCCAGTGGGGTTTGATTATCATGGCTCTCGGTTATGTGGGCATGGCCATCCCGCTGTTTAGCCAGGATGCCAATGGCATCATCGTTGACGGCAACGGCAAATGGATGGGCATTCTTGTCTTCACATGCTTTGCCCTGCTCTGCATTGCTTTCGGTAATGGTCTGTTCAAAGGCAACCTGCAGGCTTTGGTCGGTCAAATGTACGACAACTTTGAAGCTGAGGCCGCCAAGAAAGGCCCCGAGGCTTTAGCTGTGGCCAAGGACAAGCGCGACAGCGGTTTCCAGATTTTCTACGTGTTCATCAACATCGGTGGTGTGATTGCCCCCTTCGTGGCTCCCATGCTGCGTGAATGGTGGCTGAAGGCTCACCACTTCGTTTACAATGCCGATATGTCGGCACTTTGCCACCAGTATTTAGCTAACGGTGAGGTGACGCAGAAGTTCACGGAAACTATGGCCAACTCGGTGCTTCCCTCTGCCAACTATGGCGACAACCTGATTCAGTTCTGCTCCGACTACATCCTGACTTTCAACCAAGGTGTTCACTTCTCGTTCTTCGTCTCAGTGGCCGCCATGCTGATTTCGTTGGTTATCTTCTTCACGCAAAAGAACAAGTTCCCGCAACCCGCCAAGAAGGTGGCTGCCGAGGCCGCTGGCTACACTGCCGAGGAAAAAGCTGCTATGGCTAAGGAAATCAAACAGCGTATGGCTGCTTTGTTTGCTGTGTTGGGTATTGCCGTGTTCTTCTGGCTCTCGTTCCACCAGAATGGCCAGTCGCTGTCGGTGTTTGCTCGTGACTTTGTGGATTCGTCGAGCATCGCTCCTGAAATCTGGCAGGCTTTGAATCCTTTGTTCGTGATTATCCTTACCCCGTTGGTCATGGGTATTTTCGCTGTGCTGGCTCGTAAGGGCAAACCTGTTTCCACACCTCGTAAGATTGCTTATGGTATGGGTCTCGCTGGTTGTGCCTACCTCTTCTTGATGATTTTCTCCATTATGAAGGGTTATCCTTCGGGCGACGAGTTCCGCGCCATGGATATTGCCCAAATGGCCGCCGCTGGTCTTGCCAAAGCCGCTCCGTGGGTGATGATTGTTACCTATTTCTTCCTCACCGTGGCCGAGTTGTTCATCTCGCCGCTGGGTCTGTCCTTCGTCTCGAAGGTGGCCCCGCGCCACATGGTGGGTCTCTGCCAAGGTTTGTGGCTGGGTGCCACAGCCATCGGCAACCTCTTCATCTTCGTGGGTCCCATCATGCTGAATGCCTGGCCCATCTGGAAGTGCTGGGGCGTGTTCCTGCTCATCTGCCTCGTCTCCATGTCCGTCATGTTCGGTATGGTGAAGTGGCTCGAAAGAGTGACTAAATAATAAAATTGAATAATTGTATGGCAAGGGCTTGCGCAAGCAAGCCTTTGTCATTTAACTGAATAACTGAATAACTAACAACTGACAACTATGTTCAAGGGTCATCCTAAAGGGCTTTACGCCCTCGCATTGGCTAACACTGGCGAACGCTTCGGCTATTACACCATGCTGGCCATCTTCGTACTCTTTCTGCAGGCCAAATTCGGTTACAACGAGGCACAGGCGGGCCACATCTATGGCATCTTCCTCGGATGCGTTTATTTCATGCCTCTCATCGGCGGTATGTTGGCCGACCGTTTCGGTTACGGTAAGATGGTGAAGTCGGGCATCGTGGTGATGTTTCTCGGTTACCTGCTTTTGGCAGTGCCGATGGCGACCGCTACGGCCAAAGTCACCATGTTTTCCGCATTGGCTTTGATTGCCATTGGTACCGGCCTTTTCAAAGGCAATCTTCAAGTGATGGTGGGTAACCTTTATGACGAGGCCAAATACAGTGCCTTCCGCGACAACGGCTTCAGCCTGTTCTATATGGCCATCAACATCGGCTCGATGTTTGCTCCTATGGCTGCTACCAAAGTGACGAATTTGTTCCTCGGTAAGGCAGGCTTCACTTACGTGCCGCAAATTCCTTCCTTGGCACACCAATATTTGGATGGCACCATCAAGCCAGAAGCACTTTCGCATTTTGAGGCTTTGGCCGTGCAACAAGGCGGTAACGTCAACGATTTGGCTGGCTTTGCTAACAACTACATTGATGCCTTGTCGGGTGCCTACAACTACGGTTTCGGTGTGGCTTGTCTCTCGCTGATTCTCTCTATGGCGATTTATCTCAGTTGCCGCAATTGGTTCAAGCACGCTGATGTCAACACCAAGCAGGCCAAGGCAATGGGAAGCACTACGGTGAATGTGGTGGAACTCTCCAAGGAGCAAACCCGCGAGCGCATCACCGCCTTGGTGATGGTTTTCGCTGTGGTCATCTTCTTCTGGATGTCGTTCCAGCAAGCAGGTCTCTGCCTAACTTACTTTGCCCGTGACTACACGCAAAATACGGTGAGTGGTTTCACTCGTTTTGGCTTCAACATTTGGTCGTTGACTTTGGTCGCCGTTTCGATTTATACGATGTTTGGGGCGGCTCAGGCCACCAAGCCTTTGAATCGTGGCATCTTATGCGGCATAACAGTGTTTTTGTGGGTTATGGCATTGACGGTCTATAAAGTTATGCCCGACCCGATCAATGTGCTACCGCAGCAGTATCAGCAGTTCAATCCCTTCTTTGTGGTCGCCCTGACGCCAGTCTCGATGGCGGTTTTCGGAGCCTTGGCAAAGAAAGGCAAGGAGCCTTCCTCGCCGCGCAAGATTGGTATGGGTATGATTGTCGCAGCATTGGGATTCCTCATTCTGGTGATTTGTTCCATCCCGTTAGCCAGTCCTGCCGAACTGAAGGCACAAGGTGGTGTGAGCAGCACTTTGGTTTCACCCAATTGGCTGATTAGTACCTATTTTGTGTTGACCTTTGCCGAGTTGTTGCTGAGTCCTATCGGCATCTCCTTCGTCACGAAGGTGGCGCCGCCCAAGTACAAAGGCATGATGATGGGCATGTGGTTCTGTGTGACCGCCATCGGCAACTATCTCACCAGCGTCATCGCCCACATCTGGGGCACCGGTATGCCGCTCTGGATGGTTTGGGGTGTCCTCGTCGTGCTCTGTCTGCTTTCTGCCGTGTTCATCTTCTCCATCATGAAGCGCTTGGAGCGAGCTACTTCAGGATGCTGATAATCAATTTGCTGACAAAGGCTTGCTTCGGCAAGCCTTTGTTGTTTTATGAGTGCATTTTTCGGGAAAGTGAACGTTTAAATAATTTTTTCGTATTTTTGCCGCCGAAATTGCGAGGGAATCTTCGCAGTTGAATTGAAAACGAGATTTTTATTTTATGACAAAACCATTGAAAATCGTGGTGCTTGCCAAGCAAGTGCCCGATACTAGAAATGTGGGTAAAGACGCCATGACGCCCGAGGGCACCGTGAACCGCGCCGCATTGCCCGCCATCTTCAACCCTGAAGATTTGGATGCCCTTGAACAGGCCCTGCGCTTCAAGGAACA
>CALEMB010000232.1 GCA_937902805.1 uncultured Bacteroidales bacterium
ATAAAGATTGCTGTTTTATGGTCGGCCCTTCGACAGGCTCAGGGACCTTAACTCTTGCAGGTCGTTGAGCTTGTCGAAACGCCGTCTTGTGAGTTTATTGTGTTTTTGGTCGGCCCTTCGACAGGCTCAGGGACCTTAACTTATTACTTTAGCTGGTCAATTATATCTTCTATCGAAATCCCTTCCGCTTCAGCCGTGTAGTTCCTGATGATGCGGTGCCGCAATATCGGCACGGCGACACGTTGCACATCTTCGATGTCGGGGGAATATTTGCCCGTCAGCAGGGCGTTGGCCTTGGCACCGATGATGAGGTACTGCGAGGCACGCGGTCCTGCTCCCCAGCTAAGGTAACGGTTGGCCCAGTCGTGGGCTTTCTCGGTGTGGGGACGTGTCTTGGCGACTAGATTCACCGCATATTCATAGACATTGTCCGGCACGGGCACGCGGCGCACCAGCTGTTGGAAATACAAGATTTCCTCGGGTGACAGCACGGCGTTCACCTCGGCTACATTACCTATGGTGGTGCTTTTCACAATGTTGATTTCCTCCTCATACGAGGGATAGTCAAGCATGAGGTTGAACATGAAACGGTCCAGCTGGGCTTCGGGCAAGGGATAGGTGCCTTCTTGCTCAATGGGGTTCTGCGTGGCCAGCACGAAGAACGGTTCCTGCAACTTATAAGTCTTGCCCGATACGGTGATGCATTTCTCCTGCATGGCTTCCAACAAGGCAGCTTGCGTCTTGGGCGGCGTACGGTTGATTTCGTCGGCCAAAACGATATTGGCGAAGACGGGGCCTTTGATGAACTTGAACTGGCGAGACTCGTCCAAGATCTCCGTACCTACGATGTCGGAAGGCATCAGGTCGGGGGTGAACTGTATGCGGCTGAAGCTCAAGCCCAAAGCCTTGCCGATGGTATTGACCAACAGGGTCTTGGCCAGTCCAGGCACGCCAACGAGCAGCACATGGCCTTGGCAAAAGATTGACAGAATGGTGTCGTGGATGATGTCATGCTGTCCGACGATGACTTTTCCGATTTCCTTGCGGAGGGTATCATATTTCTCGACCAATGCCTTGGCACCGTCGACATCTGAAGCGTAGTTTGTCATTGAATGTTCCAATCGTAATAAAAATCACAGTTCTTGTATTCGTCGTCGAGGCGAATGTAAGCCTTGGCGGCTTTGTTGGCCACCCATTTGCCTACGGCCTGCTGACGTTTCTGGCCCATGGCCCAGTTTTGGATGAGGCTGTAGTCGTCTCTCAGGTTGGCTTTATGGGCTTCGGTCTTCCGCTTGATCATGATAAGGCGGAAGGCGTCGCTGTTTTCATTGGTGGTCATCGGCAGCGGGTCGCTGACTTCATTCACATCGAGGCGGCTGACGACGAAAGCCAGGTTCTTGTATTCGGGATAGCTGCCTTCCAACTCCTGCATGTCTTGCAGGCTGAGCCAGTTGCTTCCCGTGCCTGCGTTGGTGATGTAGCCGCCATTGTTTCTTGAATCGTCGTCGCTGAATTTCTTGCAGGCAGCCTCAAAGGTCATATCGCCGTTGCGGATGAGCTGCGCCACTGAGTCGAGTTGGAGTTGGGCTCTCTCAAGGGCTTCGACGGGTACCTTGGCGGTGAGCAGGATGTGGCGGCAGTTGACGGTCTCGCCACGACGTTCGATGAGTTGGATGATATGGAAGCCAAATTGGGTCTCCACCACGTCCGAAATCTCGCCATCTCTTAGGTTGAAAGCGACATTCTCAAATTCGGTGGCATATACGCCCTTGCCGGCAAAGCCGAGCTCGCCGCCTTGTCTTGCGGAGCCTGGGTCTTCAGAGTAAAGCACAGCCATGGTGGAGAAACTGCTCTCACCTTCGAGGATGCGCTTGCGGATTTGGTAGAGGCGGTCTTTCACCTGTAGCTTCTCGTCGATGCTGACGGGTGGACGCTTCACGATTTGCACGATTTCATAGCTGGGTTGGGCGGTCGGCAGGCTATCTTTTGGGATGTCGTTGTAGAAGGCCCGCACTTCGTTGGGCGTCACCACCACGTTCTCCATAATTTTTGCCTGCACCTGCTCCTGAAGCATCTGGTCTTTCACGGCTTGGCGCACCTCGTCCTTGATTTCCGACATACTCTTGCCGAACTGCTCTTCCATCTTCTCCTGCGAGCCGATTCTGCTGACGAAATAGCGGATACGTTGGTCCATCTGGGCCTCCACCTGCTCGTCGGTGACACTGATACTGTCCATTTCGGCCTGGTTGAGCATGAGCTTTTGGAGTAACAGGTCTTCCAAGATGCGGCCACGCACTTCTTTTCCAGTGCCTTCTGCCATGCCTTGCAAGCGGTATTGCATGTACTGGTTTTCGATGTCGGATTGTAAAATGATGTTCTTTCCGACCACGGCCACCACCTTGTCAATCACTTGGGCCTGACGGTTTTGTGCCATCATCGGCAAGGCCAAAAGCATGAGTGCTATGATAATCCAGTTTCTTTTCATTGGTGTTAAAATTGTCATTTCATTTATTCTTTTTCGGCCCTTCGACAAGCTCAGGGACCGAGGTCGTTGAGCCTGTCGAAATCGAAGATTCAACGTAGTTAAACGCCGATCTATTCAATCAGCATTATACAAAGTGGGAGAGCCCACATACACCTCAAAGGCGCGGTCACGCTTCGCCTTCTCGTAGAGTGACGTTTTCATTCGTTCGAGCATGGCCTGTTTGCGTTGGGCCAGGATGACGCTCTTGATGTTGTCGCGCACCATCTCCAAGGGCGAGGTGCTTTCTTCCAGAAGGTATTCCACGAAACGCACCATGTAGGTGTATTCGTTCATGTCGAAGCAGACGAACCTGTTCTTTTTCAAGAAGCTCTCTGCGTTGAAAATTTCAATCGGGACGATGTTGGTCAACTCATCGAGGCGCATCCAATGGTCCACGTCGAGGTAACTCTTGGCGGCATAATACATGGCCAGCACATCGATGTTTTGCAACAGCAGCGTGTCGGGGTCGCTCATCAGCTTCTGGAAGGTGGCTTTTTGCTTGCTGTCCTCGGGGATGATGACGTATGCCACCCGCACCATCGTGTTGCGCAGTTGAAAGTCTTCCTTGTGTTGCTCGTAGTATTCGGTGATTTCGTCTTCGCTGATGAGGGTGTCCAGTTTCTGGTTGATGAGCTGGGTCTCGTAGGCGTAGATGACAAGCGAGTTTCGGTATTCCTCCAACTGCTTCTTCAGGTCGAGCTCTTCCATGTTGAGGTTGCTCTCGGCCTGATGGATAAGCACCTCCCTCCTGATCCAGGAGTCGATGAAGGTGCTGGCATATTGGATGCTGTCCATGATGGAAGCGCCTTCAGGGATGATGCCCTTCAGGTCCGACTCATAGAGGTATTTGCCGTAACACTCGGCCACCACCACTTCCTTAGAGCTTTTCTGGAAGTAGTCGCAGCCTGCCAACAGCAGTAAGGAAGCGATACCGATGAGAACGCCTATCTTCTTCATTGATACATCTTTCTTACCTTTTCCAGTACTTTCTCGTCGATTTTCACGGGATAGCGTTGCTTCAACGACTGCACCCATTTTTGCTCGAGCTCCACTTGATAGTCGGAGGTGACAAGGCCGCGGGCTTCCTTGAGGGTCTTAGGCTCAGGGTCGCGCAGTTCCCTGATGAAGACGATGGTGGTCGACTGGTCGACGGTGGAGGCAATTTCGTTTCTTTCGCCCACCTTCCATTCGGTCTGGTCGACATATTGGTTGTCGCCTCTTTGGTAATAGCCCTTACGCACGAAGGCGTAGCCGATGGAGTCGCGGCGGATGGCGTTCTTCAAGCTGTCGAGTTCGACGCCGCTGTCAATGAGGGCCTTCACCTTGGGCAACGATTCGGGGCGCGTCACCGTGACGATGGTGGCGTAGGCGCGGTTTTCCCACATATAATTGGTGGCGTTGCGATCATGGAATTCCTGCAGGCCGAGCGTGTCTTTCACGGCTTTGGTCCACACTTCCTTGTCCATGAGGTCGAACAGAAGGATACCGTCCTTGTATTCCTGCACCAAGGCCTTGAACTCGGGATATTTGTCCTCAAGGTGGGCATCGGCATAGTCCATCACCTTCTCGTTGGAGAAAGCTTCATACAATTGATAGGCGTAGGTAGCAGGGGAGACGTGGCGCTGAGGCGTCATTTTCTCCTTGATATAGTCCACGAAATCGCTGACTTTGGTAGCGTTGCCGTCCATGCTGAACAAGGTAGCACCCATGTCGAGGTTGGTAGCAGGCTTGTATTCGTTGCGCAAGATGGTGCTGTCGACGGTAGCCATGAAACTTTCCAAAACCTTGTCGTTCTGCTTGAAATGGTAATCCTTCTTTGCCTGTTTGATGACCACCTCTTCCGACTTCTTGGAGCGCATGTCCTTTTCGATGCGTTCGGTCAGGCCTTTTCTTTCCTTTTCCAAGGTGCCCACTCCGGAATAATCCATCAGTTTGATGATATGGTAGCCGTACATGGTGCGGACAGGCTTGGCTATCTGACCCTTTTCCAGCGACTTGCAGGCCTCGATGAACTCGGGGACGATGCGGCTGACGGTGAAGTTACTCAAAGCGCCATTGCGACTGATGGTGCCCTTGTCGTCAGTGTATTGTTTCACCATTTCGTTCCAATTCTTGCCATCTTGTGCCATCAATTCCTTGTAGATGTTGTCGGCCTTCTTCTGCATGGCGTCCTCGTCTTCTTCGGAAGCGTCGGCAGGCAATTGCAGGAAGATATGGGCGGCTTGGATGGAGCCTAAGGCATCGGTGATGCTGTTTACCTTGATGAGGTGGTAGCCGAAGTCACTACGCACGGGCATGGAGATTTCACCTTCTTTGGTGTTATAGGCTCCCGTCTCGAAGGGATACACCATGTCGAAGACGGTGAAATAGCCGAGGTCGCCGTGGTTGCCGGGACGGGCGGGTGTCTGGTCAGTGGCTTTCATGCCTTTGGCTGAGGGGTCTTCGGAATATTGGTCGGCCAAGGCAGCGAAGTCGGCACCTTTGGCAATGGCTTTCTTCCTGATTTCCATGGCTTTGTTGTAGGCCTTCAGGGTGTCCGACGGCAAGGCGTTCTTGTCGCAACGGATGAGGATATGAGAGGCACGGAGGTCCTTCAGCTTGCGCTGATAGGCTTCCTGCACAAGTTCCTCGGTGATGTCGTCACTGCTCATGAAAGGCTTGGCCAGCTGCTTGCGGTAGCCTGCCAGTTCCTTTTGGAATTTGGCGCTGGTGTCGAGTTTAAGACGTTCGGCTTCCATCACCTTCATGCGGAAGGTCGTGAAGAGGTCGAGGTAGTCGTCGACAGATTTCTTCTCGATGACGTCGCTCTTAAGGTTGTTCTTGTAGTACACATCACAGAATTCCTTCACCGTGATGTTCTGGTCGCCAATGGTCATCAGCACCTGCTTGTCGATCTTCGACTGGGCATTGGCAAATACAGTGGGCATCAAAACCAAAGCCAATGCGATGGCTTTCAAATAGTTGAATTTCTTCATTGGTTTATTTAGAGTTTATTCCGTTTTTTAATAACGCAGTTTGTCTTTAAATGTTGTTATTCATCGATTTCATTGCACCTTCCACTTCGAGACCTTCCCTGAGCACATGGAGATTGTTCACGGAAATGGTGTCGAATATCGGTTTCACCTGCTCAAGCATGCCCAGATGAATCAAGAAACGATTTTCGGGCCATTTTTCCAGCAGACCCTCTGGAATCTTGTTTTTCATCAGGTTGAGGGCAGTGTTGATCAAGGTCTCAGTGCCTTTCCCACCCGACACTTGCACCAATAAGTCGCTGCCTCTCAATTCCTCAATGGTCAGGTCGGCGGAGATGCTTGACTTGATGAATCCCAGATTGAGCGGGTAGGCGACGCGGATGGTTTTGTCGTTGACGTAGCTGAAGGAGATGTTTTGTTCAGCTTTTTCGAGTATGATGTTAGATAATTCAGGGAACGAAATGGATGCTTTCATTTTTAACTTCTCTTGCTATAATTAGGGGCTTCTTGGGTGATGGTCACGTCATGCGGATGGCTTTCAAGGATGCCTGAGTTGGTGATGCGGATGAACTTGGCTTTCTTGAGTTCCTCGATGGTATGCGAGCCTGTGTAGCCCATGCCGGAGCGCAAGCCACCGACCATCTGGTACACCACTTCGGAGAGTGTGCCTTTGTAGGGAACACGACCTGCGATGCCTTCGGGGACGAGCTTTTTCACGTCTTCCACATTGTCTTGGAAGTAACGGTCCTTCGAGCCTTGCTGCATGGCTTCGAGCGATCCCATGCCACGATAAGTCTTGAACTTACGGCCTTCGTAGATGATGGTGTCGCCTGGCGACTCATCAACGCCAGCGAAGAGTGAGCCTGCCATGATGGACGAGGCACCTGCGGCGAGGGCCTTCACGATGTCGCCCGTGTAGCGGATGCCACCGTCAGCGATGAGCGGGATGCCCGTGCCTTCGAGGGCTTTGGCGACCTCCATGACGGCGGTCAGTTGCGGCACACCGATGCCGGCCACCACGCGTGTGGTGCAGATAGAGCCGGGGCCAATACCCACCTTGATGGCGTCGGCACCAGCCTCGGCAAGGGCCTTGGCGGCTTCGGCAGTGGCGATGTTGCCAGCCACGATGTCGATGTTGGGGTAGTGGGCTTTCAGGTTGCGCACCATGTCGATGACACCTTGTGAATGGCCGTGGGCCGTGTCGACGACGAGGGCGTCCACGCCAGCGTCGACGAGGGCGTCGGCACGCTCAAGGGTGTTGGAGGCGATGCCCACGGCAGCGGCTACGCGCAGACGGCCGCGCGAGTCCTTGCAGGCGTTGGGGCGCGCCTTCACCTTAATAATATCCTTGTAAGTGATGAGGCCGATGAGGTGGTTGTCCTTGTCGACCACAGGCAGTTTCTCGATTTTATGTTCTTGCAGGATATCGGCGGCTTTCTCGAAAGACACCTCTGTCGTGGTGATGAGGTTCTCTTTCGTCATCACCTCGGCGATGGGGCGGTCGAGACCACGCTCGAAGCGCAAGTCGCGGTTGGTGACGATGCCAACGAGCACGTTGCAGCTGTCGACGACGGGGATGCCGCCGATGCGGTATTCGCTCATCAAGTTGAGGGCATCGCGCACCGTGGCGTCGACGTGGATGGTCACTGGGTCGCTGATCATGCCGTTTTCGGCGCGTTTCACCTTGCGCACCTCAGCGGCTTGCTTGCCGATGGTCATGTTCTTGTGCAGCACACCGATGCCGCCTTCTTGTGCGATGGCGATGGCCATGCGGCTCTCCGTCACGGTGTCCATGCCGGCGGAGACGACGGGAATGTTGAGGTCGATATTGCGTGAGAACTTGGTTTTCAGGCTCGTCTCACGGGGGAGCACATTGCTATAGGAAGGGACCAACAGGACGTCGTCGTAGGTCAAGCCTTCACCGATGATTTTTTCGTTATCTAGTGCCATGGCAGATAGGTTTTAATTAATCTGCAAAGGTACGGAATATTTCGGTTGGTAAGGCGGATTAGGGCGAAAAAACTAATTAATTTAAAGGTCGGAATGAAAATAGCGTCATTCGTAATGTCTAATCCTAACCTCAACGCCGTCGTTCTCCAGCAGTGCAGGGATGCCGCTTACATCCGTTTGGCCATAGTGGTAGGGGAACAGCACTTTCGGTTTGACTATCTTTGCCGCATTGACCAGTTGCTCCACTGTCATAGTGTAAGGTTGGTTGCAGGGGAGGAAGGCAACGTCAATGTCTTGGATGTTAGTCATTTCTGGGATGTCCTCAGTGTCGCCAGCGATATAGATTCTCAGCCCATCGAGGGTGAGGATGAAGCCGTTGTCACGTCCTTTGGGATGGAACTGCAGGTGACCTTCGGTGGTGTTGTAGGCAGGCACAGCCTCAACGATGAAATCATCAGCCAATTTGAGGGTGTCGCCGTTGGTCATTACCTGACCATAGCCAAGCATCTCAGCGCAGCGTTGGTTGGTGATGAGTTGGGTGTTGTCGCCAGTGAGTTGTTGGATGGCCGTCGTGTCAAGGTGGTCAAAATGCTCGTGGGTCACGAAGATGTAATCCGCTTTGGGCATGGCTGCGTAGGCTATGGTCTTGTCGCCCAGCTTCGTCACAGGGTCGATTTGGAACTCCTTGCCGTCATACTCGATGCGCATGGAGGCGTGTACCAGGGCATGGATGGTGACGGTTTTGCCGCTCTTTGTGGTGAAGACGTCAGTTTCGTAAGCTTCAGTGTCGGTCTCAACAGGCTTTCCTGCTTCTTTCCAAGCCATGATGCCACCATTAAGATTCACGACTTTGAAGCCTTCGGCAGACAGTTTTCCTGCGGCAGAGGCAGAGCGTCTCCCACTACGGCAATACACGGCAATGGTCTTGTCGGCAGGAAGGATGGACTTCGCTTGCGTTATGAAGTCATCTTGTTTCACATCAATGTTGAGGGCATTGGCGATATGTCCTTCGTCGTATTCTGCGGCGGTTCTCACGTCGAGCAGGACCACATCGGGGTCTGCTATCAGTTCGGCAAAACGGTTGACGTCGACGTTTTCAAAATGCTGCTGCCCGCAGGCGGTGGCTAATCCTAATAAGGCCAATAGGCTGGTGATGATGTTTTTCATAGTGTCTACGTGTTGATTGAGGCGGTAAAAATAGGAAAAAATTTTGCATCTGGCAAAGAAAAAGCCACCGCTGGATTCAGCGGCGGCTTAAAGTGGAGATGGAGGGAGTCGAACCCTCGTCCAAACAAGGAACCCCCAGGCTTTCTACATGCTTATTCCGCTGTTGGTTTAGATCGAGATCGG
>CALEMB010000233.1 GCA_937902805.1 uncultured Bacteroidales bacterium
TATCCCATCTTGCCTGTTTTCATTTCATTTTCCAACATGGAATAACTGTCTTTTGGACTTTGGAAATACAGGCCGCTTTCAGGCCGATTCAGGGCAGCGTAAGTGTCTGAGTTATAGAACATATCGAAGGCGGCTTTCATGCCCAAATTTTGGCGTTCCATCAACAATGAAATGAGGTCGCGGGTCATAATGTCGACCATAAACTCAAAGTCTTTCTGCTCTATATTCATAACTTTTTCAGTTTGCTGATGGCTAATTCGGTACAAAAAGCGTATTGGTAAGTAATGCCTTTCATATAATGCAGTCTACGCATAAACTCTTCAATGTCGATAATAGTCTGAAATACCTTGAACCATTTCTTGAAACGGAAGCGTGTGCATAATGCCATAATTCCGCTCAATGAATCCGACGCCGTCGTAACGACTGATATATCGATAGGCTTGAATGGGGGTTAGTTGATACTTTACTGCAAACAATTTGACAGCCATAATCAGAAACTCGATTTTGTCTATAGTCAGTTGCGACATTTCTCATTGTATTTGTTTTGCAAAGATAGCTATTTTCTTGAAAATCGATTAAAATAGCAATCCGTTTTCTTCTGGCGAATGCGAAACCCCTATCATTTCCTCAAATTCAGCCTCGGTGATGATGGGGACGCCCAAAGATTCAGCCTTTTTGCGTTTTTCGGGACCCATTTTGTCGCCGGCCAACACGTAGTCGGTCTTTCCAGAGATGCTCCCCACGTTCTTGCCGCCGTAGGCCTCGATGGTCTCCTTGATGCCGTCGCGGGAATAGTGTTGGAACACACCGCTCACCACAAACGACTTGCCTGCCAGAACTTGTTCCTTGTCGGAAACGGCTTGCTCGGCCATGGCGAATTGCAAACCATGCTGTTTCAGTCGGTTGACGATGTCGATATTGCGCTCGTCATCGAAGAAATTCCTTACCGAGAGCGCAATCTTCTCGCCAATCTCGTTGATTTCAGTCATTTCCTCGACGGAGGCACTGATGATATGGTCGATGTCGTGCAGAGCCTTGGCCAACACCTTGGCCACCGACTCGCCTACAAACTTGATGCCCAAGGCAAACAAAACCCTTTCAAACGGTACCGACTTCGACTTTTCCAAAGCATCCAAAATGTTTTGCGCCGTCTTCTCCTTGAAGCTGACCTTTCGCGTGGCGACAGGCATCAAACTGAATTCATCCTCAATGGTGATAACCTTCTCCAAGCCAAAGAGTTTGTCGTATGTAAGGTCATACAAATCGGCGACATTGCGCACCAAGCCTTCCTCATAGAGCAGTTCCACCTTGCCTTCGCCGAGGCTTTCGATGTTCATGGCCTTGCGCCCGATGAAATGCTCGATGCGGCCTCGGATTTGCGGAGAGCACCCCGAACTGTTGGGACAATACCACGCCGCTTCGCCTTCGTTCTGGACGAGTGGCGTCCCACAAATGGGACAGGTCTTGACAAACTCCACTGGTTTCGCCCCCGCCTGACGTTTGTCGAGATTCACGCCGATGATTTTCGGGATGATCTCGCCGCCTTTCACCACGGTGACGGTGTCGCCGTAGTGCAAGTCAAACTGGCGGATGAAGTCCTCGTTATTTAAGGTGGCGCGTTTCACTGTGGTGCCAGCCAATTGCACAGGGGCAAGGTTGGCCACAGGGGTGATGGTGCCGTGTCGTCCCACTTGGAAGTCAACGCTTTGCAGCTCGGTCTCCACTTCCTCCGCCTTGAACTTGTAGGCAATGGCCCATTTCGGTGACTTGGCCGTGTAACCTAAAATCTGTTGTTGCGCATAACTGTTGACTTTCAGCACAATGCCGTCGATGGCGAAGGGCAACTCATGGCGTTTCACGTCCCAATAATCGATGAACTCGAAGATTTCATCTATGGTTTTGCAAAGGGCCATGAAGTTGGAAATATTGAAGCCCCATTTCTTTGCGGCTTGCAGACTTTGATAATGCGTTTGGTAGCGGTCTTCCAAATCGTCCATCATCATGTAGTAGCAGTAGTTGTCCAATCGACGACGAGCCACTTCCTTACTGTCTTGCAGTTTCAGTGTTCCGGCAGCGGCATTGCGAGGGTTAGCGAAAAGGTCGTCACCAGCCTCGGCACGGGCTTCGTTCAAGCGGTTGAAACTCTCGAACGGCATCACTATCTCGCCGCGCATCTCGAAGAACTCGGGATAGTCGCCGTGGAGTTTGAGCGGCACGGTGTGGATGGTTTTCACGTTGGTGGTGACGTCATCGCCTTGGGTGCCGTCGCCACGGGTGACGGCCCGGACGAGCACACCATTTTCATATTGCAAGCTAATGCTAAGCCCGTCGAACTTCAGCTCACAGCAAAACTCCACTTCCTCATCGATGGAGATCGAGATCGGAAGAGCGTCGTGTAGGGAAAGAGTGTAGATCTC